>JAAYSQ010000011.1 GCA_012523925.1 Clostridiales bacterium
GAAATGCAATAACATTAATAACTATAGAGGCGGTAGCTACAATGGAAATATATTATGATAAGGCAATGCAAATAATGGATGAAGTAAATAAGGCGGTAATTGGTAAAAGAATTATAGTAAGTAAAGTCCTATCCGCGATTTTAGCGAAAGGCCATATTCTCTTAGAAGATATCCCGGGTGTAGGAAAAACAACAATGGCTTTGGCCTTTTCTAAGGCAATGGCATTGGAATACAATCGTTTACAATTTACACCGGATGTTCTCCCCACCGATGTGGTTGGTTTTCATTTGTTAAGTCAGGACGGAGAGAGCTATCAGTACAAAGCGGGTCCAATTATCTGTAACCTTTTTCTTGCAGATGAGATTAATCGTACTTCATCTAAGACACAATCGGCCTTACTAGAGGTTATGGAAGAAGGCAAAGTAACTGTAGATAGCGTAACAAGAGAGGTGCCCAAGCCCTTCGTTGTAATCGCTACTCAGAATCCTATTGGTTCAGTTGGTACTCAGATGCTTCCAGAATCACAGTTAGACCGATTTATGGTTAGGTTAACCATAGGATATCCTGACTTAAAGAGCGAAATTGATATGTTAAAACAAAGGCAGAATACTAATCCTTTGGACCAGGTAGTAAGGGTTGCCTGCAAAGAGGATATTATAAAAATGCAGAGTATGGTGGAGAATGTGTTTGTGCATGATTCCATTTACGAATATATAACGCTATTAGTTGAACAGACGAGAGTGAATCCCTTGATTGAACTGGGGGTTAGCCCTAGAGGATCATTAGCGCTTATGAATATGGTAAAGGCGACGGCATTCCTTGGTAAACGGGATTATGTAATTCCTGCAGATGTACAGCATGTTTTTAAGGATATTGCATCCCATAGAATTATTCTAAAGCCGAAAGCAAGAGTGAATAATATTACTGTGGACAACATTCTAGAGGACATCTTGCGTATTGTAAGACCACCTAGAATTATTTCAAAGTCGAACCCACGTTTAAGCTTTCTTTAATAAAGAAATGCAAATTATAATAAGCAGCTATGATTAATAGAAAGGTTCGGTAGTTCTATGTTCATGAATAAAATACGATATCTTTTTCTTATTGTCTTTGTAGGCCTTATATCAATTCTATACAATGAATATGTTATGGGAATTATATTTATCACGGTACTAATTCTTCCAATGGTTCTATTTGCCTTACTTAGTATCTGCTACGGAATGATAAGTGCAGAACTATACTGCCCTGTGCATGTAGTTTCGAAGGGAGAAAGAATACCGGTCTCGCTTCAGCTCAATAATCCTACGATATTTCCCATATATGGTCTAAAAGTTTATTTGGTCTACCAAAATACATGTTCTGTAAAATGGCATAAAAAAGAGTTAATGGTTACCATTGACGGGAGAAGCTCACTCCATGTATCATGCAATATACAATCCGATTATACAGGGAAACTGAATATATCTCTTCGCGGAATACGCTGTTATGATTATTTGAAGCTTTTTTCATTAAAAAAGAAATACGAAGATACAATTAAAGTTGCTGTATTACCCAATTTTTATGAAATAGAGGATGACTTCATTTCCAATCAGAGCAGACAATACGTAGAAAGCGAACATTATTCCCAAACCAAGAGTGGAGATGATTCCTCTGAGGTGTTCTCAATACGAGAATACCGAGAAGGGGATAGACTTCAACGTATTCATTGGAAGCTTAGTAGCAAGCAAAATAAACTTATGATAAAGGAATTTAGCGATCCAATTAATTGTTCAGTATTGATTTACCTTGATCTAGATAATTCAAATAAAAAGGACATATTAGCTTTCCTTGATTCCTTGCTAGAATGTGCCATGTCGGTATCCTATTCCTTACTTATAAAAAGTCAATATCATTACTTTGCTTGGTTTGATAAAAACCTAGGCATCTGTCGAAGAGTTCGGATTACGACAGAGAAAGAATTTTATGAAGTGGTAAATGGTTTATTAGAAACCTTCACATGTTCAAATCATTCGAATACACTAACTACTTTTCTTGCACAATATCCGACGGAAAAATATACTGATTTATTGTATATAACAGGAGGGATACAAGATGAAAAGATCGATTCTCTATCCCTGTTACCTGCTGCAGATAAAAGGATTATACTTATTCATGATGGGATTGAGAAAATAACGGGGAAAAAGGATGATTATAGCAAAGGAATTACTGCATTAGGAATCGATCTGTCCTTTGTTAATATCCATAACCTACAATCGGATATACAGAATTTAATACTAAGTAGCTAGTGCTGTGAAATGAAGAGGTATGCATAATGCCTATACTATTGTTTAGATTAATTAGAAAACGGTGACGAAATATGAGTAGCGGAATAAAGGATGGTATCGCAATCGGTACAGAGCAATATGGTAGTGATGAGAGTTTAGGTATTCCCACTTATTTAAGAATAATTCAATTGTTGGCTATAATTTTTGGAACTTGGAGTTTTCTATCTATTTTTATAGAGAGCTTTTCTATTCATGTGTCTTATTTTCACCTTAATATAGCAATGGTAATATCGAGTATTGTTTTTTATTTTATTTTTCTCTTTCCTTCCTATGGACTGGTAAAAGCTTTTTTTATAATTCTTTTCTATGGGCTATTTGGTTATAGTAGGCTGCCCAAATTGCAAAATGCATTCTATATCCTAGAGAATCTCGCGATTAATCAAATTAACGATTATTATGAAATTCAACTTCTTTATTATAAAGCAGATTATACTACTGCAGAAAGGGATATCACATTATTCCTAATATTATTGGTAATTCCTCTTGCAGCGCTACTTGCAGCTACAATCGTTAGTAAAAGAATTACGAAAATTACTTTTATAGTTTTGACAATGCCAATAATCGCTAGCTTTTCGGTGGGAATAATACCCTCAGAAATCTATCTTATTACAACTATATTGGTAGTCATTTTCCTATTAAAAACGAATGGGACAAGGAAACATGGTAAGGATTCACCACAGGCTCAGTTGCATACAAAGATTGGAATGAAAGTAGCAACCATACTTTGTGGAATTTGCTTACTTCTATTTTTCATAATGAAGTTATTGGTTTCACCGACAGATTATGACAATAGGAATGAAGTAAAAATAGCCAAGTATAAAATTCAAGATTTTCTTTTTAATTTATCCATAGAAGATGTTACAGCTTCCCTAGATAAGCTTAAAATTTCAAATAAGAAAGTGGCACCAGGGGGGTTAAGTGAAGGTCAACTCGGTAGAGTGGATCAAGTAAGCTTTACTGATTCCGAGCATCTTCGGATAAGGCTACCGCTTCCTTCCGCTTATGAAGGGCTCTATCTAAAGGGATATGTAGGTAGTGTCTATACAGGGGATAGTTGGGAGGAAGGCGACAAAGAGATAGCAAAAAAGTATGAGACCTTGCAAGAAATTATTCCATTAGAAAAGTTCTCACCTATGAATCAGGTTAGTATGCTATTGGAGCAGATTGCTACTACTAAATCCAATGGTGGATCGGGGGAAGAGTATCAGTTTTTAAAAGGGACTATTAAAATTACCTATGCAGATGCCAACAAGAACCACCTATATCTACCTTATTTTACAAAATACGACACCTTGGACAAGATAGCGTATAAGCAGGATTTGTATGTGGTTCCAACCGTTAAGAGTAATCAATATGAATTAGACTACTATTTTGATATAAGCATTGGCGATCAAAGCTCTACATTCTTTGATGCTCACTTACCTGAAAAGTTGATTGAATATAGCCAATATGAGAAAGAATATCGAAAATATGTCTATGATTTGTATACCCTACTACCGGAAGATGGTCTTATTCGGTTAAAGGAAGAGTTTTCATTAGAAAAGTCTGATAAGGAATTCAAAAGTATTTCAGAAAAAATTATGTATACTAAAAATTATTTAAACGATAACACGCAATATTCTCTTTCTCCAGGTAAGCTTCCAAAGGATAAAGATTTCGTAGAGTATTTCCTTTATGAGAACCAAGTGGGATACTGTGCCCATTATGCTTCAGCAGCAACACTAATGTTGCGTGCGATGGGAATTCCGGCAAGATATGTAGAAGGGTATGCCGTTGGCAGGGACGAGATTGTACAAGCTGATTATCTAGAAGATCAAATGATTACCGAGTATTCAAATAGTGCAGATTATTTCTATAGTGTAAGACAGCTGGAGTTATCTGTAAGAGATTATAATGCCCATTCCTGGGTAGAGGTTTATATTGATAATTGCGGTTGGATACCGGTGGAATTCACACCGGGTTCTGCGATAGAATATACCGATGATATGGTAGAGGGGATGGCGCTGATTGGAGATGAAATGAATCAGTATGAGGAAGAGATTGCACCTATAATTACGCCGGAAGCGCCTACACCGACTCCCACCAAGCAAGAGGAAAATGACGAAGAAGAAATTGCCAAACCGACAATTACTCCTAGACAGGATAAGGTTGGGGAGAAGGATAGGGCTGGAGTTAAAGATAGTGACAAGAATAATACCATTTGGATATTTATTGTGGTGATTGGAGTTGTATTGGCGTCTATCATCACCGGAATCATCATCCCTTTTATAGTGAAGAAAAGCCAAATTCGTAAAAGCAATCGCAATCAAAAGGCCTTGTTTATTTATAAAGAGATTGAAAAAGTCATATCCTCAACCAAAGGTTTTTTAAAAGGGAGAGAGCGGCTAGAAGATCATATTGACTTTGTTAAGACAAATTACCCTTATCTAAGAGAGGAAGAATTTGAGACCTGTATAGAAATCATACAGAAAGCTCGATTTGGTAGACATATTATCAGTAATAAGGAATTAAAGAAAGTAATAAATTTCTATGATAAGTTATTTAAGACCACCTATGAAAATGCTTCCTTAGGCAAGAAACTATATCTAAAACTACGATTATTGCTCTAAATATAGATAAATAGAAATTGTTGCATGACAAGGCGGATATGAAAATATCCGCCATTAATATAGGAATAGAAAATTAAGTGTTAAGGCAATTGCATCAAATATTAATGTTTCTAAGAGCTAGAATTTACTTCACCGCTTTAGCAATATATGGTATAATGTACATGATAAAAATTTCTTCCTTACATAGACAAGAA
>JAAYSQ010000083.1 GCA_012523925.1 Clostridiales bacterium
ATATTATGTTAAGTAACTTCATATATTCATAGGCGATAATGCCATGACCTGTTTGCGTTGGATGTACACCATCAGCTGCTATCTTCTCTTTCTGTATTCCTTTGCTAAGATAGCTATGCAGGATTCCTTCCACCGGTAAATAATAGTCTGCATATTCCAGTGCGAGATCTCGGACTGCCCTGATAACCGGATCAAGTGTATCATACCATTGTCTTCTGTCTTCCAGGGTATCCAGCACAAATGGCTCAAGTATCATAATTTTTGTATTCGGGCAATCTCTTTTAATAGAACTTAACACCTTCCTATAATTTACTTTGAATTGCTCGGTACTGGTCGGATCATTACTATCAAACTTTCTCCAAACATCATTAATACCTATCATAATTGATATAAAGTCTGGACAAATATCCCTGATGTCTTTCTCATACCGCTCTAATAAATCCTTCGATCGATCCCCAGATACTCCTTTATTAATAAAGGTTACATTATGTTCAGGAAACAGGTTGTTGTAAATTTCAACAATTTTGTTGGCATAGCCATTACCTAAGCTCTTTTCATCATCTCTGTTTCTACCGCAATCTGTAATCGAATCTCCCTGAAACAGAACAACCTGCCCATCTTCCCAAAAACGTTGCATTCTTTACATCCCTTTCTAAAATATATATTTTATTAAAACTTATAAGCCTGATACAATTCAGGGAGTCAAGGAAGCCACTTCCCGAGTTGTATCATTCCCATAATGCATTTATAACTCATTTTATACAGTATAGCAATATGTAATATCTCTACTGCTACAACAAGACTAGAATGCATAAAAGAGAACCTTAAGGTTCTCTTTTTATATAAATCTAATTTATAAACGGACTTTGCTATTATCTACTACTTTTAATCGTACTTTTGCTCGTGTTAGTTTATTTCTAGCTACTTCTTTTCTATGATCGCTAGCATTAGCGGATGATAGAATACCTTCCGCCTGTGTTTTAGCAATTTTAGCTCGATCATAGTCAATATTTTCAGCCCATTCAAAGGTGGTTGCAGCAATAAGGACTTGTTCCTTTGTTACTGTTAATATTCCGCCAACACAAGCTGCTCGTCGTATTTGATCCGCACCTTCTACATAAACCCTGCACTCTCCTGCACCAATTGCTGTAACATATGGTATATGCCCTGCTAGAATTGATACTTCTCCGTCGATCGTTCGCAGAGAAACTTGCCTTGCTTCTCCATCGAAAAACAATCCATCCAATGATACGATTTTTAGATGAAAACTGCTCATAGGCTATTCCTTTCTTGCTTTCTCAATCGCCTCGTCGATGGTTCCTACGAATAGGAATGCTGATTCTGGTAAATCGTCATGTTTACCTTCAATAATTTCTTTAAAACCACGAATCGTTTCCTTCAGTGGTACATATTTACCTTGCATTCCCGTAAACTGTTCTGCAACAGAGAAAGGCTGGCTTAAGAAACGTTGAATCTTTCTTGCACGAGATACAATCTGCTTATCTTCTTCACTTAATTCATCCATACCCATAATCGCAATAATATCTTGCAATTCCTTGTATCTTTGTAGTATACTTTGTACCTTTCTAGCAGTCTCGTAATGTTCTTTTCCTACAACGTCCGGGGAAAGTATACGGCTAGAAGAGTCCAATGGATCAACCGCTGGATAAATACCCAATGAAGCTATATTTCTACTTAATACAGTAGTTGCATCCAAATGTGCGAAAGTAGTTGCTGGTGCTGGGTCTGTTAAATCATCCGCTGGTACATATACCGCTTGTACAGAAGTAATAGAACCATGCTTCGTAGATGTAATACGTTCCTGTAAGGCTCCCATCTCTGTAGCAAGGGTAGGTTGATAACCAACCGCCGATGGCATACGCCCTAGAAGTGCAGACACCTCACTACCCGCCTGTGTAAAGCGGAAAATATTATCGATAAATAATAGAACATCCTGTCCTTCACGATCACGGAAATATTCCGCCATGGTAAGACCCGACAAGCCAACTCGCATACGAGCTCCCGGCGGTTCATTCATCTGTCCATAGACCAGCGCTGTCTTGTCAAGAACACCGGATTCCTTCATTTCATTATATAGATCGTTCCCTTCACGGGTTCTTTCTCCAACACCTGTAAACACGGAAAGTCCACCATGTTGTTTTGCAATGTTATTAATAAGTTCCATAATCAGAACGGTCTTACCAACACCAGCACCTCCGAATAACCCAATTTTACCACCCTTTGAATATGGGCAGATAAGGTCCACCACCTTAATACCGGTTTCAAATATTTCTGTTGTGGTTTCCTGCTCATCATAAGCAGGAGCTGGGCGGTGAATTGGCCAACGCTCTTCTACTTTAGGACTTTCTATATTATCGATTGGATCTCCTAGAAGGTTAAAAACTCTACCTAAAGTTTCTTTACCAACGGGAACACTAATCGGTGCCCCGGTATCAATCGCTTCAATTCCTCTAGGCAATCCATCCGTACTACTCATTGCAATACACCGAACAACATTATCGCCAATGTGTTGTGCTACTTCTAGAACAATTTTTCTTTCGTTATAGTTGATCTCGATTGCATTTAAAAGTTCAGGAAGGTGTCCATCATCAAATTTTATATCTAAAACAGGACCTATCACCTGTGTAACAATACCTATGTTCTTGTCCACATCTATCACTCCTTTCTATATTCGTATTACATGCCACTACCCGCGACAATTTCCGTAATTTCTTGAGTTATTGCCCCTTGTCGGGCACGATTATATTTAAGACTTAAGTCATCAATCATTTCCTCTGCGTTCTTTGTTGCTGATTCCATTGCCGTACGACGTGCACCAAATTCACTGGTCAAACTTTCATTCACAGCTCCCCATAGCATGCCGGTAACAAAGCTAGGAACTATCGAATGAAACACTGCGTTACTACTGGGTTCAAATAGAATATAATCATTACTTGCTTCCACTGGATTCTCGCAAATGTTACGGTCAATTGGCAGCAATTTCATAATAACCGGTTGCTGACTTAAAGCAGATAAAAACTCTGTGTACACAATATATACTTCGTCGAACTCCTGCTTTAAGAAACCTTCCGTAAGTACATCCGCAATTTCATGACAATTGCCAACATCTATATCCTCCACATAAGCAAAATCATCGGATATAATTTCATAGCCTTTACGCTCATAAAAGTCTAGGGAGCGTTTACCAATTGGAAGAACACACACTTTCTTACCAAGCATCTCTTCATTAGCAAATCTTAATAAATTGCCATTATATCCACCAGCGAGACCTCGATCTCCTGCAATAACAACAAAGCAACTTTTTTTAACATCTCTAGGCATAAGATAAACAGAACTTGTATCTATATTCCTTGCAATAATATCGCACATGGCAGATAGAATCGAGGATTGATAGAGACGGCTTTTTTTAATACGTTCCTTTGCCTTCGTTAATTTTGAAGTGGCGACTAATTCCATTGCTTTCGTAATCTGCTTTGTACTCTTTATACTCTTAATTCTAAGGTTAATATCCTTCATGGAAGAACCAGCCAAGACATTCGCCTCCTTCCAGTTTAACGGTTTTCAATAAATTTCTTTGTAAAATTCTTAATAGCTTTATCTAATTTTTGTTTATTCTCCTCGTCCAAACTTTTGCCACTGCGTATAAAGGCCAACAAGTCTTCATGGTAGGAGGTAAGCTCAAAGAATAATTCTTTCTCATATTCCTTAATATCACTTACTTCTATCTCACCCAGATAGTTATTGACCACAGCATAGATAATCGCTACTTGAAGTTCCACTGGAACAGGTGAATTACGATCCTGTTTAAGAACCTCTACAATTCTTTCTCCCTGATCAAGACGGGCTTTGGTATCTTTATCAAGGTCAGAACCAAACTGGGCAAAGCTTTGTAACTCTCTATATTGTGAATACAATAACTTAAGCGTCCCTGATACTTGTTTCATTGCTTTAATCTGTGCCGAACCACCAACACGGCTTACCGATATACCAGGGTTTACCGCTGGCATTATTCCAGCATTGAAAAGCTCACTCTCCAAGAAGATTTGCCCATCCGTAATCGAAATAACATTCGTTGGGATATAAGCAGACACATCCCCTGCTTGCGTTTCAATAATTGGCAAGGCAGTAAGGGATCCTCCACCATATTCTGGAGCAAGACGAGCCGCCCGCTCTAATAGACGGCTATGCAAATAGAACACGTCACCCGGATAAGCCTCACGACCTGGTGGACGACGAATTAATAATGATAATGTTCGATAAGCGACCGCATGCTTTGATAAATCATCATATACAATCAATACATCTTTCCCTTGGTGCATAAAATATTCGCCCATAGTACATCCGGAATAAGGTGCAATGTATTGTAGAGGTGCAAGATCACTAGCTGTAGAACTTACTACGATAGTATAATCCATCGCACCAGCACGGGTTAATGTTTCTACCAACTGAGAAACGGTAGAGTTCTTCTGTCCGATTGCAACATAGATACATATAACATCCTTACCCTTTTGATTAATTATAGTATCCGTCGCAATTACGGTTTTACCAGTTTGTCTGTCACCAATGATAAGTTCACGCTGGCCTCTTCCGATTGGAATCATACTGTCAATAGCTTTAATTCCCGTTTGAAGAGGTACACTAACAGATTTTCTTTCAATAATTCCTGGCGCTTGTGATTCAATAGGTCGAACTTCTGTAGTATCAATAGGCCCTTTCCCATCAACAGGCTGGCCAAGTGCGTTTACAACACGACCGATGAGCGCTTCGCCAACTGGAACTGACACAACCTGACCAGTTCGCTTAACCAAGTCACCTTCCTTGATCCCCATATCACTACCAAGAAGAACAATAGAAACAAATTCCTCTTCCAGGTTTAGTGCCATTCCATAAATGCCATTTGAAAATTCAATCAGCTCATTGGATACGCAATTGTCTAGTCCATAGGCTCTGGCAATACCATCACCCACGGTAACAATGGTGCCAGTTTCACTTTGTTCAATTTTATTCTCATAATTTTTTATTTGCGCCTTTATTAGGCTACTTATTTCTTCAATATTCATTCATCAGACCTCCGCTACTGAATAGTCTGCATTTTTTAAGTTAAGCTGCAGTTTTTGAAATCTATTTTTAATACTTGCGTCAATCATTCGACCTAGATATTCTAAACGAATACCACCGATACAGGATGGATCAATTATATTATCCAAAAGTATCGTTTTATTCATTGATTTCTCTAATTTTTCTATGATTCGCTTTCTCTGATTCTCATTTAATTCCACTGCACTTATAACAGTAACAGGCAATATGTTTTTACTAATATAATATTGCTTCCTGTACTCTTTAAAAATTTGTGAAACATATGAAACTTGTTTTTTCTCAACAAGAATTTTTAGCAAAGAAAGCAGATAGGATTGGACTCTATTTTTAAATACATTATCGATTACTTTAATACGATCTAAAATAGGAATTCTAGGGTTTAATAATAGTTTCGTAAAATCCGGATTATCTTCAAAAATCCTAACCACTTCATCAAACTCTATATTGATTTTTTCCTCAAGTCCCTCCTCAAGGGCAAGTTCAAACAATGCATATCCGTAATCCATCGCTTTACTCATACGCGCTCACCCAACTTTTCTATGGCATCATCGATTAGGTTTTCATGAACTGCTTCATTTATTTCTTTTTCAACTACCTGCTGCGCCAAATCAATAACGATTTCAACAATATCGTCTTTGATATCATCAACCGCTTTCTTTTTAGCAAGTAAGATATCAGTCTCTGCTTTTCTCTTACGATTTTCTGCTTCTACGGTAGCTTCATTAATAATTTCTTCACTACGACTTTCAGCACGCTCAGTAGCTGTCTTGATCATCAAATCCGTTTCTGTCTTAACGTTCTTTAATTTTTCTTCATATATATTCTTATTCGCGTCAGCTTCTGAACGCAACTGTTCTGCATCGGAGTAAATATTATCTACCTCCTCCGCTCGTTTTTCCAGGATATCATTGACAGGTTTGAATAAGAATTTTTTAACTATCAGAAATAGAATCAATAAATTTCCGATTCCCATCAAAACAGACCAAATATTGACAGATAAAAACTCTAATGTTTCAGGCATTCTCATTTCCTCTTTTCTTAACGTTTATGACTATTATACGAAGACCCAGACATTGCCTGTGTTCTTTCGTTAAACTAATACGTTAAAATTATAGTTTGCCAATAAATAGACCTGGTGCAACGAAAATAAGTAGCATGGCAATAATAAGACTGTAAAGACCGGTTGTTTCAGCAACAGCACAACCCATTAACATGGTAGTTGTAACATCACCTTTAGATTCTGGCTGACGACCAATCGCTTCACAAGCCTTACCAACCGCATAACCTTCACCGATACCAGGGCCAATACCGCCAAACATTGAGATACCTGCTCCAATTGCACATGCTGCCATAATGATTGCTCTTTCCATAATATATACCTCCGTATTTAAGTTTTAATTTTATGTTATAAGTTTTACATATCAGTATTATTATATATTTTCTTTCTTATATCTGTAATTATTTATTATCTGTGATTATTTATTAGCAGTTAAAATTAAAATATTAACTCTCCTTTGCTTCCTGTGCTATATAGAGTACAGTTAACATACAGAAGATAAAAGATTGTAACACACCACTAAACAAATCAAAATAGATTGATAATATTGCAGGTAGCCCAAGTTGCAGTATAGGTATACCTGATAACGCACCTGGTAACCATTGTAACACCACCGAACTTAGCCATGCTAGTGCTGCATATACAAGAGTTGATATTACCACTCCTGTTGAAATATTACCAAACATACGAATGGCCATAGAAATTGGAGTGGAAAATTCTCCAATAACATTAAATGGTGCTAATACAAAGATGGGTTCTGTAAGTCCCTTTAGATAACCTTTTAAACCATTCATTTTTAGTTTAAAATACATAATCAACACAAAAGTAACTGTCGCCCACCCCAAGGTTGTACTCAAATCTGCGGTTGGGGGGTATAGCCCAAACAAACCGCTTAAACTACATAGTAATGACAAGGAGAATAATGCTCCAATAAAGGGAGCGAAACTTTTAAAGCTCTTGCCCATATTTGTCACCACAAATTTATTCGCCATGGAAACTAAATATTCTGCAACAACTTGCCTTTTTCCTGAAGGCCTAATCTTCAAATCACGAGTTAACCACTTACATAGTAAAGCAATAACCAACATTATTATCCACATATTAACTTGTGTTTCTGTGATTAATATACCGAATGGTAAACGTAAATATATTTTTGCTCCAGTTATCTCTACATTCATTCTGCATCACCTCGCTTCGTACGCCATTCTTTTCTAAAAATCCCACCAAAAGCTATTATAATCCTTGGATAAACAATTGCTATTAATATTGGCAACCAATGAAAAATTTCATAATTAATTGAAATATACATACCAATACCTACGAGAAGTAAAAGAAGCAATTGTCTTGTGGAATATGAAGCTTGCATTTTTCTTTTTGCCGCATTCTGATCATCCATATCTGCTATTTTTTGGACTGTAAGCCCCATTAAGAAGAAGTTAAGAAGTGCGATCGCGCCTCCATAGATAGAACCAAACAATACTGCTAAACTATATTTGCCCAAAATTAAGAAACCAATTTGCGTAATCACACTACATATGATAATCCCGATCGCAATGTTTTTCGTTTCTCTTTTTACAACCTCATTAACTTTCATGCAATATTATCCTTTCATAAATAGTGACTAATTATTATCTTTCAATAATTTTTCGCTAATATAATTATTTATTGTGGTCATTTGAGAATGTATGCTCTAAAATAGATATGAAATTCAGTATATTTTTTGTAAATATCGTAATAATTATTACGATAATCACCTGACACTTAGAAAAAAGAGGTGAAAATCTTATTTAAGAAGTTTTCACCCTCCAAAAAATCCGATATATTTTGCAAGCATTATTAAAATATTCTTATCTAAAAACATTTATAATCCTAACATATTTTAGTATTATAGTCAATGACAGGAAGATTCAAAAGATAACTTTTTTACCAATAATTCACTTCCTTTTCGTCTTACTTCTATTAGATTATTTGGTCATCCTTCCATAAAAAACAGAGTATTCCATTCTTACCATATTACAAAAAACAACCGGTACAAGCTGCAATAATCAGCAGATACCGGTTGTTTTTAGTTTATATATACATCATCCATTGGTGGGGGACGCATAACTATATTGAAATTATAGAAGGATTCTTTTTCTACTTATACCATCTCCATGGATAATCACTGCAGTTTCTGCTTTATGTAAACTGCCTGTTTCCACATTATTATTCATACTCTTATACATTTCCTGACCATCCTCATGCATAATTTGAAGAATAATCAGTAATTGACCATTGTATGTTTTTCTAAAGCTTGCTGAATAATCCGTATTATCAGCCAAGTCTCCACTTTCAATTCCTAGAAGCTTTACATTACCCTCTGTCTCAACATGAAGCAAGGAATCCGCACATTTAACTTTTCTTCCTGCTCCGTCTAGAAGTTGTACTTCAATCTGTACGATATCCGCTTCCAAGGGATCTTCATAGCGAATCACTCTAGTATCGATATCACATGGAACTCCCGTTGAAACTAATCGATGAACCACGTTATCTCCTGAGGTTTTGGTATTGTTTATCGTTTCAGCTCTAAGTTCACCAGGCTCGAAGGTAACATTACAAACAGCATACCCAAGCTCTTCATTTATTTCATAGTTTCCTATGCATTTATCATTTAAGAATAATTGTACGGATGGCTGATTCGAGTAGATATGTACGGTAATATCTTCACCATGCACATAATCCCATCGCTCCCTCATCCAATCAGAATGTTTTTCCTTCTCATTTTGGAACTCTTTTAAGTCGTCCGCCCTTGCTGTTACTATATACACCATGGGCTCATTGCTCCAAAGGCTTTGACGGAAATAATATCTAGGTTTTTCAAAACCAGCTAGAGTCATGTTACCCGCATTAGAGCCATGTACCGGCCAACCGATTGTTTCTCCCAAATAATCTATACCTGTCCACAAGAATTGTCCTGCAATAAACTTATTGTCCGTTACCGCTCTCCAGGCTTCAAGTGAATGGCCATTTTCACTGCCCACAAAAGGTTTATCTGGGAAGCGTTTATGATCCTCCTCATACAAATGCTCTTTGTAATTATACCCTACCACATCTAGTGAATCCAGCATTCCAACTCTCGATGACACCTCTGGAAATGCAGACGCTAAGCTTACCGGCCTAGATGTATCGTATTTCTTTACCAGTGCTACTAAATATGAAGTCAGTTTTGCTAGTTGTTCTGCATTAGGTCTATGGGGATCATAGATTGTTTCCTCAGCTGGTTTATTCATATCCCATTGACCTAGTTCTGCAATCAGTGGATAGCTATAAGGATCATTTGGATAATCAATCTCATTACCAATACTCCATAAGATAATACATGGATGGTTGCGGTTCTTTAGTATAAAAGCCTCAATATCCTTTTCATGCCATTGTGGAAAATGTTCGGCATATCCCTGATACTTAGGTGGATATACGTTATGTCCACGAGACCATTTTTTCTTTGGAATTACCCATTCATCATAGATCTCATCGAATACAAAAAAGCCCATTTCATCGCAAAGATCATATAATTCTGGTAGATGGGGGTTATGGCTCATGCGAATCGCATTACAACCCATATCTTTTAATTTATTCAGTCTTCTTCTCCATACAGCTTTGTGTACTGCACTTCCCAAACATCCAGCATCCTCATGGAGACATACACCTTTTAGTTTCATTGATACACCATTTAAAGAAAAACCTTCATCTGGGTCAAAATGAAAGCTGCGAATACCTACTTTAGTATTATTCTCATCCTGGATTACTCCATCATATTTTAAACTTGTTTTAAGAGTGTACAGATAAGGATTTTCCACTGACCAAAGGATAGGTTTTACAACTTCCCCCTCTTGAGTTATTGTCAAACTTTCCATTCCTTTGATTTCTTCTTCAGTTTCCATAGAAAAAACTATTTTTCCCGAGGAATCTATCAATTCCTGTACTAGCTCAACCACCTTA
>JAAYSQ010000084.1 GCA_012523925.1 Clostridiales bacterium
ACATCTATAATCTTTCTATAATCTAGCGCCGAGTGCAGTACAACAATGGCATCATTTTTTGCCATATTAATTTCATCAAATACTCCAAATCCTCCATAGGTTGCACATTCATAAACTGCACCTCTTCTTAACCTTACCTCATTGTCTATAAAGGTATCGGTTCCTATAAGGCTCAAACTGTCTGTATTGACATGAAAAGATACATTCCATTGAGGTCTTGCAAATATAGCACATAAATTGTCTGCAAGGAGATTTTTCCCTGTTGCTTTTGGCCCTGAAAGTAAAATATTTTCTCCTTCTAAAATTGCAGCAATACACATAGACCATATTTCTTTTCCGTAAAAGAAATTTTTAGGATCAGGAATTCTATCCTTTACCACCTCGTCTATCTGATAATACTTTCTAAAATAAAGCACATCTTGTATCAGCTTTTCATCTATCTCTTGTTCTCTTAAAAAATCAAATATCTTCATAATATTCCACCTTCTATATTTGTTAGTTTTTTACTTATCCCT
This sequence comes from Clostridiales bacterium, assembly GCA_012523925.1. GTDB lineage: Bacteria > Bacillota > Clostridia > Lachnospirales > Lachnospiraceae > Mobilitalea. The sequence continues at coordinate 516 of JAAYSQ010000084.1, forward strand.
GGTATTTTAAAAGCCACTTTACATTTGCTTTAATGTTATTTTTTTATCTATATATAGTATATCATACCCTCTCTAGTTACAGAATTCATTTTTGATAATTATTATCATCATTATTAATTAGATATTTAAATGAATGTAAACTTTATGGATTGATAACACTGGGTTTTGAGATTTATCTATACTTCGTTATTCTATAGTTGTAGTTGAGAAATCTGTATTATTCCTCTGAGCAATTATGGAATTCCTTTTCATAAAGAAGTAATTATGAGAGAAAATAGATAACGGGTAGGTTTACAACAAGCGTATCCATCACAGCATAATTGTATAATTAATTATGTCATGCTTACCTATTTCGTTATGTATCAAAATATAAGCAAGGATTAGAGTTATCACTAAGTGATATAGGTAATGGCGGCAGATTGCCCTATTTAACTATTTGTGCATACCAATCGAGTTATGTACGCTGGCAGATGCTGTTTAATAGCCACAACATACTAATACCTTCTTTATATTTTTCTTTACATTTTAAGCGTTCTATGCTATATTTATATAATAGACCGGTTTGTTTATTCTGTCAATATTTAAATCTTTTCGGCCAAACTAATGGAGTCGTCGTGAATGAATAGTGGCTATGAACAAATTTATGAAGGCCTGATTCCCAAATTGAGGGAGTGTAATTTATCAGATGCTGCCCAAAGGCTTGGACTTCCACTTCGGCCAGATGGGTCCATCTCTGTCAGTTTTCTTGGACGAGATTACATAATTTCTTCCCATGGTGTTAATCCCGCAGATGGTAAAACGGTTGATGTCAATAACCGCAGTGTACTGGCGTACTATATTCTATCTAAAGGTATCGGTGAACCTGCATTTTCATATGTACCGTTTTCTCACCTTGCCAACACAGGAATAGCATTCAACTCAAACATCAGTTGGATGACTGATCCGCTTGGAGAAAGATTTAGTGGAGATTATTCAACATTCAGTGAAACAATGACTAAATTAGGCGGGATTTTTAGTGGTAATCTAAAATCAAGTGGTTACTCGTGGATTCTGAAAATATTGCCCAAAATACCCCTAAATATTCTTTACTATGAGAAAGATGATGAATTTCCTTGTGAAGTTAAGATTATGTTTGATAAACATGCTTCACGCTTTATGGAGTTTGAATGTTTGGCTTTTTTAGAGGGATGTCTTGTGAGAGCAATAATTATGACCGCCCAAACCGGGAACACATCTGGATGGATATAATGTTTTGATGAGTATCTATCGGTTCTATACTTTTGTCTGAAGATTATTTATAATGATAGAATTAGGTAAGTACATGAATACCAGAGATTTATTATTTTTATTAAAGAAGGAAGCTGAAGAAATACTGATGGAAAACTTCTCTAGAAGGGATACAGGTACTGCACAGGATATTTATCCTCCTGGTATAGTTATGCTAAACGGAATTAAAATAACCAACAAATGTGATTAATACTGGCAAATACTATTGTACTTTAAAATCTAAGGAAGTGTCAGAGAAATCATCTTTATGCGCCTACTGTGCCAATCGAGATATCGTCGAAATAAAATAGAAGCAAATATTTCTATATACGGTGATAACAGGCCATTGCATATTCAACAAACCGGGCGACCTTGTGATTTATACTATGCAAAAATTCAGTTAAATCTTGCCTGCTGGAATATGCAAGAAGCTTTGAATGCCTTTCGACATTGGATTCTTCCTTAGTTGCCATAGCGATCAAAGACTTGTATGATGGCCTTTTTCATTTCTCTTTCTTAGTATTTATAGAATTTCCTTTAAATCCCGCAGAAGCTTTTCCAATTCATTGGTGTCCTTGCTCAACCTATAAAATAAAAGATAGCCTTCAAATATAGCAAGCGCGCGTTCTGCATTAATGGCTGCTTTTTCTTCAGGCATTCCGGATCTTTTGAGTACATCTTCAAATACACTAACTAAGCTTTTAAAAGTTACATAATTTCTTGCGGAAATATCTGGCTCTATAAAGGCGACTTCCATTCCCAACACAGCGACTGGACATCCAAAGACTTGTTTTCCTTTTGATTTTTTAATCATATCCCCCACGAATTTTTCAATAAAATCTCCCCAGGTCCTATCATTTGCAGCTTCTAAGACTTCACCTAGCTTTAATTGGCTATAATATTCAGATACAGCTATTGCCAAATCTTTTTTACTTGAAAAATAAAAATAGAAGGATCCTTTCGTTAGCCCAGCATTGTTCAATATTTCATTAATTCCAGTTGCATTATAACCCTTCTCTAAAAATAGGCGGGCCGCACATTCTATCAACTGTTCCCTAGACTTTTCACCTTTTGTGCCTTTTACCTTCTGCTTCATACGATCTTCTCACCAACTTTATTATAAATTATTAACTATCTTAGCATATATAACTGTGACAATGTATAAGTTATTACAACATAAATTTAAACAGACTGGTCTATTTAATCGCATTTTAATTATAACATACTCCACGGCTATGTCAAATCATGGGTCCCAGACACCTTGACAAACTCAAGAAACTATTTATTGTATCGTAAATATTGGGTGTATATACACTATTACTAACAATAATGGTGGAGAATATAATTTTAAAAAACTATGAAGACTATAATAAAAATATCTGTTGCCGTCCATTTTTAAATCTCCTTTACTAAAAAAATATAGGCCATATCTCAAAACTGGACTATAGATATTAATCAGTTCATTCATACATTAAAAAAGAAGCCTGGAGCTTTACATTCCAGTGTTGGTAGACACCAGCTTAGCCCAGAGCTTCAAGAAAAATATCAACAATATTATATCAATAATCCAAGAGAATTCATAGAACTTTTGGAATTAATTAAAGAAAAAGATGTAGAAAGTGTATTGAAAGCGATAGAGGAACTAAAAGCTATAAAGAAAGAATTAGTAACAACTGATAACATAAAAAATATAATTTTC
>JAAYSQ010000085.1 GCA_012523925.1 Clostridiales bacterium
ATTGCTTCCGTTTCATTCATAAATAACACATCGATATAAGGGAATAGTTCTACAATTTTCTCATACCATTCGCCGCTACTATCCCAGCCCACATCGAAAGAAACGGTAGTATTATTTGTCTCCTTAACTTTCTTTAAAAGATCAAAGTACTGTTTATGATTTTTACTACCTTCATAACCAGTAACATGTATATGCCTTGCATTCTGAACCATATCTAGATCTATTGAATTTAAATCAATTTCATCGTTTGTTCCACGATAAGTTAAAAAAGAGCGATCTTTTTCGTTGGTAAAACTAATTGAAATCCCTGTCTTATTCTTCTTGCTTATTTGTAATAAGGATATATCCACATTCTTTTGCTTTAGCTCGTCTATAATAAATTTTCCATAGCAATCATCCCCAATAGTACCTTGAAATACTGGATTTAAACCAAGTTTCCCAAGCCCTAAAGTAAATAATGCTGCTCCTCCGCCGACATAGGTATCCATTGTATCAACTATGTCTTCCTGCCCTGCAAGAGGAAAGTGATCAACATTAGGGATTACTAAGTCTACATTAATATCTCCATAGATAAATGCATCCCATTTTTTATTCATATATATATCCAGCTCCTTTCTATTTTTACTCCATATATAAACAAAAGATTCTTCAATACCGTTCTCATTATTAGTAATCGTTCTATAATAATTTATATGACGTTGCTGAAGAATCTTTTCATATTCAATTCTTTATTAACCTTTTACTGCACCAATCATTGCTCCCTGTGTAAAGTATTTCTGAACAAATGGATATACGGTTAGGATAGGTGCTATGGTAATAATAACCGCCGCCATCTTAAGGGAATCTGATGTTACTGTATTGTTACTTTGTGCAATTGCTTGTGCTACTGAAGTAATCTCTTTCTGTGACGCCATGGCTCTGGAAAGCATCTGTTGTAATACAGTCTGTACTGGCCACAAATCACTTGAAGTCATATAGAATGCCCCTGAATACCAATCATTCCAATGATTAACTGCTGTATACAAACCAACAACCGCTAATACTGGTTTACTTAAGGGAAGCATAATTTCAAAATATGTTCTAAAGTATCCACATCCATCTAAATGTGCTGATTCCTCTAAACTGTCTGGTATAGATTCAAAATGTGTTCTCATCATAAGTAAATAAGTTACGCTGACCAAACTAGGTACTACAAGCACCCAAAAAGAATCAATTAAATTCAAATTTTTGTATTGTATATATGTTGGAATCATTCCACCACCGAATAACATGGTGAATGTTATTAGCATAGTTATAATTTTTCTTCCTGGTAAATCCTTTTGCTTTAACGCATACGCGGCTAAAGACGTAATAATCAAACTAAGTAATGTGCCAATTGTAGTTCGTGCTATTGTAATCCAATAAGCTTTTAAAATTTTTCCATCTTCAAATACTTTCTTATAGTTATCTAATGTAAATACTCTTGGCCAAAGGTATACACCACCCTTAGCAGCATCTTTACCATCATTAAAGGATAAGGCTAATACATTTAAAGAGGGAAGAAGTATCATTAAACACAATGCAATTATAAGAGTATATATAATAACTTGTACTATTCGTTCAGAGGGACTGCTTTTAATTTTCCTCCTTACTGTTTGTGAATTGTTAATTTTCGTTTTCACTTATCTACCATATCCTTTCTTTATATCATCCAATCCAAAGTGAGATTGTATAATCTCACTTTGAAAAGATGATAGAATTCTTTAACTTTTTACTTTATTACTCTGTATAGAAGTTAATTGCTTCTGGGTTCTCAGAATAGATTGTGTTTAGGTGTTCCTTAAACTGATCAATTCCAGCAGATTTTAACTGAGCACGGAAAGATTCAACAATGTTTTGTACTTCTGCATCATCGCTTGCATAGATTGCCTGAACAAGCATTTCATTATAATTTAATAATGACATTTGAGCTCTTACATCTGCCAATTCTGGTACAGATAGATAAGCTGTTGCATTTAGACCTGGAACTAATTTCTTTTCAACAGGATAATCTTTAGCAATTTGAATGGATCTTTCGTAAGTAGTACTAAAGCCTGCTCCAGGACGGCTCTCACCAAAGTCCTCCA
>JAAYSQ010000086.1 GCA_012523925.1 Clostridiales bacterium
ATTATTATGATAAAGAAAAAATAGGAACCATTGATATACTTGCTACAGAAGCAATTGACAAAGCTGGATTTAAAGATTGCTTTGTTAAACTTTTAAGACAATATTTCCTAGCGAATTAACGAGTTTGACTATGAATGATTTAATTCCATATAGATTATTCTATATTACCCAAAATTTAGTGATTAATATGAATATACTTTAATTTTATAATTAAAACTAGTAAGTGACATATATATTTAGAAAAATGTATATGTCACTTTTATAATTGTTTTATTCAGATTGGTGAAACCTGATAAATGTAATCTCTTATATAATCTGAGGTAAAAACTTATGATTTTGTGATTATCGAATGACTTCTTTCGTATTGACACTCACAAAATGAACGAGTATAGTATAATAGTATTGCTAAACTTTTACTTATGAGTACAAAAATTGAATCTGGGATAGAAAGGAGAGCATATGTACTTAATTGCAATTGCAGTAGGGCTTATCATGCTCTTAATTTTATGGTCACAGATAGAACTAATGTTTCTTACAACATCAGAATATACCATTTCATCTAAGAAATTAAGTAATGATATAAATGGTACGAAATTCGTTGTTCTATCTGATCTTCATAATCATTCCATTGGAAAAGAGAATAGGAGATTGATTAATAAAATAGATTCCATTGCTCCGGATTTTATAATAATTGCTGGTGATATGGTAACGAAAAGACAATTCTGTGTTCCTAGTAATGCTTATAATCTATTGAAAAGGTTATCAAAAAAATATAAAATATATTATGGCTATGGAAATCACGAGCAATATTTTGAACAATTACTCGAAGATTTGCAAAATCGAAAACGTAAAGAAGCAGATATCATAAAGTATAAAAACTTGCATTCTACATGGGTAGAATATAAAAAAAGATTAATTAATCTTGGTATTGTGTTTTTAGATAACGATGGAATTCCCTTTACAAGGCTTAATAATAAAGAAAATAATTTGAGTCGAACAGAAGTAACGCCGAATAGTAATGCTAAGCTTTTGGTTAGTGGGCTTTCCTTAGATATGGTATACTATTTAAGAAGGAACCAAAAAGCCGTACAAGAACATAGTATTTTGCCAAATAGCTCTAAGGTAGTAGAGGAATATATAAGAGCAAGGCTTGGCAAGAAGGATGAGGATATATTTCATATCTTAATCGCTCATAATCCAATATATTATGAGGATTATGTATCGTGGGGAGCTGATTTGATTTTATCCGGACATGTACATGGTGGACTTGTCAGATTGCCGTTTATTGGCGGATTAATATCCCCATCAGTTAAGCTGTTTCCAAAATATGATGCAGGAATGTTCACAAAGGATGAGAAGACAATGATTATATCCAGAGGGCTTGGTACGCACTCCAATATGCCTCGCATTTTCAATCCCCCTGAACTTGTAGTCGTACGCCTAATCCACGATAATTAGATTAATAGATTAATCAAGATGATTATTATTTAACGCGCTTGCTTGAGTAAATCACCATACGAGGATTGGATAAGTTCATTCATGCATACATGTATCTTTATATACGGTATTCGTTTATATAACCATATACTAAGAAAAATCATACTAACTTGGAGGTCGTATGAGTAAGTTACCTGTAAAACTTGAAGTGTTTGAAGGTCCCTTGGATCTGTTACTTCATTTGATAGATAAAAACAAGATTAATATTTATGATATTCCAATTGCAGAAATAACAGAGCAATATTTAGAATATATCAATGCTATGGAAACTAAGAATTTGGAGATAATGAGTGAATTCTTAGTTATGGCAGCTACATTAATCAAAATCAAATCAAAGATGCTACTTCCAGTGGAGGAAACCGATGAAGAGGATGATGTAGATCCTAGACAGGAACTGGTAGAGCGCTTATTGGAATACAAAATGTTTAAATATATTTCTGAGGAATTAAAGGATTATGAACAGAATGCTTCAAAAAGTTTATATAAAGAACCAACTATTCCTGACGAGATAGCGGACTATAAGCAGGAAGTAAATGTAGAGGAAATCTTATCGGATATAACTTTGGCTAAGTTACAAAAGATTTACAAATCTATTATTAAGAAGCAAAATGATAAAATTGACCCCATACGTAGTAAATTTGGTAAAATTGAAAAAGAAGAAATTAGCTTATCTCAAAAGCTAATTCAGATACAGTCCTATGGCTTAAAGCATAGATTATTTTCCTTCCGAAATTTACTTGAGGCACAGCATAGCAGAATGGAGATTGTCGTTACTTTTCTTGGAATACTTGAACTAATTAAGATGGGAAGAATTCGAATACAACAGGAAGATCTATTTGATGATATCAAAATCAAATACATTGCGGATGATATCATACAGATGGAGGAGGATGAGTTTTAATGGAGATAAAATTAGCCGAAGCACAAATAGAAGCGATTTTATTTACAATGGGTGAAGCGGTCGAACTTAATCGTATCGCTGCTGCCATAGAACATGATGAAGAAACGACGAGAAAAATAATACATAATATGATGGACAAATACGCAAGTGAAGATCGAGGGATTCAGATTATAGAACTGGAGGGTTCATATCAACTATGTACTAAATCTTCCCTTTATGAAACGATTATTAAGATTGCACATATCCCTAAGAAGCATGTTCTTACTGATGTCCTTTTGGAGACTTTATCGATTATCGCTTACAAGCAACCAGTTACCAAGATGCAGATAGAAGCAATCCGTGGTGTGAAGTCCGATCATGCTGTTAATAAATTGATTGAATATAATTTGGTTTGTGAAATGGGACGCATGGATGCTCCAGGTAGACCAATCCTATTTGGTACCACAGAGGAATTCCTACGTAATTTTGGATTAAATTCTTTGGAATCTCTGCCTGTATTAAACCCTGAGATTAAAGAAGAATTTAAATTAGAAGCTGAGGAAGAGGCGCAATTAAAACTTGATATCTAATCTTAATCTTTATGTTTATCGTTGCGAAATTTATTGCTATAGACTATCATAAAATGCAGGAGTCGTCATTATAATTACTTGTAAATTATGACGAATTGCTTTTATTTATGAATATTCTATGGATTTTACAATAAATTTTAAGTAAGGAAACTTACAGGTAGGTCCAATGAATAAGAAATATAAGAAAATGCTGCCATGGGTTTTGCTACTAATTCTATCAACCATGGTTCATTTTTATAGTCTGAATAATTTATATGAAGAGATATTAAATTCTTCCGGTTTGATTGTCGAAAATCTTGAAGAAAAATTAAATATGGAAAATGAGCGGGCGATTGAAGAGCAGAAAGAATATGAGAAACTTTTGAAAGAGGAGGGGGACAATTGGCACCATGAACCCCGTGAAAATCGGAATAAAGTACATCCTACCGCTATCAAAGATCTAAAGCTTCATGCCATGTCATCATTGTTAATGGATGGAACAAATAACCGGGTACTTTATGAAGAGAACGGTTATGAGCGAAAAGCCATGGCAAGTACAACTAAGATTATGACTTGCTTAGTTACCTTGGAGAATGGGAATTTAGAAGATGTTGTAACAATCTCCCCCTATGCCGCAAGAATGCCTGATGTACAATTAAATGTAAAGGCTGGGGAACAATATTATTTAAAAGATTTACTATACTCTCTTATGCTGGAAAGTCATAATGATATAGCGGTAGCAATTGCAGAACATGTTGGGGGAAGCGTGGAAGGCTTCGCTACGATGATGAATGATAGAGTAAGGAGTATCGGTTGCGAAGATACGAACTTTGTTACCCCTAATGGACTGGATGCCCAGGGACATTATTCCACTGCCAATGATCTTGCCCTAATTACTAGTGAAGCAATTAAAAATGAGCAATTTATTGCGATTACGAATGCAGCCACCCATTCATTTAATGAAGTTAATGGCAAAAGAAGTTTTACGGTATCCAATAAAAATCGATTTCTTTATATGATGGATGGTGCAATCGGTGTCAAAACCGGTTTTACAAATAAGGCAGGTTACTGCTTTGTAGGTGCTATCAAAAGGTCGGATCGCACCTTAATCTCCGTTGTTCTTGGTTGCGGATGGCCACCGAGGAAAAATCTGAAATGGACCGATACGAAGAGCCTTATGACCTATGGAATAGAAAATTATAAAGTAAAACAAATATATCGTCCAATAAAATTTGATCCACTGGTAGTAAAAGATGGCCAGCTTCGATGGGAGAGCTTAAATCTAGAGGGAGATCTGTCACTATTAATAAGGGATGATGAATTGGTCGATATAGAATATGATATTCCTTCATATCTTCAGGCTCCAGTAAAAGCCGGTGAAGTTGTTGGATATGCCAGATATTATATTGATGGAAATTTATACGAAGAACTACCGATCCTTACAACAACAGACATTGCCAAGATTGATTTCAAATTTTGCCTTAATAAATTGCTAGAGTTATGGAGTTTGCAATATTAATTTTTTCACTAATAAAGATTTCTTCATTCATATAATTACAATCCCTTTCCACTACTCTTAAGACAGAGCTTAATTAATTTAAATACTTAAGCTCTGTCGTTTTTTTATTTTTGTATAATTAATGTGATTTAAATCAATGATAGATGTATACACTATGGATATAATATATATATAAAAGCGCGACAATCCGCTTTTAGAATATGAAATATATTTCCTTAATTTTATGATAATCATACTATTCAAAAACTCAATTTAATTAAAAAAATGAATGGAGGAAGAGAAAATGGGTAAAAAAATAACAAATAAAGTGACATGGGTTGGAAAGGTAGATTGGGAATTAAAAAACTTTCACGGACATGAGTATTCAACACGCAGAGGTTCATCATATAACTCCTATCTAATCAGAGATGAAAAGGTGGTTTTAATTGATACTGTTTGGCAGCCATTTGACAAGGAGTTTGTTTCAAGACTGAAAAAGGAAATCGATTTAAACGAAATTGATTATATTGTTGCTAACCATAGCGAAATTGATCATAGTGGTGCACTTGTGGAATTAATGCGTGAAATTCCTAATACACCTATCTACTGTACTGCTAACGGTGCCAAGATTATAAAAGGACATTTTCATCAAGATTGGAATTTCGTTACGGTCAAAACTGGCGATACCTTGGATATTGGTGAGAGCAAATTAGTCTTTGTAGAAGCACCGATGCTACATTGGCCAGATTCTATGTTTACCTATATGACTGGAGAAAATATTCTATTTAGTAACGATGCTTTTGGTCAGCATTATGCTACAGAATCCCTTTTTAATGATATAGCCGATCAATCTGAATTATACGAGGAAGCAACAAAATATTATGCTAATATCTTAACTCCTTACAGCAGATTAGTTACCAAGAAAATCGAAGAGGTACTTGCCCTCAATTTACCTCTTTCTATGATTTGTACAAGCCATGGTGTAATATGGAAGGACAATCCTGCACAAATTATTGAACAATATTTAAAATGGGCTGACGACTACCAGGAAAACCAGATTACATTAGTATATGATACTATGTGGGACTCAACAAGAATAATGGCTGAAGCAATTGCAGCTGGTATAGAAGAGGCGGATCCTTCCGTTAAGATTAAGTTAATGAACACATCCAAAGAGGATAAGAATGATGTGGTAACAGAAATCTTTAAATCAAAAGCTATTCTACTGGGTTCACCTACTATTAATAACGGATTTATGCATTCCATCGGTGGATTACTTGAAATGGTAACTGGTCTAAAGATGAAAGGTAAGAAAGCAGCTGCATTTGGTAGTTACGGTTGGGGCGGCGAAGCTGTAAAACAATTAACAGAAGCTCTTAAGAAAGCAGGATTTACTGTTAAAGAAGATGGTAAGAGATCACAATGGGTACCGGATGATACAGAACTGCAAAGCTTAAAGGAATATGGAAAAGAATTTGTAGCCTTTTTGAATGAAAAGTAATAAAAGGATAAAAATATAACTATAATGAAAAAAATAGAATAAATACCAAATAATTTTTGATTTTCCTGCAACTTTTTCCTGGTTTGAATCGTTAATTATATAGAGAGGAATACATGTACAAGGAAAAAGGTGGAGATTATGAAGAAAATTATTAAAAAATACCGTATCAGCAAGTATCATAGATTCATGAGTGGCTTATTATTTGCAGTAATTGCTTTGGTTGCATTATTTTTATGTGTTTCTGCTATATATCATCATGCTACTCAAGAATTCAGAATATTACTTCCCTTTGTGGTAGCAGTTGTTAGTATGTTTTTAGGATTCTTAGTGATGTTTCATAATAACGGGACTCCAGAAGGAAGTGTTTAGAGATATTGATATCAAGAATATCAATAATGAAATAAAGGGTGAAACCAATTCTTTTAATGTGAAATTGGTTTTGCCCTTTTGTTTTTGAGATAGTTAGTGGTCAATGTATTTTAATGATAGTTATATAAGACTAGGGATATAATTAGTTTAATTTACTAATATGCTTGATAAACTGTGAAAATATTGTTAAAATAATATTATTACAAAATGAGACAACATTTTTGCAAGAAACTATGAAAGAGAGTGGGGTTCTTATGAAACTAAAGCTAAAAATTACAAAAGTACTTGAAAAGCAAAAAGAAAAAATAAAAGAAAAACAAAAACAAGTTAATAAATTTAGTGAAAAAGATAAGGAGCCAAAGATAGCATCCACAGCGTATAATCATACAGTAAATAAATCATTCTTTGGCAAATTAAGTGGCAGTATACGTGTAAAATTGCTAGTATCTTTTTTTGTACCAATAGTATTTATTGTTATTTTGGGTGTCGCAGCCTATAGCAATGCATCAAGTTCAATAGTTTCAACCTTTAAAGATTCAACGATTAATGTAATCAATTCAACAGGTAATTACTATGGTGTTATAATGCAGACCGTGGAAGATAAGGCTACACAGATTTCAGTTGATCCAAATACTTGGAACTACTATAGTAAAATGTATAAAGGTGATATTGTAGAAGAATCAGAAGCATATAAAACCATAAGAAATACGATTAATAGTATCGTTCTCTCTGATCAGTATATTGAAAATATAGCGGTATTTACAAATTATGGTCAACCTGTGAGTTCCATTGGTACTTTCTCTGATGATAATCCTTATGAAAAATTTTCAGCGACTGATGAAGCAGCCTATATAGATAATAGCAAAAATAATATGGTTTGGACTGGTTATCATCATTATATAGATGAGCAACTTGGAATTGCGCCAAAAAACTATGCAATTTCACTTTCCAAGAGTTTCTTAAATAGGTCCGCTACTCCGATTGGTTATATTCAGATGGATATCAACATGAAAATTGTTACAGATACTCTGAATGATTTGGATCTCCCAGAAGGCAGTGTTGTAGCATTTATATCTCCAGATGGCAGGGAAATAACAGGGGAAGGTATCAGTGAGGAAACCATATTCTATGATAAGGAATTCTATGATGAAGTAAAGTTAAAAGAAGAAATGAATGGTAACGAAACCGTAGATTATAATGAAGAAGAGCATATGTTCATTTATTCTAAGATAGGAAAAACAGGTGCAATGGTTGCTGCTTTGGTTCCATCTGCTGCGATAACAGGTCAGGCCGATTCAATTAAATCATTAACTCTTATTATAGTAGCTGTTGCATCAATTATCGCAGGTTTTATTGGAATTGTTGTTTCTTCTGGCATAGGTAATGCTATTAAGAGCTTTATTGGTACACTATCTAAAGCTGCAGATGGTGATTTGACAGTTTCTGTACATACAAAACGTCGGGATGAATTCAAAGTTTTATCGGATAGCATTAACGATATGATAAGTAAAATGAAGGATCTTATAGGAAAGGCAGCAAATGTCGGATCTACTGTTGTTATATCTACCGAAAATGTAACACAAAACTCGGAATTAATGCTTATTGCATCAAAAGATATCTCCACAGCTATTAGTGAGATCCAGGAAGGGATTACTCAGCAAGCTTACGATACTGAGAAATGTTTAAGACAAACCGATGATTTAGCCAACCAAATCAATCGTGTACAAGAACACACTGAATCAATTGCAGAAATTGCATCAAATACTAAAAATGTTGTAAATGATGGAATTGGTGAAGTGGATCAATTAAATAAAGTAACAAAAGAAAATATTGATATCACGAATCAAACAATAAAAGACATTGAAGAACTTGAAGCTGAATCCAATGAAATAACAGATATTATTACAGTTATTAATGATATCGCTGCACAAACAAACCTCTTATCCCTAAATGCGTCAATTGAGGCGGCTAGAGCGGGGGATGCTGGACGAGGATTTTCCGTTGTTGCAGAAGAAATCCGTAAGCTTTCTGAGAAAACCGTTGGTGCTTCATCAGAAATTGAAGGTATTATTAACAATATTACGAAGAAGACAAAGCATACGGTGCAGACTGTAAAGCAAACGGAAACCATCACCAAGACTACAGAGAACAAACTCCAGGACGTTGTTCAATTGTTCCATAATATTAATGTGCATGTAGATGATTTGGCAGATAAGATGACACAGATTGTTGAGGTTATCGGTGATATCAATCAGGCTAAAAACGACACATTGAATGCAATCGAGAGTATTTCAGCGGTTGCGGAAGAGACATCAGCTGCTTCCGAGGAAGTTGATGCTACTGCACAACAACAGTTAGATGCAGTTGAAAAGTTGAATGAAGTGGCAAAAGCATTAATGAATGATACGGCTGAATTAGAAGCTGCAATTCAGATATTTAAGATTGTATAAATGAAATTACCAGATAATTAATCTTATATTTAGTATAGTCTTAATAAAATAATATCGGTTATGATGTTTACTTGGCTATTTGCCATTAAGTAAAACAGCATAACCGATTTTCTGTGTTAAATTTCGTGTTGACTAAACTACCCAAAGGAACATTGAGAAATTAGCACAAGTATATTTATCACACTGATATAAAAATAAGTGAACTTTTTAATATTATAAAATACTTGATTATTTGCCGTGAAAATATTATCATATGAATAGCCAATGCTGATAATGGATAAGCTAATAGCTTGTCATAGATATGACATTTAATGGAGGATCGATTTTAATGAAGAAAGTACAAAACGATAGTAAGAAGAATATGATAGACCCACAACAGAAACGGATTATCATAGGGGCGGTAGCTGGAATAGCGATATTACTTATGGTTGTATTAATGTTCATAGAGAATGCACAAGGTAAAATAGTAATATCAAATCATACGAACACTAATTTGGAATATGTCAAAGTTTACTTTGTAGGCGCAGAGGGCCCGCTTCATGAGGGGTATGATGTTCAAGATCTAGAAGTTGGTAAATCTCAAAGGTATCCTGTAGGTGAGAATAAATTACTAGGTGCAGAGGCGAATTTAGAAGTAAGATTTAAATTCGAAGGAGCAGAGGAAGTATTCGTTGATGCCGGTTATTTTAATGATACTTTTGCTGGTAATATTTCTGTTGATTTTAGCTCTACGGAGGATGCGGATATTGCTAGGCTTCATGTTAAAGCAAGCAATGGTTTACTTAAGTCTAATTTGATAGATTGTGATGATGAATTCTTTATTAACATAACAGAAGGATATGAAGTAGAATAAAGATTAGATTATGGCAGACATGGTAGTAACAATGGTTATACCTGTCTGTCTTTTTTATTGAATAGGAAAGTTCACGAGAGTTTTGCAAGCGAAACTCAATCTTATATAACAATGAATCTCTTGAGATATTATTCCAAATGGATTAGAATAATAAAGTGAGTGAAAGGAAGATAATATATTAGGTTATAATTATTGATATAAAGTATTGGAATAGGAGTGTATACTATGGCAGCGGTTATTGATGGTAAGAAAATTTCAACAGAATTAAAAGACGAATTGAAAGAAAAGGTGGCAAAACTGAAAGAGAAGGGGGTAGAAATATCTTTAGCAGTAGTTCAAGTTGGTAATGATCCAGCATCTACTGTTTATGTAGGTAACAAGAAGAAGGCATGCGCATATGTTGGCATAAATTCTTTGTCCTATGAATTGCCGGAAAGTACCAGTGAAGAAGAACTTCTTTCCTTGGTTCAAAAATTGAATCATGATCCAGTAGTTAATGGAATTCTAGTGCAGCTTCCTTTGCCTAATCATATTGATGAGAATAAAATTATTCAAGCAATATCTCCTGCGAAAGATGTAGATGGTTTCCATCCTCAAAGCGTTGGTGCATTAAGTATAGGACAAAAAGGATTTGTATCCTGTACCCCAGCAGGAATTATTGAATTATTAAAGCGTTCCGGAATAACAATTGAAGGTAAAGAATGTGTTATTGTAGGAAGAAGCAATATCGTTGGAAAGCCAATGGCAATGTTAATGCTTAGAGAGAATGCAACCGTTACGATTTGCCACTCTAGAACGAAGGATTTGAAAGAGGTAACAAGGCGAGCTGACATTTTAATCGTCGCCATAGGAAAAACTAAATTTATAACCAAAGATTATGTGAAAGAAGGCGCAGTAATTATTGATGTTGGCATGAATCGCGATGAAAACAATAAGCTGTGTGGTGATGTGCATTATGATGACGTTTTCCCTAAGGTAAGTGCGATTACACCAGTGCCTGGCGGTGTTGGTCCAATGACAATAGCTATGTTAATGAATAATTGTGTGCAGTCAGTTTTATAATCAAAAGCAACGTTATAAAATGTCCTTTGTTAATTTGCGTAATAGAAAACATGTTTCCTATTACTTGACATTCAAATCATATCAATTGTGCAAATTAACAAATGGTTTTATTTCATAGTATTTTGATTTTCAATTCGATAATTATAGTTTCATTTTCTTAAAAAAACTGTTACAATGGTTTTTGCAGTTATAAAAGATTAACAAATGATTAACGGAGGTTTCAATGAATATATTTTTTGTATCTTTAGGTTGTGACAAAAACCTTGTTGACAGTGAAAATATGCTTGGTATCCTACAGGATAATGGATACCATATTATCGATGATGAATTGGCGGCAGATATTATTATTATAAATACCTGCTGCTTTATCAATGATGCCAAAGAGGAAAGTATTAATACTATCTTAGAGATGGCAGAATATAAGAAAGTTGGCAATTTAAAGGCTCTTATTGTGACCGGTTGCATGGCAGAACGATATAAAGAAGAGATATTGAAAGAAATTCCAGAAGTAGATGCTCTTTTAGGTACTGCTAGTTTTGATGATATAATGGGTGTAATGAATGAATTAATGGATGGTAAAAAACCGATGCGTTTTGAAGACCTAAATCGTATTCCTAAGGTCAAATCCAGGCGAGTGCTTACTGCAGGAACATACTCTTCTTATTTAAAGATTGCAGAAGGTTGCGATAAACATTGTACCTATTGCATAATACCTAAGGTTCGTGGTAATTATCGTAGTGTGCCGATGGAAGATTTACTAGAGGAAGCAAACTATCTTGCAAAGCAAGGTGTTAAGGAATTGATTTTAGTAGCCCAGGAAACGACCCTTTATGGTGTAGATATCTATGGTAGTAAAACACTTCCTAAGCTATTGGAAGAATTATGTCAAATTAATGGTATCGAATGGATAAGAATCCTTTATTGCTATCCGGAAGAAATTACGGATGAGCTTATTGAAGTAATGAAGCGTGAACCAAAGATTTGCCATTACTTAGATATTCCGATACAGCATGCTTCTGATCGAATTTTAAAGCAGATGGGTAGAAGAACCGACAAAGCAGCTTTGGTTAATGTCATATCCCGTTTAAGAAAAGAAATTCCAGACATTGCACTTCGTACAACTTTAATTACCGGTTTCCCTACGGAGACAGAAGAAGAACACGAGGAAGTGAAAGCATTCATTCAGGATATCAAGTTTGAACGTCTCGGCGTATTCACTTATTCGAAAGAAGATAATACCCCTGCAGCTAAGCTCAAACCTCAAATCTCCGAGGATACAAAGAAGCATAGGCAGAATGAACTAATGGAGTTACAGCAAGAAATCGTATTTGCTCATACCGAAACATTGATGGGAAGGACATTTGATGTACTAATCGAAGGCAGAATAGCGGAGGAAGAGAATGTTTATATTGGACGTACCTATATGGACGCTCCACAAGTTGATGGTTTCTTTTTCCTGACTTCAGAGGAAGAATTAATTTCTGGCTCCATTGTACGGGCTGTTGTATCTGGGGCTAAGGATTATGATCTTGTAGGAGAATTGGCGAAGGGAAGTGAAGTTGATGAATTTACCGAATAAAATTACACTATTTCGTGTAATTATGATACCAATATTTCTCGTTGTGTATCTAATACAGGATATCCCATATGGTAACTATATTGCCGGAGCAATCTTTGTGATAGCGGCTTTTTCGGATTTTTTAGATGGGTACATTGCACGAAAGAATAATTTGGTGACTAATTTTGGGAAATTCATGGATCCATTGGCGGATAAATTATTAGTATCCGGTGCATTAATTTGTTTTGTTGAATATTCATTGGTGCCGGCGTGGATCGTGTTTGTTATCATTGCTAGGGAATTTATTATTAGTGGTTTTCGTTTAATAGCGTCAGACAATGGCATTGTAATAGCCGCAAGCTGGTGGGGCAAGATTAAAACCAATGTACAGATGATTATGTCAGTTTTATTAATTATTAACCTTGATCATCCAGTAATTAATCTACTAGAGC
Source organism: Clostridiales bacterium (assembly GCA_012523925.1). GTDB lineage: Bacteria > Bacillota > Clostridia > Lachnospirales > Lachnospiraceae > Mobilitalea. The sequence continues at coordinate 12,690 of JAAYSQ010000086.1, forward strand.
AAATTTCAATTTATCTAGCTCTTATCTTGACCGTGATTTCTTTAGTTGATTATATGGTTAAAAACAGAAATGTCTTACATGAATAGGAACAACTTATAACATTAACAATTCCACTGTCTAAGGTCTGATCTAGAACGATAAATAAGTATGCATATATACATATTTGTTAGAGCTAATTCGTTCGACATTGGAACTTAAGTAAATGATAGAAAATATAGAAGGAAGTCTTGCAAATGGATGTTGAATTAATCAGTGTTGGCACCGAATTATTATTAGGAAATATAGTCAATACAAATGCTAGTTATTTATCAAGAAAATGCGCGGAACTCGGTTTGTCTTTATTTTATCAAAATACAGTAGGTGATAATGAAGGCAGACTTACGAAAGTGCTGCAAGATAGCCTAGAACGTAGTGACATTATTATTCTTACGGGAGGACTTGGGCCTACAGAAGATGATATGACAAAGGAAGCGGTTGCCAGAGTACTGAATCGCCCCTTAGTAATGGATGAAGAGACTAAGAAGCGTATCCAAGACTATTTTGATTTTAGACATAGAGGAACAAAGGCTTCTAAGATTTCTAAAAACAATTGGAAACAAGCATTAAAAATTCAAGGCTCCATTGTTATTGATAATGAGAACGGGACAGCTCCGGGTTATATTGTAGAGTATCATACAAAGGATGGTAAAAAATCCACATCTCAAACCAAAAGAATAATTTTATTACCTGGACCACCATCAGAAATGATACCTATGTTTGAAGCAAGTATTGAGCCTTATCTTCGTAAATTGCAAGATACTATTTTGGTATCTAAAATGGTGAAAATTTGTGGCATTGGTGAGAGTGATGCTGAAATGAAAGTATTAGATCTTATCGATGGCCAAAGCAATCCAACAATAGCACCCTATGCTAAAAATGGGGAAGTGCATTTTCGTGTAACTGCATCTGCTAAGAATATGGAAGAAGGCAATCGACTGCTGGAGCCAATTCTAGAAGAACTCGAAAGACGATTTGGTGAGAATATCTACACAACGAAAGAGGAGGAATCCTTAGAAGAGGTTGTAGTAAAGTTGCTTGCCCAGAAGAAACTAACTTTATCGACAGCAGAATCTTGCACTGGTGGCCTGTTTACAGGACGTATTGTGAATGTGGCTGGTGTCTCCGATATTTTAAAGGAAGGCTATATAACCTACTCCAATGAAGCTAAGATGAATTTGCTTGGTGTGAAGAAAGAAACCTTAGAACAGTTCGGTGCTGTGAGTGAACAAACGGCTCGTGAAATGGCAGAAGGTGTAAGTAAGGCAGCTCATACAGATACAGCAATAGCCATTACTGGTATTGCAGGTCCGGATGGAGGAACCCCAGACAAACCGATTGGTCTTGTTTATATTTCTTGCTTTGTAAAAGGTAATATTGTTACTAAGGAATGTCATTTTAAAGGTAACAGGCAGAAGATTAGAGAACAAACAGTAATCCATGCACTTGATATATTAAGAAGAAATTTAATCTATGCATAGGATTAATTAAGGTAATTTCAAGCAATATGTGGACAAATATGGCAGATTTACTAAAATTATAATCTAATTTCATGATATATTTGTAATAAATTAAATTTATACCATAGAAATGACACAGTTGTAGACTATTCTATTATCAATAAGAATTTTTGTAAGATAATAATTCATTTTAAAGTGAAGTTGGTTGTGGTTCAAATGCTATAAAAATTGGAACCAATGATTTCACAATTGAATTCTTCTTGTTGGAGTTTCAATGAAGGAGGTTACCATGGAACGACTAAGTAAAAAAATTCTATTGATAACACTACTGGTAAGTATCTTTATGCTCGTAGCTTGTGATAAAGTTAAATTTGACACCTTCAAAGGATCTGAGGAGAATGGTCAAGATATAACTTCAGAGCAGGAGACAGATCAGGATTTAAATGAAGAAAATAATAACTCTGTTGAAGAAGAGGAAGCAACAACAGTTGATCCAGAGCAGTCGGATGAAACGATTACAAAGACACCGTCTGAAATCAAACCAAAAGCAAATATTGAACTGCTTATTTATACTCTAAATCCAGACAATGGTGAGATTGAAACAGTGACTGCAATGATTTCTGAAAGCGACGAGATTACACCTAACCTTATTGTTGATGAAGTAGTTGAATCTATGGCGGATAAATCGATTGTGATTGGTATTGAGAATATTACTACCGAAGCTGATACAATTACAATTAGCTTTTATTCAGATCAACCGCCACTTACCAATGTTGGAGCTGGTATAGAAATAGCAATTCTGGATGCAATTGCGCAAAGTTTAATCGATAATCTGCCTGATTATAATAAGGTCATTTACCAGGTAGAGGGAAAAGCTTACAAAAGTGGCCATATAGAATTAGATGTAGACGAAGCGTATTTTCTTAGATAATGGATATTGAGAACTTAATTGGGTAATTGCATTACATGAATTTGTAATCGACAATTACCTAATTTTATGTTATCCTATACAATGTGAATTGATGATGATATCTATTTGCATCATTTGATGTATTAATGATATTTGAATTATTTATGTTCATACAGAAAATACTATGGTTATAATTAATAAGTGGGTAAAAATTAAATATACAAATTGATGAAGTTAGGTCTGCCGAGCATATCTGACATCCTAACCATAAGTTATACATAAAGAAAAGAAAGAAATTTAGGTGAATGATATGAGCAAGGTATTAGTTATCGGAGGCGGTGCGTCCGGTATGTTAGCGGCTATAGTTGCTGCAAGGAATGGACATAATGTTGACTTGTTTGAAAAGAATGAAAAACTAGGGAAGAAACTGTATATTACCGGTAAGGGCAGATGTAATTTAACTAATGCCTGTGACCTTGATACATTTTTTAATCAAGTTGTCTCAAATCCTAAATTTTTATATTCAGCTTTCTATAATTTTAATAACCAGGATACTATGGATTTCTTTGAAGATTTAGGGCTTCCTCTTAAGGTTGAACGGGGAAATCGTGTATTTCCTAAATCGGATAAATCCTCAGATGTTATAGGCATATTAAAACGGGAATTAGAAAACCAGAAGGTTAATGTTCATTATCATAGTGAAGTCGAAAGCATCCATACAAGAGATGGTCATTTCCATAGCATTAAGTTGAAAAACAATCCACAGGAATGGGCTGGGGACGCGGTTGTTATTGCCACTGGTGGCTTGTCTTATCCGACAACAGGCTCCACTGGTGATGGTTATACCTTTGCTAAGAAAATGGGGCATACGATTACGGATCTATATCCTTCCTTAGTTCCGATACATTTGAGAGAATCTTATGTAAAAGAATTAATGGGATTGTCGTTACGAAATATAGAGATTACCATTAATGCAGGCAAGAAACAGATTTTTCGTGATTTTGGAGAACTGCTATTTACTCATTTTGGAGTCAGTGGGCCAGTTATTTTAAGTGCCAGCAGTCATATTATTCCCTACCTTAATAAGAAACAAGAACTTATCCTAAATATTGATTTAAAACCGGCTTTAACACCGGAACAATTGGATGCACGAATCCTACGTGATTTTGAGGCAGTTAAAAATAAGCAATTCAAAAATTCTCTTGACCAACTATTGCCAAAAAAATTAATTGATGTTATCATTCGACTTAGTGAAATTGATCCAGAGAAAAAGGTGAATTCGATTACAAAGCAAGAACGGCTTGGTCTTGTAGAACTAATAAAGCATTTACAACTTCATATTACAAAATTAAGTGGTTATAATCAGGCAGTTATAACTAAGGGTGGAATTCATGTGAAAGAAGTGAATCCTTACACCATGGAATCAAAGCTGGTTAAGAACGTTTATTTTGTTGGTGAAGTGTTAAACTTAGATGCTTTGACCGGAGGTTATAACCTTCAGATTGCTTGGTCTACTGCTTTTCTTGCTGGAAGTTCGATTACTTAAAGTTCGATTACATGAAGAAGCAATATGCAATGCGGGTTGCTTGATTTTCTAGTCATAGAATACTTCGGCTGAGACAAAAGCCTCCGAGGGATGTGTAGATTTAAATCGAATCATTTGATAAGTTGAATGTAGCCGGGATGTAAATATGCCCATGCTTACTTAAATATTTTATGGAGGTTTTTATCATGTCAAATGCAAATTCTCAATTAAAACATGGCAAAGCCAATTATAATATAGCAATTGATGGTCCTGCAGGCGCAGGTAAAAGTACCATAGCTAAGAAGCTAGCTAAAAAACTTGGATTTATCTATGTAGATACTGGGGCCATGTACCGTGCAATGGCTCTCTACTTTCTAAAGCATGATATTGATGCTTCGGACCAAGAAAGAATTGCAACATCTTGTAAAGAAGTTGATATTACAATAGAATATAAGAATGGCGAGCAATTCGTCATATTAAATGGTGAGAATGTCAATAGTCTCATTCGTACCGAAGAAGTTGGTAATATGGCTAGTGCCACATCCGTTCATAAGGCGGTTCGCCTGAAGCTTGTTGAATTGCAGCAAGAGTTAGCTAGAAAAGAAAATGTTGTAATGGATGGAAGAGACATTGGTACTTACGTACTTCCAAACGCTGATCTTAAGATTTATTTAACAGCCAGTGTAAAGGAAAGAGCAAGAAGAAGATGGACTGAATTGCAGGAGAAGGGGCTTGTGGCCGATCGCGACGAAATAGAAAGGGATATCGAGGAACGGGATAATCGAGATATGAATCGTGAATTTGCGCCATTAAAACAGGCAGAGGATGCCATCTATTTAGATTCTTCTGAATTGACAATTGATGAAGTAGTTGATAAAATTATGGAATATTTTAATAAAATAATAAATGATAAGGAAGTTTGATCAGATTGAAAATAACTACTGCGAAAAGTGCAGGCTTTTGTTTTGGAGTCGAACGAGCAGTTGATGTCGTATATAAAGAGGCAAATAATGGCGGTAATGTATATACCTATGGTCCGATAATTCACAATGAGGAAGTGGTAGAAGAATTAAAACGAATGGGTGTTCGTGTTATTAAATCTTTAGAAGAATTAAAAGATGCTCCTAAGGGAACAATAATTTTGCGGTCCCATGGCGTAACTGAAGCAACATATAAGGAAATCGCTTCTTTTGGACATGAAATTAAAGATGCTACATGTCCATTTGTGAAAAAAATTCATAAAATAGTCCATGAGCAAAGCGAACAAGACCGTTTTGTTATCATTGTAGGTAATCCAGACCACCCTGAGGTTGAGGGGATTATTGGATGGATTAAAAATACGAATCAACTAGATTCTAATGTGAATTATATGGTTATTCAGGAAGAAGAAGATGCAAAGCAACTTTCACTTCCTAAAGATCAAAAACTATGTATTGTATCCCAGACGACATTTAATTACAAGAAATTTCAAGATTTAGTTGAAATTATATCAAAAAAGGGTTATGATATACTTGTTTTAAATACGATTTGCAATGCCACACAGGCTAGACAAAGCGAAGCCTATGAATTAGCAAGGCAATCCGATGCGATGATTGTGATCGGCGGAAAAGCTAGCTCAAATACGAGAAAGCTTTATGAAATTTGCAAAAAAGAATGTGAAAATACTTACTATATACAGAAACTTGATGACCTGGATTTAAAATTGATTAAATCCTTTCGAAATGTAGGTATTACAGCAGGGGCATCGACCCCAAACAAAATTATCAAGGAGGTTCACACCGTAATGTCAGAAAAGAGTTTTCAACAATTATTGGAAGAAGAAGAGGTAGTTAAAATAAGCAACGGAGATGTTGTAGAAGGAACAGTTTTAGCTGTGAAAGAAGATGAAATAATCTTAAATATAGGCTACAAGTCGGAAGGTATCATTACAAGAAATGAATACACAAACACACCGAATGTTGATTTAACCACAGTTGTTAATGTAGGTGATAAGCTTCAAGCTAAAGTCCTTAAAGTAAATGATGGAGAAGGACAAGTTGCTCTAACTTATAAAAGACTTGCTGCTGAAAAGGGCAATAAGAGATTGGAAGAAGCATTTAATAATAATGAAGTACTTACGGCAAAAGTTTCCGCAGTGCTTAAAGGCGGTTTAAGTGTTATCATCGATGAAGCTAGAGTATTTATTCCTGCAAGTTTGATTTCCGATAGCTATGTAAAGGATCTAAACCAATACAATGGTCAGGAAATCAGTTTTGTAATTACCGAATTCAATCCTCGTAAGAGAAGAATTATAGGTAACCGCAAGCAATTAATCCTTGCTGAAAAGGAAAAATTGAAGAAAGAATTATTCGAAAAACTAGAAGTTGGTATGACAATTGAAGGAACAGTTAAGAACATTACCGATTTTGGTGCATTTATCGATCTTGGTGGAGCAGATGGTCTACTTCATATTTCTGAAATGTCTTGGGGTAGAGTAGAAAACCCTAGAAATCTTTTCAAAGTAGGCGATAAAGTTACTACATTTGTTAAGAACATTCAAGGTGAAAAAATTGCGCTTAGTTTAAAATTCGAGGATCAGAACCCTTGGATTGATGCTGAGAATAAATATGCTGTTGGTAATGTTATTACAGGTGTTGTTGCACGTATGACAGACTTTGGTGCTTTTATTGAACTTGAGCCAGGTATCGATGCACTTCTTCATGTTTCCCAGATTTCCAAGGAACATGTAGATAAGCCATCCGATGTACTAACAATTGGACAAGAAATTACATCTAAAGTAGTTGAATTTAATAAAGAAGATAGAAAAATCAGTTTGAGCATTAAAGCAATGGATATTCCTGAAACTGAGAATGCTGAGAATGCTGATAGTGCAGAGAATGTAGATAATGTGGAAAATGCAACAGATACTCAGGAAGAGGAACAAGCTGAAGTAACTGAATAATCGATACACTAAGTGTAGACTTTCATCATCCGTGGTAGGTATATTAATCCTGCCACGGATGTATTACATAAGACAAGGAGATGTAAAGAATGCTGGATAGTTATGAGGTGTTTAAGCAATCGATTTATAATTTGACAACGATTGATTTGAACTCCTATAAAGAACGTCAAATGAAGCGACGCATTGATGCTCTTATTACAAAGCATGGAATAAACTCCTATGCAGATTATGTTGTAAAATTAAAGTCTGATAAAGTCATTTACGATGAATTTATCAATTACATAACCATTAATGTTTCGGAGTTTTTTCGGAATCCCGAACAATGGAATTTACTCGAAAATGAAATTCTTCCAAATTTATTTAAACAATTCGGTAAGAATTTAAAAATATGGAGTGCTGCTTGTTCCACAGGAGATGAACCATATTCAATGGTTATGCTTCTATCCAAATTTATGCCTTTAGATAATATAGAAATTATTGCTACTGATATTGATAGAAAGGTTTTGGAAAAGGCAAATTGTGGTCTTTATCATGTGAAAAGTTTAAAGAACGTACCTGATGTGTTCATGGATAAGTATTTTACTAAAATAACAGATACAAGTTACCAAATCTCCGAAAAAATCAAATCATGTGTTAAATTTAAACAGCATGATTTATTACGGGATCCTTATCCTTCGAATTGTGATTTGATTATTTGTCGTAATGTACTTATTTATTTTACAGATGAGGCAAAGGACCGTATCTATTCTAGTTTTAATTCCGCTTTAAATAAGGACGGAATTTTATTTGTAGGAAGCACGGAGCAGATTATTCAAGCTGCTCAGATCGGATTTATGAATTATCGATCGTTTTTCTATAAAAAAATGTAAGCTTTTATTTTTACAAATACAAGACCCATGCATCAAATGTGTGGGTCTTGTATTTGTTATAAAATATGGTTGATTTTTATATAGATATCGAGTATATTGTTTTATAGATTAGCTTACCTTCCACTTTTTAATTAATTATGGGATTGATACTGTAAGCTAATATACTTATGTGCAAATCTTTCACTTAACAAGTTTGTGTCTGCGCTGCATCCACAAACTTAAGCATGCGCAATCTCGCCAAGTAGGCAATGTCATGCCAGGCGAGAAGTGTTTCGCAATGCGAACATGATCTAACTAGTGATAATTGGCTCACTAGAAGGATGTGTTTCACCGGTGAAACAAAATATAAGCAGCGTAGAAATGAGGAGGAATATGCAAAAAACGATTAAGATTGCAGTTGATGCTATGGGTGGTGATAATGCACCATATGAAATCATAAAAGGAGCTGTACTGGCAGTCCAGGATAGGAAGGACATCAAGGTTATTTTAGTTGGTAAAGAGGATGTTATTCAAAAGGGACTAAGCGAGTATGATTATGATAAGACACGTATTGAAGTTGTTCATGCGGATGAAATCATAACGAACAATGAGGCACCTGTAATGGCAATCCGTCGAAAAAAGGATTCCTCTATCGTCGTTGCATTAAATTTAGTAAAGAGTGGAGAAGCAGATGCATTTGTATCCGCCGGAAGTACTGGTGCCGTTTTGGCAGGAGGTCAATTGATTGTTGGAAGGATTAAGGGAGTAGAGCGTCCACCATTGGCTCCGGTTATCCCTACAATCAATGGCGTATCATTACTTATAGACTGTGGTGCTAATGTAGATGCTAGATCTTCTCACTTAGTTCAGTTTGCAAAGATGGGTTCTATCTATATGAAGGATGTCATAGGAATCAATAATCCTAGAGTTGCAATTGTAAATATCGGCGCAGAAGAAGAAAAGGGTAATATGTTGGTGAAAGAAACTTTTCCGCTTCTTAAAAATTGTAATGATATTAATTTTATCGGAAGCATTGAAGCAAGAGAGATACCTTATGGAGGCGCTGATGTCATTGTATGCGAAGCTTTCGTTGGAAATGTGATACTCAAACTTTATGAAGGATTGGGAATGGCGCTAATCAAGAAAATTAAGGAAGGACTCATGAGTTCGACCAAGAGTAAAATTGGTGCTCTTCTAGCGAAGCCAGCATTAAAGGATACATTAAAGGATTTTGATTCATCAAAATACGGCGGTGCTCCCTTGCTAGGATTAAAAGGTCTTGTTGTAAAGACTCATGGGAATTCAAAGAGTATGGAAATACGGAATTCCATTATACAGTGTGTTACTTTTACAGAACAGCGCATCACTGAGAAAATCAAAAATAATTTAAGTAATAACGAATAATCGAAAAGAAAGGTGAATGATTATGGAATTTGAAAAGTTACAAAAAATCATTAGCGAAGTATTAAATGTGGATACAGATGATATAACGATGGATACAACCTTTGTAGATGACTTGGGTGCAGATTCTCTTGATGTATTCCAGATTATCATGGGAATCGAAGAAGAGTTTGATATTGAAATTGCCAACGAAGATGCAGAAAACATTGTTACCGTTGAGGATGCAGTTGAACAGATAAAGAATGCTTTAAATAATTAAATCATCAGAAAAATGAGCAACTAAGCTTTCATGTTGCTCTTTTTCTTATCCTTGCACTTTAACAAGGTAATACAATAAATCGATACAGAATTTTTGACAATTGATTAAGTGGAATAACATACTATGCGAGTTGAAACATATAAATCAATTCGCTAGGGATTATTACTTCTTGCAAAGATGAAGATTTCGTTTTAAAATAGAAAGATAGTTTGTTTTGAAAGGAGGAAGTTTTTAATACATGAATATACGTAAAAAATCAGATGCGATGCTTTTAAAACTGGAGAATAAGATTGGATACAAGTTCTCAGAACCCTCCGTCTTGCTTCATGCTATAACACATAGCTCTTATGCAAATGAAATGAGAATGCATAGGGAGAGTAACAATGAACGACTAGAGTTTCTAGGCGATGCTGTTTTGGAACTTGTTACAAGTGAATATGTGTATAAAGAATATAAGGAGGTATCCGAGGGTGAATTGACTAAGATCCGTGCCAGCATTGTTTGTGAACCGACACTTTCTGCTTGTGCTAGAAATCTTAACCTTGGTCAATTTTTATTACTAGGCAAAGGAGAAGATATCTCTGGTGGAAGAGATCGTGATTCTATATTATCAGATGCTCTGGAAGCGATTATTGGAGCAATTTACTTAGATGGTGGTTTTACTAATGCAAAAGAGTTTATACACAAAAATATTCTTGATGATTTAAAAAACAAGGAACTCTTTTTCGATAGTAAGACTATCTTACAGGAAATTATACAAAATGATAATCACAATCAAAAAATCCACTATCGATTACTATCCGAGGAAGGTCCCGATCATAATAAAATATTTACTATTGCTGTTTGCATTGGTAATGAGGAAATCGGTTGTGGTGTTGGTCGTACGAAGAAAGCTGCAGAACAGGAAGCGGCTTACCAAGCTATTCAGAAGTTAAAGAATAAGGAATAGTATAGTATGTCTTAAAGAAATATTTCTTAATATATATGGCATAGAAATAGGGGTAGTTTCTTACATGATAACAGATGGGAGATAGATAATGTACTTAAAGAGTATTGAAATCCATGGCTTTAAATCTTTTGCTAATAAGATGGTTTTAGAGTTTCATGATGGAATTACTGGTATTGTAGGGCCAAATGGCAGTGGTAAGAGTAATATAGCAGATGCCGTTCGCTGGGTACTTGGTGAACAAAGTGCAAAGCAACTTAGAGGTTCCAAAATGGAAGACGTTATATTTGCGGGAACAGAAACTCGAAGACCTTTGGGCTATGCTTATGTTGCTATTACTATGGATAATTCAGATCACAAATTACCAATTGATTATACACAAGTCACCGTTGCTAGAAGAGTATATCGATCTGGTGAGAGTGAATATCTCATCAATGGTAGCCCCTGTCGTCTGAGGGATATACAGGAGCTGTTTATGGATACCGGAATTGGTAAAGAAGGTTACTCCATTATTGGGCAGGGACAGATTGATAAAATTCTAAGTGGTAAGCCGGAAGATCGCAGGGTACTCTTCGATGAGGCGGCGGGTATTGTTAAATTTAAACGTAGGAAAGCCGTTGCAGAGAAAAACCTAGAAGAGGAAAAACAAAATTTATGCCGAGTCTCTGATATTATCAACGAGATTGAGAAGCAATTGGCTCCATTGGAGAAACAATCACAAACGGCAAAAGTATATTTAAAACTTAAGGAAGAACTCAAAGCATTAGATGTCCAACAATTTCAAAAGGAATATAATCGACTTCGTGGCTTAAAAGAGCAAGTTGTAGAGAAATCAAATATTGCTACTTCAGACTATAATCAAACAAAGGAAGCTTATGAAAGCACCAAAGAAGAGTATCAAAAACTAGAAATACAGTTGGATGAGTGCAATGTAGAACTTGAAGAAGCAAAGAATTCCTATAATGAACTAAAACTGAAAAAAGAACAAGCTGAAGGTGAAATTAAGCTCCTTAATGAGCAAATTAGTTCTGCTATGCAAAGCGACGAGTATGTTCAAAATAATATTCGTGCTCATGAGAGTGAAATCAAAGTTAAAAAAGAGGAAGAAAAGAAATATCTCGAAGAAAAGACGCTTATTGATGAGAAGATTTCTACAATGGATGAGCAGCTTAGCTCTGCTTTAGAAGAATTGAATCAGATAAAAGAAAATATAGTTAGTTATTCAAAAGAAATTGAAGAATGTAATAACTCTATATTTGAATTTTTAAACATTAATTCTGGTATAAAAGGTAACATGCAACGCTATGAGACTATGCTAGAGCAAAATAACATACGTAAAGCTGAGTTAAATCAAAAAATCATCAAAAACAAGAGCGATGAAAGTCAATATATTGATGCAATTAATTCTTGTAATGAGAATTTAAAGAGCATTTCAGAGGAAATTACTCGTCAAACCAGAGAAAATAAAGTAACGGAAGGTTTGATCGAAGAGACGCAAGCGAAAATTGATCAAATCACCTTACAGTTTAATAAAATACAAGGTAGGTTTTTAAGTGAAAAATCTAGATTAGAATCTTTAATTAATCTGACTGAACGGTATGAAGGTTATGGTAATAGTATTAAGAAGGTAATGGAGAGAAAGAGCCAAGTACCCGGGATTATAGGTGTTGTTGCAGATATTATTAAGGTTGAGAAAAATTATGAAACAGCTATTGAAATAGCTCTTGGCGGTACCATTCAGAACATTGTTACCGAGGATGAACAAACGGCTAAGGAATTGGTTCAACATCTGAAAAAGAACAAGTTTGGCCGCGCTACTTTCCTTCCATTGACTAATATGAACTCTGGCTCAAGATTACATAATAATAAGGTGTTAGAGGAAGAGGGTGTTATTGGAATTGCGGCAGACTTAGTAAAAGCAGATCCAAAATTCCAATCTTTGATAAATTATCTACTTGGTAGAATTCTTGTGGTTGATCATATTGATCATGCTACAGCAATTGCAAGAAAATATCGTTATTCATTAAGAATAGTTACTATTGAAGGCGAACTTCTTACTCCTGGTGGTTCCATCTCCGGCGGTGCTTATCGAAATTCTAGCAATCTGCTTGGCAGGCGCCGTGAAATAGAGGAAATGGAGAAACAGATCGCTTCATATAAGTCAAAAGCCCAGAAACTCCTTGAACAAAAAGAAGAGGAGAAGCAGAAGAAGGCAGAACTTCGTAACCTCTTAGAAGAAGCTAAGGCTTTTCTACAGAATAAATTCTTAGAACAAAATACCGCAAAAATGAATTTAGATAGAGAACTTGCGAAAAAGACAGAATCCGAAACAGTATTCATGGAATATACTAAGGAATTACAAGAAATTGATATCCAAGCAAGGGAACTAAAAAATAACTTAGATACATTAATGCAATCCTTAACAGAAAACACAGAAAAAAACAAAGAAAAAGAAGCCTTTATTGAGAGTAGGAGTATGCTACTTGAAGAAGAAAGGGAGAAGGAACGACTTGCATCTGAGAAGGTATCAGGATTAAAGATGGATTTCTCCTCCTTGGAACAGAACAATCAGTTTATACTCCAAAATATTAGACGTATAAAGAAGGAAATTGAAAAGTTATATGATGAAATTGAGAATCTTAAAGAAGATTCACTTAAGTCTTCTGCACTTATAAAAGAACGTAAGGAAAGGATAGGAAATACACAAGACAGAATACAGTCTTACCAACAAGCCATTGACGAGTTAGAAGATAACATTAAAGAGCAAATAGGTAGGAAAGAGCAAATCAACATTCAACATAAGAGTTTCTATGCAAAGCGTGAGGAACTTGTCCATCGTATGAATGATCTAGATAAAGAGGTTTTCCGTTTAAATAACCAGCTAGAAAAGATTGATGGCCAACTGGATCAGTTGATTAGCTATATGTGGGACGAATATGAACTAACCGTTACAACGGCTTCAGAATATCCAATAAATGAAGAGATTAGCTTAGCTCAGATCAAGAAATCCATTGGTGAGATTAAAGGTGAGATTAAAACCTTAGGTGATGTTAATGTAAACGCCATTGAAGATTATAAGAACCTTCTGGAACGATATGATTTTCTTAGTATCCAGCGTGAGGACTTGATAAAATCCGAAGAGGCTCTTCTTGAGATTATTCGTCAACTGGATACTGAGATGCGGATACAATTCGCCGAGAAATTCAAGGCAATCAATAAACAATTTGACCATGTATTTAAAGAATTGTTTGGTGGAGGTAAAGCAGATCTTCAATTAACTGAGGGAGAAGATATCCTTGAGGCAGGTATTCGTATTAATGCACAGCCCCCTGGAAAGAAATTGCAGAATATGATGCAGCTCTCTGGTGGAGAAAAGGCGCTTACAGCCATTTCTTTGTTATTTGCAATACAAAATCTTAAGCCTTCTCCATTTTGTTTGTTGGATGAGATTGAGGCAGCTTTAGATGATTCCAATGTCAAACGTTATGCAAAATATTTGCATAAATTAACGAAAGATACACAATTTATTATTATTACGCATCGTAGAGGTACGATGGCTGCTGCAGATATCCTATACGGTATTACTATGCAGGAAAAAGGTGTATCTACTTTAGTTTCGGTGAATCTGATAGAAAATGAACTAGATAAATAGGAAGATGTATCTATTGTAATGATAATGATACTATTATCGCCTTTCGCAATTACTTAAGTTAAATATAATTATAATGAGGTGTGGAATATGGGAACAAAAAAAACTGGTTTTTTCGGACGTTTGGTACAGGGATTAACGAAAACAAGAAACAGTATTACCAATGGAATTGATGCAATTTTTAGTGGTTTTTCTAGTATTGATGAAGATTTCTATGAAGAGCTAGAAGAAATTCTAATAATGGCAGATTTGGGAATTAATACAACTACTGCAATTCTTGATAATTTAAGGCAAAAGGTAAAAGAAGAGAAAATAAAAGAACCATCAGAATGTAGACAATTACTAATTAATAGTATGAAAGAACAAATGCAACTTGGAGAGTGTGCCTATGAATTTGAGGATAGAAAATCAGTTGTACTTTTAATTGGTGTTAATGGTGTTGGTAAGACTACTTCGGTAGGTAAAATGGCAGGACAGTTAAAAGACAAGGGTAAGAAGGTTATGGTAGCGGCTGCGGATACCTTCCGTGCTGCAGCAATCGAACAATTAACCGAATGGGCTCATCG
>JAAYSQ010000087.1 GCA_012523925.1 Clostridiales bacterium
AGAACCACCGTTGCACCGTTATCGGTCGTATTATCTATCACCAATGCAGATAAGATTTTCACACCTGGAATACTGTAATTACTAATATCCTGTGCAGATGCTACATCAACTTTATTATGGAACTTAATATGAATCTCACTTAAGTTCGTAGTTGATTGAACAATTGCATAAGGTCCAGGAAGTTCACTAGAAGATCCGGTTGCATTGCTAATCGTAATTGTTCTACTTAAGCTCATGTTCTTGAAGTTATCTACGATAAAGCCTTTCTCCAAGGTAAAGGTATAGCGACCACGTAGAGGCATGTTCTCAATCTTTAGATTGATTACTTTATCATCATCACTAGATAATTCCTTATATGTAATATGTGTATCAGAAATAATATCATCATTTACCGTAACTAGTGTCGTACTAAAGATACCAGATGTTTCATTAAGTTGTACAGCCTCATTGAACTTCAATGTTAAGATATTGGTTTCAGAATCAAAACCGTAATCTGTTAATATTGGACTAGTTTTATCCGCTGTGAAGTTCACATTAAAGCGTCTCATCGTATCCGCATAGTTATCGGTTGATACTACATTGTAACTATCCCAAAAACCTATTTCAACTTTAACCATACCAGTTAATTGTGCATCTCCATCGTTAATGGTATAGTTAACCTTCCGATTATTTTTTTCATCTACAACACCATAAGCAACCGAACCATTATTAATTGTTGCCCAGCCAGGTGTTTTAATTGCTCGGCTAAAGGTAGCTGTTACAGTATTATAGGATGTCCGAATTACGGATATTGGTCTTGCTTGTGCCTTCGGCGTTGTATCGGTGCGGAGAACCGTTGATAAGGTGTAATTTGTCGGCATGTTTCCAGCCAAATCCTTGATTCCCGAAATCACGATAGAGAACGCTTTACCATAATCCGTAGGTGCGATATTTGACATATTGATTGTTAAGGATGTCTTATCGTCACTTGCAATATAATTTAATTTATTATTAAGAGTACTTATAGTTGCCGGGTCATAAGTAGTCGATTTATTACTTGGTAATAAGGTAGCATCTGATACCTTAAGTTTTGTAAAATCAACTGCTTCTGTAAAATATATCGTATTGATCATACCCGAATCATCTAATAGCACATGGGAGATTGCCGGTCCAATGGTATCGATATAACTCATTTGCTTATAATAGGGCTCAATCGATACTCCGTCTAGTGTTTTAATCGCGTCGGTGAAGTTGATACCATAATCTCCAGAAAGCATATTAGATGTTGTGATTGTAAGAGTCCGATTATCAGAATCCAATTTTGGTGTCAGTGTTCCTGGATCCTTGGCCAGATTCCCTTTACTATCCTTCATTAAGGTAAGTGCAATACTGCTTAATAACTCATCTTTACTACTAATGATGGTACTTTTATCCACCGGACTATCAAATACAATTTTAATCTGAGTAGATCCAGTAATTTCAGCTGAACGAACAGTCGGCTCAACAACCTCAATAATGATTGCATCACTTACATTGCTCAAAGCAGCATGCTCTGCTGTAGCTTTCTCTGCCGCTGTTGCAACTAGGATTACTTTACCAACCTTTTTGGCAGTTACAATTCCATTAGATACACCATCGATTGAGATACAATCCGCATCGCCTCCGCCGATAGACCAATAGGTTTTATCGGAGGAATTGCTCGGTTCAATATCACGATTAAAATTGTACCTCTCATTTAACATAAGAATGTGTGAACCATTAACTTTAGTAGCATTGTTGATCCTTATGCCAGTTGCTGGTATCTTAACCGTAACTTTTGCAGAAAGTGTCTTAGTCTTATTCGAAGGATAAGTAATTTTACATTTAATTGTGGCAGTCCCTTTACCAACAGCGGTTACCAGACCTTGGCTGTTTACCTTTGCCACCTTCTTATTAGACGTTGACCACTTATAAGTACTTCCAGATACCTTATTGGCAATTACAAATTGATAGGTCTCGTCCTCTCCGACAATCGTTACCTTACTGTCTGTAAATGCCGGAGATGCTGCACTAACGATGACAGCATTCTGATTCCATAAAAACGGTATCAAAAGCAATAACGCTAAAAGCAACGGAACCATTTTGACATGCTTTAACTTCATTCGCATTTCCTCCTATGTCCTTCCTGTTATACGTTCTTTCGTATCAAAAGCTCGAACGGTAGCATCTCTACCATATTACCATATATTGTATCATAGCGACAAATGTATGTCAAAATCTTGTTGTTATTTTAATATTTTCTTAATCTATTTGTCAGTATTTTCCTTGTTTTCTTTCATTACATTTAATTTACTTATCTCTTCTTCTTCGAATTCCTTCTTCTCAGATGCAATCTCCCAATGAATTAATATCGTAAGTGAAACACGTAATACAATTAGCCCCGCCACTTTAATAATTTCTTCCCAATTACTAACCGTAACTGTATGCAGAATCTCACCAACGAGCAGAAACTCTAGGGCCATTGCCATACCACGAGCCATTTCCAAACGAGTAAGTGGGGATTTACGAAAATATCCGATAATACCACGAATTCCCGTCACTAGCATTACAAATACACCCATAAATTCAGATAATAAGATAATTCCTTCGGTAACACTTATAAGAATCTCATGCAACACTTCCATCTTCTTTCTCCCTTCAATAAGTATAAATAATTATGCTTTCTTATCATAAGTTATTTATGTTGAAATGTAAAGAATTAAATCGAATTCTGTCTATTTTTTCACAAAAACTTATATTTATAATTTTTAGTTAATAATCTATTTATTAACAGTTTTTACATTTTCTATAAGTTTTACTTTATTTTTTCATAATTTCACATTATAATGAGATAATAGTATAATAATAAATATAAAAAGGAAGGTTGAATATTATGAAAAAATTTAAAAAGTTTTGGTTTGGTACCATCACACTTGCTTCTTTAGCAGCCGGTGCCTATTATATTTATAAGAACTATATTAAGAAAGATACATCGGATGATTTCGATGAGTTTGAAGATGAGTTTGAAGATGACTTTGAAGATTTTGATATCGACGATAGTAGCGAGGAAACGGAATCTAGAGAATATGTATCAATCGATTTAGATTCGAAAGAAGCAGAAGTTTCTGAAGAGGACGAAGATGAGAATGCTGAATCTGATAATACTGAAGTAGACACCGATCTTTCTCAAGATGAACAAGATAACACAGATGCACAGGAAACCGAGGAAGAAACACAGGAATAACAATCAAAAAGGTTACATCACTTCTACAAGTAAGTAAATGTGATGTAACCTTTTATATTCGACAATACGATTATTTATTTTCTTTTAGTCGCTTTAAGTGCATTAATTCATATATGCACAATTTCTGCATTCCTTAATATTTACTAATTAAAACATTAAGTTCTCGTAGCAGTTCCTCTTGGTTATGCACGCGATAACCACTTATACTGCTGACTTCTCCATCTACAGACTCAACTACCATAGCAGCTCCAATCCGGATTATATAATTAATGTCGTCAGCTCCCTCAATATCAATTGTATAATATAGATTATCCTCATGGGAAATTGCCTGACTGCTAAATTGATACCCTTCCATTATGGAGTAAAATGCTTCTTTATCCTCCTGTTCGGTCAAGGTCAATACTGTTTGGTTGATTTCATCAGTAATTGTAATCTTTACTGTTTGCTCTACTGTAAGAGTACATATTTCTTGAAATTGATTGATTATTGTATCTGCAGTTGCTCCTGCTATAGAGAAGATGCCTTCCTTATTAATATCATTCGGGGTAGCTTCTTCTGGAGGGACTTCTAGCATTAGTTCCTGCTCTATTGTATCCATTGCAAATTCTTGTGATCCATTGGATCGATTGCTGATATCGTCCGAATTATCTGCCGCATCTTCAATGGTATTTTCTGCTGCATAGAAAATTTCTGACTCTGCATAATCCTCCTTCGCCATATCTGCTGTGCTATTCTCCATGTGCATCTTTGTAGGACTAAGCCATGAGGAGTTAACGATATGATAACCCGCAAAAAGAATCAATGCTGCAGCAGCAACTCCGGTTAAACCGCGAGCATACCTATTCCAAGAAGTTATTTTTACATATTTATTTTCACCATTCTGTTCCTGCTCTATAGTCGTAGACTGTTGTTCTTTTATTGCCTGAAGAGTTCTTTGAATTAAATCTTCGGAAACACTAATTCCACTCATTTCAAGAGAAGTATTCAGATGGGATTTTATGTTCATATCATCTAATTTACTATAATCACTCTTATTCTTATCAAAGTTCATCTGAAATCCTCCCTTCTAATACTGATTTTAGCTTTTGTCTTGCTCTAGATAGACGACTCTTTACCGTCCCCTCGGCAACCTTTAGAGCAGATGCCGTTTCGGCAATTGTCATTTCATTGTAATAAACACAGAGTACAACATCCTTATATTTTGTTGGCAAAGATAATACTGCATTTTTGATCATTTCATTAGTATCCTGATTCTCTACGCTGTCATAATCTGTATCACTTATAATTTGATCCTCTTGGTATTCCATCATGGGAACTACCCTTCTATTCCATGCACTCTTTAAAAAATCCTTGCAGGTATTGATGGTAATTCGAATGATCCAAGTTTTAATACTAGACTTTCCTTCAAAAGTAGAAAGCTTTTGATTTACTTTAATAAACACATCTTGAAAAATATCTTCTGCTGTATGAGTATCTTTGACATATACATATGCCGTTCGTAGAACGTCGTTACCGTATTCACGAATTAAACTCTCTATTTCATAGGCAGTAGAATTTTCTGAGAGGTTATTCTGGAATTCTTTATTCATCCTGTTATCCCCCTATAATATACCTATATTTTGCTGTCACATTTATTGGCTTGACCTGAATACAGTATACACTGACTGAATAGGCGATGTAAATATCAAAAAGGTTCACAGGAATATTGTAATCTTTTGTATTCAACAATTAGACGCAAGTGATACTGAATGCGTTCCAAAAATTTTGACGAAATTTATAATTCTACAAACATAGAATTTTGAAGTATTAGATATGATTGTAGATTAGATAACGAAAGGTGAGGCAGGGAGTACTTCCACGTATTGCCAAAGCAAGAACCCCGATGATATCTAAGTTCTCCCTGCCTCACCTTTTTTAGTTTATAGAATGTGATTTCCGTGAATTTTTCATAAAAGGGAACAACTCACATATTGCGTCGCGCATGTGAGCTGTTCCCTTTTGATTAGTTTCTATGTTATCGAATTATATTCATCTAATGTTTATTCAATAGGCATTAAAAATCATACGCCAATTTATTCTTATACCAGATTACTCATTCTATTACTTCTTTTCATAGGTAAGTTTGTATAGTCCAGCATATATACCATTTTTGGCAAGTAGTTCTTCGTGGGTTCCGGTTTCTTTGATACCTTCCTCTGTTAGAACTAGGATTTTCTTTGCATTTTTGATGGTAGATAGTCGATGGGCTATTACAAAGGTTGTTCGGTTTTCTGCAAGTTTTTCTAATGATTCTTGTACTACCTTCTCACTCTCATTATCTAGTGCTGAGGTCGCTTCATCAAAGATTAGGATTGGCGGATTCTTAAGGAATACACGAGCAATACTTATACGCTGTTTCTGACCTCCAGATAATTTAATACCCCTCTGTCCGATATAGGTATTGTATCCATCCGGCATTTCCATAATAAAGTCATGAGCGTTAGCATTTTTTGCAGCCTCAATAATCTCTTCCTCAGTTGCATCCAGATTTCCATAACGTATATTATCCATTATCGATCCAGCAAACAGGTAGACATCCTGTTGAACTATACCAATGTTCTTTCGTAGGGAACGCAATTTAATATCGCGAACATCGATACCATCTACCGTAATACTTCCTTCAGTCACTTCATAAAATCTAGGTATCAGACTGCACATGGTTGTTTTACCTACACCTGAAGAGCCTACCAGTGCCAGATATTCTCCCGCCTTTACATTCAGGTTGATATTCTTAAATACTTCTGTACTGGTGTCATTATATTTAAAAGCTACATTCTTAAATTCAATATCACCATGGACTTTATTTAAAGTTAATGCACCAGGCTTATCTTCAATATCTGGCTCAATATTAATAATTTCATAGAAACGATCAAATCCTGTCATTCCATTTTGGAACTGTTCCGTAAAGCTAATCAGTTTTTTTACCGGGTCTACTAAGTTGTTAATATACAACATAAAGGTAAGCAAATCACCTACATTAATGATGTCATAGGCAATGAATAGACCGCCTCCGGCAATAACAGCAACATTGATAAGACCGGTAAATAAGGTAAGGCCAGAATGAAAGGCTGCCATGTTCCAATAGCTATTTCGCTTACTATCTACAAACCTTGCATTTCCATTATGGAATTTATCAATCTCCGCCGGCTCATTAGCAAAGGATTTAACCACACGGATTCCCGAGATATTATCTTCTATCTGCGCATTTATATCTGCAATCCGTTCCCTATTTTTACGGAAAGCCCGACTCATTTTGCCTCGCATCTTATAGGCAAAGAAGAACATAATCGGTAGGAAAGCAAATACAATTAAGGTTAAGTTCAAATTAATCTGAATAAGTATTATAAATGCACCGACAAATTTAATGATAGAAATTACAATATCCTCCGGACCGTGGTGACACAATTCCGTGATATCAAATAGGTCATTAGTAATCCTCGTCATCAACTGTCCGGTCTTCTGATTATCATAGAAGCTAAAGGAAAGTTTCTGATAATGCTCAAAGATATCATTACGCATATCGTATTCCATCTTGGCACCCATCATATGACCTTTGTAGGATATAAAGTAATTACTAATGTATTCTAATACTAGCAGTCCAAACATTAAAAATAATAGCTTGATTATAGTTGGTACAGACTCAGAAATTTGCGAACCTGCGATTACATCGTTGGTTATATAACGAACAATCATAGGGTATACCAAAGAAATTCCTGCTGCTAATAATGCAAAAAACATATCTGCAAAGAATAAAGGCAAATATGGTCTATAATAGGATAAAAACTTTTTCGTTTTTTTACTCATTTTCCACCTCACTCCAGTACATGTATTTAGGCTAGCTCATAAGGCTGTATTACATACATCAAAATTATTTCAATTCCTTCGCTTAAGGAACATAACCTATTGAACTAAAATAGATACAGTTATAAAATTTCGCAATAATTTAATTATAAAACAATAAGCTGGATGTACGATAAAGTATATTCATCTCCATCATAATCCAGCCTAAATTATTCGATATCCATATTTATTTATATCGTAACGTATATTTTATATACTACCTAGAAAGGCGGATGGACATATCATACATATAACCGTCAATATCCTTGCTCATGGCTAATGCTTCCTGAATATCATAATCTATAAATTGACCGTTTTTATATGCTATTACTCGGTTGGATGCACCCGCTATTAATAAATCTACAGCTTTAGTTCCCATGGTTGAAGCATACACTCGATCCATAGCGGTTGGATTACCGCCACGTTGTGCGTATCCTATAATTGTAGCTCTCGTTTCCATACCAGTAGCTGCTTCAATTCTCTTAGCCATTCCGTTAGAATCACCAACACCTTCTGCATTGATGATGATATAATGTCTCTTACCCTGTTTACGTCTCTCAATAATGTTTTTGATGATATGTTCCTCATCATAATCATAGCGCTCTACAGTAAGTACATCTTCAGCTCCGTTGGCAATTCCGCACCATAGCGCAATGTGTCCTGCCAATCTTCCCATTACCTCAATGATACTACATCTTTCATGAGAGGTTGAGGTGTCTCGCACTTTGTCTATAGTTTCCATAGCAGTATTTACAGCGGTATCAAAGCCAATGGAATAATCTGTACAAGCAATATCTAAGTCGATAGTTCCAGGTACGGCAACAGTATTCACACCGCGTTTTGCAAGAGCAGCTGCTCCTTTAAAGGAACCGTCACCCCCTATTACAACCAAGCCATCAATACCGTGCTTCTTACAGATTTCAGCACCTCTATCTTGCACCTCTGACTTTACAAACTCAGGACAGCGGGCTGTGTATAGAACGGTTCCTCCTCTTTGAATAATGTCGGAAACACTGCTTCCATCCATATCTATAATATCTTCCTCTAACAATCCCTGGTAACCCCTTACGATACCTTTAACTTTTATTCCTGAATGCAAGGCTGTTCTTACAACTGCACGAATTGCAGCATTCATACCTGGTGCATCTCCGCCACTGGTTAGCACTCCGATGGTTCTTATTTTATTCTCCATTATGTTAACCTCCACTTCCTCTTCACGTAAGTCCAATCTAGTGTATTCTAATCTATTTTAAGTATGTTTTCAATACTCTTTTCAGTAATTCGTATATTTTCTAAGGAATAAATCCCATTTAAACGTTCTAAGAGCATCTTGTCTGCTTTTACATTACGACTCTTTGGTAGTTTTTTCAGACATTTTTCCTGCTCACAAAATATGATTACTGTATCGTTTCCATCATATTCACTTAATATTTCATAAAGTGTCTGCTCATCGTTTAGAAAAGTTTGAACATTGGGATATTTAATCCAAAGCTCCTGCGGTATACTATCAAAGGGTACGATACTCTGGCAGATCAACTTGGCTGGCTTGTCTTCCTCAACTGTAGCTTTGCCCTTGATAAAGACTTTCTGATCCACTTCCAGTAAATCCTTATATTTTTCAAAATCCCTAGGGAAAATAATCACTTCCACTACATCGAAAAGATCCTCCAAAGTAATAAATGCCATTAAGCTATTATTACGAGTGCTTTTGATCGTCTTAGATGTAATCATACCACCAATAATATGCGTTTCACGATCTTTTACCTTAGGTTCACCCGTCTCGTCATCTAATTGAAAATCATTGGCGCCTGCCGTGACATGTTTCTTAATTCTTTCTTCATAATCTTCCAGCGGATGTCCACTGACATAGATACCTAGAACTTCTTTTTCAAATGCCAATAGCTGCTCTTTATCATATTCTGCAACATCCGGCATTGTAAACTCATATTCCTGTCGAACCTCCTCCGTGGCAAAGTCAAATAAGGACATCTGCCCGGTTAGGGAATTCTTCTTATCTATTGCAATCTGATCAATGATCTGAATATAACTCATCATCAACTGCCTACGATTCGTATGAAGGTTGCTAAAAGCGCCTGCTTTTATAAAACTTTCAATTGTTCGCTTATTCACTTCCTTACCAGAAAGCCGTGTTGCAAAATCTGTTAAGCTATGAAAAGGGCCATTGGCCTTTCTCTCAGCAACAATTGCTTCAATAACTGGCTTGCCAATTCCTTTAATGGCAGATAATGCGTAACGGATAGCTCCGTTGGATACGGTAAAGACCACATCGCCTTCATTGATATCAGGTGGCAAAATCTCGATATTCATTTGCCTACAGGTATAAATGTACTCCGACACTTTACCCGGATTATCGATTACAGAAGTCATAAGTGCTGCCATAAATTCTACTGGGTAGTAGCGTTTTAAATATGCCGTCTGGTAGGATATAACAGCATAAGCAGCTGCATGTGATTTGTTAAATGCGTACTTTGCAAAGTCCATCATTTCATCAAAGATATGATTTGCTACCCTTTCTGGAATTCCATTCTTAATACATCCAGGAACGCCCTCTTCCTCATTTCCATAGACAAAGTTCTTCCTTTCCTGTATCATAACGGATTCTTTCTTCTTGGACATAGCTCTTCGTACTAAATCACTTCGTCCATAGCTATAACCGGCCAAATCACGCACAATCTGCATAACCTGTTCTTGGTATACAATACAGCCATAAGTCGGAGAGAGAATCGGCTCTAACTGTGGACATTCATACAGAATTTGCCCAGATTTATTCTTACCCTTAATATATTTAGGAATGAAATCCATTGGACCAGGACGGTAGAGTGAAATTCCTGCAATAACATCTTCCAATACTCGAGGCTTTAATTCCTTCATAAATGACTTCATCCCGGCACTTTCCAACTGGAAGACTCCTTCCGTCTTACCAGAAGATATCAGATCATATACTTTACTATCATTATAATCAATCTGACTTAATACAAATGGATCCCCGTCCTTCTTACCCTTATTGATTAAAGTTTCTGCATTTTGAAGAACTGTCAGGGTTCTTAAACCAAGAAAGTCCATCTTGAGCAGGCCCAATTCCTCCAGTGTAGTCATCGGAAATTGCGTGGTAATTGCATCATCGGCAGATTTAGAAAGTGGCACAAATTCATCGATACTATCACTGCCGATTACGACACCGGCTGCATGCATGGAGGTATGCCTCGGAAGCCCCTCCAAACGCTTTGACATATCAATTAAATACTTAACTTCCGAATCTTCTTCATAGAGGCGTTTAAGGTCGGGATTCATGGTTAGTGCTTTCTCTATGGTTATATTAATCTCCTTAGGTATCATCTTGGCAACGGTATCTACCTGTGCATAAGGTAAATCCAAGACTCTTCCTACGTCTCGAATAACCGCTTTCGCTGCCATGGTTCCGAAGGTGACAATTTGTACCACGCGATCATTACCGTATTTTCTAGTAACGTAATCTATCACTTCTTGCCTTCGCTCAAAGCAGAAATCAATATCAATATCCGGCATAGTTAATCTTTCCGGGTTAAGGAACCGTTCAAATAGTAGATTATACCTGATCGGATCGATATCTGTGATTTCCAAAGAATATGCAACAATCGATCCCGCGGCACTTCCTCGTCCAGGTCCAACTATAATATCATTGTCTTTAGCATATTTTATAAAATCCCATACAATTAGAAAGTAATCGATAAATCCCATGCTACTGATTGTCTCTATCTCATAATCTAGCCGTTGCCATAAATCATCTGTAACGGTTGTATAGCGCCTCTGCATCCCTTCCTTACAGAGTTTCCTCAAATACTCATATGACGTGTAAGGAGCTGGAACAGGATATAGCGGTAACTTATACTCACCAAAGGTAATCGTTACATTACAACGCTTTGCAATTTCATATGTATTCTCTAAAGCTTCCTTCGCATAGGGAAATAGTGCTTCCATCTCCTCAGGAGATTTTAGATAAAATTGCCCTCCTTCATAACGCATACGATTTTCGTCCGAAACCTTCTTCTGCGTCTGTATACAGAGAAGGATATCATGGGATTCTTCATCATCCTCAAAAGTGTAATGTACATCGTTTGTAGCGACTAGCCCAATCCCAGTTTCTTCAGACATTCGTAAAAGCCCCTGATTAACTGACTTTTGTTCGTCCATGCCATGATCCTGTAATTCCAAAAAGAAGTTATTCTCTCCAAATATATCTTGCATACGAAGGGCTGAAGCCTTAGCTTCTGCATAGAAGCCTCTTTTAAGATTACTTGCAACTTCACCTCCAAGACAGGCACTGAGTGCAATAATTCCTTCGCTGTATTCTGCAAGAACTTCATAATCTACTCTAGGTTTATAATAAAAACCTTCCAGAAATCCCTTTGATACTATCTTCATCAAATTCTGGTATCCTGTATTATTCTCCGCTAATAGGATTAGGTGGTAATATCTATCTTCTGAAGCACCCGGTTCTCGGTCAAATCTAGAATTGGGAGCGACATAAACCTCACAGCCTATTATAGGTTTAATTCCTTCAGCCATACAAGTTTTATAAAAATCAATTACACCGTACATAACCCCATGATCGGTAATGGCAAGACTGTCCATTCCAAGTTCTTTGGTACGGAGCACCATTTCCTTAATCTTACCTGATCCGTCCAGTAGACTATATTCCGTATGTACGTGTAAATGCGTAAAATTCATACTTTTCTTCCTTCCTAACATGATCAAATCATGAAATCTTTTGCCTTATGACGCTGATACGAAAGGATCAACATCCATCTTTTATATCCTACTATAAATGTACATTAACTGATAAAATCTTGCAAGCCTTTTAACATTGGCAAGAGATTCCTAATTATTCAAAATAACTATTTATATTGTTATACGAAATATGGTAAGCAAGTTTCGATACTTGAATTAAGAAAAAGCGAATTGCAATACCAATTCGCTTTTTCCCATTAAAATGATATGTTCTTCTGACTACCAATTCTTTGGTGGTCTCTGTGGGTCAATAATTGATTGAACATCGAAGAGATCTGCCAATCGTTCTGGGAACTCCAGCATTGCTTGACCATCCAAGGGTCTTCTAGTCATCCTTACATAGTTATCTTTAATGTGCATCCATGGTTCCTTAAATACACCACAGAAGTAATCAAATCCTTTATCTTTTAAATAATAATATTTTTCACTACTATAATTTCCCATGGTTGTCTCAATATCAATACCATATGGAAAGATTAAAATATCAGTAGGTCCAATTAAAGATCCAACTTCTTCTTCCCACCGGTCTGTATCAGTTTTAAATAGTGACATCGATGCTGCCTGCATATTCTTGTGGCCCCAACTATGGGAGGCCAATTCCCATCCACCAGCTTTTAATGCCTCGGCTACTTTTCTTACAGTTTCCTTATCTTGCTCATAGGTTGGTGAGCTAGGATCATCGGTACGATAGCCAAAAGCTCCCTCGTATCCTGTGATTGCAAGAACACCTTTTGCTCCTTTATAGGAAAAGTCCGGATGTTCTTCCACAAAAGCATCTAGAATAGGTACAATATCAAATGGTCCTGTAACTACTGTCCCATCATCTAGTATCATTTCGGTAGTAGGTTTTCCATTCTCATCAAGTACAATTCTTGAAGCAAAACCATCCCCATCCATATAATCATAGTAATTCACATCATCCTGGGATAGAACAAAAGGTTTCTTTCCCTGAGGGAGATATATCTTACCAGGAACAAACTTTGTAG
>JAAYSQ010000088.1 GCA_012523925.1 Clostridiales bacterium
CATGGCACGAATTGTATAACCCTCCACTTGGTCTGGCAAACGGAAACCAGCTTGAATAAGATCCTCCGATTCAGGTGCAAACTCACGAGATAACATGGATACATTAACCATTTCTCCTTGAGCATTATAAAGTGCAACAATCAATACGGCCTCACGTGCTTCATCTGTATGATTTCTCACCTTCACTTGTCCACGAATCACTGTATTAGGCTCCAACTCAGTAATGGGTTGGTTATTCCAATCCGTAAAGGACATGTCAAGAATACTAAACTCCGAAGCCAAATCCACTTGTATCTCGATGGTATTAGTACTAACTTGAAGGGAATCCTGAGCAACTGTAGCACTAACAGATACTGTACCCTTTCGTAAACCAAATAATTTACCATCTCGTACTTCAGCAATCCTTGGATCACTTACCGAGTATTGAATCATCGTACCATCTGCATTACCAACTTTATCATTAACCAACAATAAGTCAATATCCAAATCCAATGCTTCCCCAACTATCAGTTTGGTGTCCGAAGCACGTAATCTTGCTTCCTTCATACGGACTGGCATTTTCATCAATTTGGATCCTTGTGCATAATAGATGCTGCCATCTAGACCAAGGGTCATAAGATGCACATAGTCATTAACCAACTTAATGGAAGCCAATGTATCTGGATCGAAAACATATAATTCACGTCCAAGAGTCGTATAGAGTAAACCATCCTCTTGCCCCCAACGCATAAAGAAAGGTCTCCAAGAACTGGCTTTTGCTCCTGTATTCATAATACGACTCTTTATAATTTCTTTAGTTTCAGGGTTCATAACAAACAAGGCAAAGGCACTATCTGAAGTAGGCGTTGAACCCCACATAATTCCCCATATATTACCATCTGGTCCTATGCTTAACTCTCCAATCATCTGAGGTGAAAAATTAGGAACATTGGGTTTACCAATATACGTAGCTACTTCTGTAGCAATATCCCATTCAAACAAACGTGCTTCTGTTTCCGATGGCTCTATACCGAGTCCTCCCCAGATGGAAGTTCCGCCATACACTTTACCATCCAAATAAGCAAGCCCGATCACACTTTGATTTTCTACAATATTACGATGTTCCTTCCAAGTCTCAGCAACAGAATCATACACTGTTAAAGCTCCACCTAAGAGACCATAGTCAGAAATAGTTCCAATAAATAATTTATCTTCGCCACTAGTAAATGTAAAAGGTCGGCTTTGACCATTTTGAATGTCATGGATCACTTTTGGATTGGTTCCCATCTTAAAGGGTTGTGTTGGATCATATTCATAAATCACTGCTCCACCATATATACCAAAGTATACTTTATCATTCAAAAAGCCAATTCCTTCAATTTGATGAGGTTCTTTCTCTTGTACTGTAAAGGCTCCTAATTGTGTATCATATACACTCATGGCTCCCTGATAGCCTCCTATATATAAATTGCCATCTGGGCCCGTTTCTAAGGATTGGATATCAATTCCCACTTTTGAAACTTTGGGGCTATGAGTAGTAAGGCTATGATCCATCGGATCATATAAAGTAACATTGATTTCATTATCCATGATCACTAAAACTTTTCTACCTGCCTTAGGTCCTTCCTTAATTTCCACCCAATCCATAGCCTTCGAAGCCAAAGGAGACAAGGTAATTTCTTTATCCTCTCCGTCTACTACAATAGCAAATTCGTCTGTTGATAAATTGTAAGTCCATAACTGGGATGTTACTTTATTTCTAAAATAAATAAGGTTTTCATCATAAGGTGATGGTGAGGATAACAATCCATCGAAAGCATGTGGAGATTGCCAATTAATTTGATGTAATACCTCATATGTGCTTTCATCCATAATAATAAGGGAGGTTCCATAGACTACAAATAACTTTCCACCATAAGCATATACATTGGAAATGGATGTACTTGTTCCTGTAATGGGCAAAGAAATTTCCGTCTTTTCTAGTGTTTCACGATCGTAGCGAAATAGATACGCTGTAGTCCCTGTTCCAGCATAAAAATAATTACCTGAAACTCCAGAACCACGAACATAATCCTGCCCTGGCATTGCAACTCCTAGATCGGTAAATTGCCCTGTAGCAATATCATAGACAAATGTTTTACCATTTTGACTAGCATAGGTTGAACCATAAATTTTTCCATCCGCTGAGGCATCCAAATCCCAAACCCATTTATTTGAAGGATTGACCCCTAAATTTTCAAGTTTTTTCATTTTAGGTTCATATCGATACAATTTACCTGTCTGCGTTCCTGCTACATATACATTCTGATCCGCACCAATGGTAACAGCCCATATTACATCCTCACCTGGCAAAGCTTCCTTAAAATTTACTTCCCCAGTTAAAGCATCGACTGCATAAAAAACAGCAGGAGAACCATTGGTTCCAAAATAAATTTCTCCATTCCCTACAGCTCCTCCTGCTGTCTTAGACACAAGAGTAGCATCCCCAAGAGATACAGGTGCTCCAAACTCATAAGGTAATGTGAGTACCGATACTTCTTCAAAAGTAATATCATCATAATAGGTGGTTCCAGTCGCTGCCGCACCAGAATACAACCAAATTTTTGCCATTGTTGCTTCCTCAGGGGCCCTTAATTCATAATATAAATCTGTCCAGCGATTCAGCGGAGTTGAAATCCCTGCACTTTTAAACTCCAATTGCTTCCCTGACTCATCTAAATATTCAATATATACACGGGAAGATCCTGACTCAATATATGTTTTCACTGAAACTCCATAGGTTTTGCCCCCTTTGATGTCAATGGGCTTACTAATCAATCCCATAGAACCTGAGCTCTTATCTTCTAGTTTTACACTGAAGGTACCATCACTTGCTTTTTCATCTGTTCTTAAAACAATTCGATCACCAGGCATTGGATCAGGATACAAGTCCCATCCTGGTATTTTTCCATTGACTAATTCTTCTTCAAAACTTCCATTCAAAAGAACACGTTCCCCGATAACGATATCATCCTCTCCTTCTTCAGGCAGCACATGCTCGATACGAATATTATCATAATAAGTAGTGGATATTGTAGCTTTATTTACATAAATAAAAATCTGTGCTTGGGTTGCCCTTGTAGGTGGTACCATTTCAATGGGTAAATCAAACCATTCCCCTATTTTATATTGATCAGCCGAAAGATTAACTGCTCTATCAGGGGATACGGCCCCATTGTTCTCATCAAAATATTTAACCCAAATGCTTACGTAAGCACTTGTTTCAGATGCATTTATATCTTCTACATAAACACTTGTTGTCACTGTATAATTGTCTCCTGCAACAACATCAAACTTTGTACTTTCCACGCCTACCACTTGACCTTCTTCTACAGCAAGTCGTAAGCTTTTACTGCCTTCATTATAGATAGTTTCACTTACAGACATACCTACCGCATGCCCACTTTTCCAATAAGACCAACCTACTGGTTTTGTTCCATCCCACTCTTCAAATCCAGCATTCACCAAGGTGATGGATTCCGTTTGAGGGGATGCTGCATATGTAGGTACTGGAAGTAATCCAATAAAAAGTGCACCCACGATCATTAAAGAAACAACTTTTTTACCAATGCGTGATAACATATCTTTCCCTCCATCATTCATTTATAAATTCTAAATCTAGTAATAGACGTTTGATCATCACAGCTGCTTCTGCTCGTGATGCAGTTCCCTGTGGTGCTAATTGTGTATTCGTACGTCCCACTATCCAACCTCGTTGAATGGCTTCTGACATTGCATCCTGGGCCCATTGGAAAGTCAAGTCCGAATCATCAAACTTACCTGTTACTTGTTGGTAAGCAGAAGATCGAGCCAATGGAGATATTCCTACAAACTTAGCTGCCCTTTGTAACATAACAGTCAGCTCTTGACGGCTAATAGGTTGATCCGGTCGGAAACTCCCATCAGTATAACCAGCTACAATGCCAGCCTGTACAGCCATTTGTATAGCTTCTTCATACCAATCCGAATCATTGATATCCAAGAAATGAGCTGCCTGCTCCCTTTTATCCAGTCCAAGAGCACGAACCAATATGGCTGCAAACTGTGCCCTGGTTACTTCTCCTTCTGGATCAAAGTGAGACTCACTAACCCCATTGATAATCAGTCGGTTTGCTAATAACTCTACATCTGATTGACTCCAGTGACCTTGTGTATCTATAAAATGATGATCATTTTGTACTACCATATAAATACCGTTATTCCTATGTTTAAGGATTCCAACCCATTTTCCATTATGATATTCAACTACCGTCGGTACAGGATGAATCATATCCGTCTTAGGATTATAGAAAATACCTACTATCTTTTTAGGATCCATACCCTGACCCAACGGAATTGACTTTGGATAATAACCAGACAAATGATCCAACCGCTGAAGAGTTGTACCCGTCCCAACAGAAAGAGTAAATTCCATAGGAGAAGCAACTCTTTGACTAGAAGATCCCCCTAGATGAGTCAAGATTTTTTCTTCTACCTGTTCACTTAACTGGCTCATACGTAAAACCACTTTTGCACCTGAACCCATTTTACTTGTTGCAGAAATCACATCGAGCCATGGTAGCTCATAAACAGCCTGATTATTTTGAAATACAATTTTATCTACCTGATTCTTTTTAAGACTTTGAAGGTCATCTAAAGAAATTTGAAACTCTTGAATTCTTTCACTGCTATCTGAATTGACTACCACTGTAACATTGGATTTTGTATCGTCCATTTGCAGGTTGGCCCATTGTTTTTTTTCTAATTGAATAAGGGCTACTGTGTTTCCTTCAGCATCTATTTCTTTATTGATCTTCCCATTTAGAATGATCTTGTTATCCAATACTTGGCTATCTTCTGCCCCTTCATTTTCTTTCCCAGTTCCTGATTCCACTTCCGATTCACTAGCATCTGTTTCTTCTGGCTCCCCAGGCGATGGTATCTGATCTTCCACTACAAAGGAAGCTTTTGTTACCTGCTCAAGGCCAATGGCTCCAAGCCACACCTCATACTTTCCTTTTCTTGGTTTTGGTATCGGAATCTCTTTGACAAAACTTCCTCCTTCTTCCGTATAAATCTGATCAAAATAAATAGGATTTTTGTCAGCATGCATCAACTGAATCGTGACCCATTGTCCTTCACCCGTAGATAAATTACCACTTACACGAACTACACTGTTGCTCTTATCATAGATAGCCGATGCTGTTAATTGTGCAACATCTTGTGCCGCCATAACCGTTGTTGGTACCATCATTATAAGCACTAGCAACAGCAGTATACTACGTTTCATAACATCCCTCCTCAATCATGATAGGTTTACAGTATCCCATAAACCCATGTCCTACATTTGTTGAAACCTTTTAAATTTTTATCCTTTCTGGTTCATAAATCGTTCATAAGATTATAATACTTTATTCATTTTATAATGTCAATACCCTATTGTAGTAGATAAATCGTATTTTTATAAACAATCCTCTATGAATTTATTAAACATTTATCCTTTCATTCAGCTCCTCTATTGTTATTTCATAAAAAAATCGGGTAGAAGGGAAAATGAATTAATTTTCTCTCCTACCCGATTTTTTTATTTTTTTTAGAGCTTGCAACAAGTCAGCACCATCTGATAAACCGGACCAAAAATAACTAAGCTCACTTCGTAAACTCATTAACTGTTGTGGAGTCATCCCCAACTCATTATAGTATCGAAAAGATGGAATGATTTCTCGGTACATAAAAAATCGATTGGGTTGGTAGATCTCACCTGTTCCTGCCCATTCTGCTGCAAGTTGATGGGCGGGAATACTCATACTATGCTGACGTATATAAAGTTGGCTTTCATACTTTGTTAAATAATCAACAAACCGTTGAGCAGCTTCTTTCTTTGTCGATGTTTTTAGCACGCTTAACCCAAGAGTTAGTAATAATGTCCTAGGCTCCTTCATATAGGGAAGAGGTGCAATTTCGAAAGGTATACCTGAATCCAGTACATAATTAAGATTAAAATAGGTTGTCATAATAATAGAAGCTTTTTCTTTCATAAACAGCTGTTCTGCGTACAAATCATGATCCGCAATCAAAAGTGTATCCACCCTTTGTCCAGTAATCAGATCTTTACATAACGTCATGCTTTCTAAAAATAATTCAGCCTGATGTAATTGGTTGGTTTCATCATAATGATATCCATTTTGCAATAAAAAAACAGGCCAACGATTTTGTGATAACAAATGAAAATAAAAACCATATCGTTCTTCCTGATTCGAAAGATGGTGGGCCGTCTCTTTTAAAGTCTGCCATGACCAAAAGCTATCTGGTTCTGGAAGTTGCTTTTCCAAAAAATGTTTTCGATTATAACAAAGAATAACCGGTGAAAAAATAAAAGGCTTGGCATATAATGTGTTTCCATGAACAAATCCATTTTGTACAAATGGATACATATACGAATCAAACTCCTGTGGTTCAAATAAGTGAAGACGATCGGATTCTACAAACTCTATATATTGATCGTAATTAATACTTAAAATATCAATGAGATGATTATCGATATAATGGTCAATACTTTCGATATACTGTTGATAGGCAATCGGAATAAATTGAATCTGAATATCTGGATTTTCCTTTTCAAAACACTGGATTAATGGTTCGATGGCAGCTTCTCGAATTAAACTTTGGTGACAAGCAAACCTAAGAATCTGCTTCTCAACCATCTCCACTCCAATAACACGATTACCGACTCTTGGGATTTTTTCAATAAGACCTTCTTCCACTAACTCAGCCAATCCCTTCCGGATGGATGCTTTGCTTAACTGGTATTGATCTGCCAGCTCCGTTTCTGCTGGCAAATATGTCCCCGGTGCAAGTACACCACTGTGGATATCTTTTCGAATTTGATCTGTAAAATAATTCAGCCGATAAAGAAAAGTTGAACGTGTAGGACGATTTTTCATATTTCTCATCTTCCTTTGTAAGGAACTTCCTTTCCTAAAATCAATGATCATTCTTTTTGTCATATTGCTTTTTACTACTACTTTGTCTTATGCCTTCATATCGTATCATATAAATAAGGGATGTACAATAAAAAGCTGAAAACCTAAAATTACAGTACGCTAAAAAATAGCTCTCGCCAACAGTAAAGCAGGACCCTTAGGATCCTTGCTCTACTGTTAACAAAGAGCCTACATCATCTTATACCTGATCTTCTTTTTCAAACTTTATTTTTTGAACATAAGGTTTTATCGTTGGAATTTCTGGAGCACTGATTTCTAAAGTAAATTCTCCCTCGAGTAAATCTTCTCCAACTATATCCTCAAAAGTTAAACGATTTAAATCCTCTTGAATCACTTCTTTTGTATATTCATTATCATTGGTTTTGAGTTGTACTACATATTTCAGCTGATAAGAATAATCCATCGATTCATCCACATTGATTTTATAAAAACGTCCTCGTTGTCCCAAATCATTCATAAGTTCATATGAACCATTTTGGCTTAATGGCTGTTGTTTATCATATATAGTAATGACCTCTTGATCCGGATCCTCTATATTGTTCCATCTTACCAAATCAATTTTAAAATCATCACTATATTCAAATTTCCTATCTTCTTTTATATCTATTTTTTCTTGTCCTGTATAATTAGTCTGGATATCCAATTCATATTTATTTTCTTCTATCTCTACCATATAGGATGCAATCATATTTCGATATATACCTTT
Source organism: Clostridiales bacterium (assembly GCA_012523925.1). Lineage (GTDB taxonomy): Bacteria > Bacillota > Clostridia > Lachnospirales > Lachnospiraceae > Mobilitalea. The sequence continues at coordinate 7,708 of JAAYSQ010000088.1, forward strand.
GCTTAAATAAAACACAGGATTCTCATTATTAAGGTTTAAAGATGCTGTTATACTGTATTTTATGGGAACAACGGATTTTAAAACATAATTATATGGATTTTTTTGGCTTAGTTGTAGTTCTATTTTTACAAAATCCTCTTGTCTAAATTCAAATTTATTATTTCCAATCCCTACATCTATTGCAGGTGTATACATATAATAGGGTACTTCTTTTTCTTCAATCCAATAACAAATAGAATACTTTCCTGATTGTATTTTCATCTCTCCATTACGTCCAAACCAAATATTAGCTATATCTTC
>JAAYSQ010000089.1 GCA_012523925.1 Clostridiales bacterium
ACAATTAAGGACTAAATTCCTATAAAGGTAGGATTTGCCTACATATTGACATATTTTGTTTGATTTTAATGATAAATACAATATATTGATTCAATATGATGAAATAGCATGGAAAGCATATTAATATAAGGCTTTCTGTGCTATATTTTTTTTGTTTTGCTACTTGATAAATTCCCTAAATTGGTCTAAAATATAGTCAGAAGTGGAGCGAAGTGGTGTGAAGTGGTACAAATGACCATGAAAGTGGGACAAAGTACATAACTTTATAGTCAACGAGGTGCGGTCTATGTTTATGGGGGAATTCAACCATTCGGTTGATGCCAAGGGAAGAATTATTATACCGTCTAAGTTTAGAGAAGATTTAGGGGAAGAATTCGTTCTTACCTTAGGTCTTGATGGTTGTCTCTTTGCATACCCATATAGCGAATGGGAGCTTTTCGTTGAAAAATTAAAAACACTTCCTGGTACAAAAGAAGCGAGGCAGTTGCAACGTTATTTTATGGCTGGTGCGGCTGCATGTGAAGCGGACAAGCAGGGTAGAATATTAATACCGGCTAAGCTTCGAGAAAGTGCTGGACTTGAGAAGGACATCGTTTTTATCGGTGTCTTGAATAAAATTGAAATCTGGAGCAAGGAACGCTGGGATGAAAATAATGACTTTGAAGACGTTGATGCGATTGCTGAACGTATGTCAGAGTATGGAATAAGCTTTTAGATGAAATGAGGATAAACATGACATTCAAACATAAGTCAGTACTTTTAGATGAAACAATTGATAACTTACACATTAAACCTAACGGCATATATGTAGATGGTACCTTGGGTGGCGGAGGACATTCTTATGAAATCTCTAGGCGCTTAACAGATGGAAGGCTGATTGGGATTGATCAGGATGAAGCGGCAATTAAGGCTGCCAAGGAACGATTATATGTGTTTAAAGATAAAGTAAGCATTGTAAGAAACAATTATAGTGAGATAAAAAAAGTTTTAAGTGAACTTCATATTGAACAAGTAGATGGGATTTTACTTGATCTTGGCGTTTCATCGCACCAATTGGATACTCCGGAGCGTGGTTTCACTTATAAGGAAGATGTACCTTTGGATATGCGAATGGATACTAGAAATCCAAAGACTGCCAAAGATATCGTCAATGGTTATAGTGAGATGGAACTCTACCGAATTATCCGTGATTATGGGGAAGATAAGTTTGCTAAAAATATAGCCAAACATATTGTTCGTATGCGTGAAGAAAAACCGCTGGAAACAACTTTTGAATTAACGGAAGCAATTAAAGCTGCAATCCCAATGAAATTTAGAATAAATACCGGTCATCCTGCAAAGAGAACTTTTCAGGCGATCCGTATTGAATTAAACCGGGAATTGGAAGTTCTAAAGAATACATTAGAAGATATGATTGATTTACTTTCCCCCAAAGGAAGGTTATGTATAATCACATTTCATTCTTTAGAAGATCGTATTGTAAAAAAATACTTTCGAGAAAGTGAAAATCCATGTATTTGCCCAACGAATTTTCCTGTATGTGTTTGCGGGAATACATCAAAAGGCAAGGTGATTACGCGAAAGCCGATCTTGCCGTCAAAGGAAGAATTGGAGCAGAACAAGAGGTCCAAAAGTGCAAAGTTAAGAGTGTTTGAGAAAGCATAGGATACTTGCGAACTATATATTGCATTCTTTGATAATTGTACGAAAGAGAATGGAAGGACAAGCATTAAAAATATTGCTGGAGAGAGGAATTTTGGCATGGATGCTAAGAAAAGAAGACAATATTATAATTATTATGGGACAAGTTACATTGACGGTAATACTGTCCGCAAATACGACAATGCTCCTGATATCCAAAGAGAAAGAAGGCCACATGAGATACCTGCGCCTAGACGCCAGCGACAAAGAAATCCTAGAGCACTGCAAGGGCTTAGTTTAGGATCACTTTTAATGCTTTCTATTGCGATTGTGGCCACCTTATATATTTGTGTGGAATATCTGAAACTACACTCCACTGTTAATCATATGGAGAAGACGATTATTTCCATGGAGCAGACCTTAGCCGATATGATAGAGGTTAATGAAGCTTCCTATGATCAGATTAATATGGTTTATGATTTAGATTATGTATATCGTGTAGCAGTTGAGGAGTATGGTATGGTTTATCCGAATAAAAATGAAGTGATAACCTATAAGAGCAGCAATGATAATTATGTAAGACAATATAGAGATATACCGGAGTAAGTCAATCGTATGGAAGTTTGAATAATAATATATTTCCAAGAAAAATTCTATGGAATGTCTCACTATGAGGGTGAACAATCATGAGAAACAGAACAGATATTTATGATCGGAGGAAAGTGAAATCAAATCCCCCAATCAAAAATAGGAAATTCAATTCACGAATGCAAGCAAAGTTATTGCTTGTATTTTGTGTTATAGCTTTATTTTTGTTTGGCTTAATGGGTAGATTGGTGTACATAATGCAGATGGATGGAGATAGATATGCGAAAAGTGTACTATCAAGACAATCCTATGTAAGTGCCATTCTGCCATACCAAAGAGGGGAGATACTAGATAGAAATGGAACCGTGCTCGCTAGGAGTGAATTACAATATAGATTAATATTAGATCCCAAACGATTACATATGAATCCCGATAGTATAGAGCCCACTCTGAAAGCGCTAACTGAATATTTTCATCTAGATTACGCAGAAGTATTTAATATATTAGAAGAGAGACCTGAAAGCCAATATGTGATTTTAAAGAAAAATTTACATATAAATATGGTGGAAGGTTTTGAAGCAATAATGGAGGAAGATGACACCATTATGGGTGTTTGGTTTGATAAAGAATACGTTCGGACCTATCCATTTGGTACATTAGCTAGTGACATAATCGGTTTTACATCAGCGGATAACATCGGCTACTATGGAATTGAAGAATATTATAATGATGAATTAAATGGTACAAACGGAAGAGAGTATGGATATTACGATGCAACATTAAAAATAGAAAGAATTGTGAAAAAGGCTGAGAATGGCAATTCGATTGTAAGTACTATTGATGCAAATGTGCAGCGAATTATTCAAAAACACATCAAGGAATTTAACGAAGAATTTGGTAGTAAAAATATTGGTGTCTTACTCATGGATCCAAACAATGGAGAAATTATTGCCATGGCTTCTAATGATGAATTTGATTTAAACGATCCTAGAAATCTTGAAGCTTTTTATACTCAAGAAGAACTTGCTGGGATGACAGAAGAGCAGAAAATGGAAGCTCTTAATGAAATATGGAAGAATGATATCATTAGTAGTGGTTTCGAACCGGGCTCTACATTTAAACCCATAACGGTTGGAGCATCTTTAGAGGAAGCACTTGCTACAAAGAATTCTACCTATATATGTGATGGTGGAGAGTATCTTGGCGGAAGTTATATTCGGTGTAGCAAGAGGAGTGGTCACGGTGAAATCACATTAGAGGAAGCACTTATGTATTCCTGTAACGATGCCTTAATGCAGCTTGCAAATGCTCAAGGGAGACATCTATTCTATCAATATCAGACAAGGTTAGGGTTGGGGCAGAAAACAGGAATTGATTTACCTGGTGAAGCAGCTGGAATTCTTATTCCAGAGAACAATTTAAATGTTACCGAACTAGCAACAAGTAGCTTTGGTCAATCCTTTAACGTAACCATGGTACAGTTAGCTGCTGCCTATTCGTCCTTAGTGAATGGAGGTTACTATTATCAGCCCCATGTGGTTCGAAAAATCATTAATGAGAATGGAGCAACCGTAAAGCAGCATGGTGAGATTTTGGTAAGGCAGACGGTATCAGAGGAAACATCCAAATTCATACAGCAAGCAATGTACAGAACCGTAGAGGAAGGAACTGCAAAAACAGCCAAAGTACCAGGATATGCAGTCGGTGGTAAAACAGGTACTGCACAGAAGCTTCCTAGGGATGCGAAAACCTATATCGTTTCCTTCCTTGGAGCAGCACCAGCAATCAATCCAAAAGTCGTTTACTTTGTAGTTGTTGATGAGCCACAGAATGTTCCAAGACAGGCAGATAGCTCTATCGCCACGAAGTTATCAAGCAGAATAATGGCGGAGGTTTTACCAGCATTGGGTATTTACCCAGAGGGTGAAATTGATTATCTATTGCCGGAAGCCACAGAAAATGATGATAACGATGATACTTTGGAAGGTGATTCTGGAAATCAGAATCAAAGTAATACCAACAATGCCACTAATAATGATGAAAATGATAATTCTGAAACTATAGATACAAACAATAGCAATAATAGTGGCACTGGCAATACGGCAGATTCGAATACTTCTAATTCAACAGGTACCACTAATACAGATAATAACGAAGAAACTGCCGATAACCCTAATACTTCTGCCGAGAATGAGAATACTCAAGAGGTAGAAGATACGAATGATGTAACATCATCGGATACGGATGTTTCTAATGGTAATAGTAGCGAAAATGCCAATAATTTGGCAGAAGATGATGATGAAGAATTTAATGCTGATGCAATTGGGCCAATCGATGAATAAAGACATTAAGTTTGTAATAAAATGAAACGATAAGATATACAAGGTAATGATCGTATGGCCCGAAGTAGAACATATAACCGTAGAAATATATTTATTATCGTAAGCGTCGTAATACTGGCAGCATTTTCTCTAACTATAAGACTTGGATATTTGATGATCTTTCGATCTGAAGAGTATGCTAAGCAAGCGCAAGCACTTCATGAAAGAGAACGAGCAATTAAAGCGGAGCGTGGAAGTATATTCGATCGGAATGGTATCGAAATTGCAACGAATAAACCGGTATGTACCATATCGGTAATTTATAGCCAGATTACGGATCCAGAAAGAGTTATAGAAGTACTCTCCAATGAACTTGGACTCAGTGAAGAGAGGGTTCGTAAGAGAGTTGAGAAAGTATCATCCATCGAAAGAATCAAATCGAATGTTGATAAAGAAATCGCAGATAGAATTCGTGAATACAAATTAGATGGTGTTATGGTGGATGAGGATTATAAAAGGTATTATCCTTATGATAGCCTGGCTTCTAAGGTGATTGGTTTTACCGGTGGTGATAACCAGGGTATTATAGGCTTAGAAGTAAAATATGAAGAACATTTAAAAGGTATTGATGGTACCATTCTTACGCTAACAACAGCATATGGGGTTGAGATACCCAATGCTGCTGAGGATAGGATTGAGCCACAGCCAGGGAATGATTTGGTTTTAAGCCTGGATGTAAATATACAAAAGTATGCCGAACAAGCTGCATTAAAGGTAATGGAAGCAAAAAATGCAAATAATGTTAAGCTTATTGTCATGAATCCGCAGAATGGTGAGCTATATGCCATGGTAAATGTTCCAGAATTTAATCTAAACGATCCTTATACTTTAATTGATGAGATAGCCACAGAATACGAAGGGCAGAGCCTTAGTGCAGAGAAACAGCAGGAACTTCTGAATGGTATGTGGAGAAATGCTTGTATAAGCGATACTTATGAACCTGGATCCGCTTTTAAGATTATTACAGCTACTGCAGCTTTAGAAGAGGGGCTAGTCTCTCTAAACGATTCTTTCTTCTGTCCAGGATATAAAAAGGTAGAAGATCGAATTATACGTTGCCATAAAGCGGGAGGCCATGGTAGTCAAAACTTTGTTGATGGCATCAAGAATTCTTGCAATCCAGTTTTTATGGAGATTGGTGCCCGCCTTGGTGTTGATAAGACATACTTATACTATGACCGTCTTGGTTTATTTAAGAAAACAGGGGTTGATCTTCCGGGAGAAGCAAACTCTATTATGCATAAGAAGGATATCATCGGTGCAGTTGAACTGGCCACAATGTCCTTTGGTCAATCTTTTCAAATAACGCCGTTACAGTTATTAACCGCATCAAGTGCAGTAATTAATGGTGGCAACCTGGTGGTTCCTCATTTTGGAGTTCAGGTAAAAGCACCAGATGGAAGGATGGTAAAAACCTTTAATTATGAAGTGAATTCTGGAGCTGTCACGAAGGAAACTTCAGAGACAATGAAAGAACTTTTGGAAGCCGTTGTTTCTGACGGTACTGGTAAGAGGGCATATCTTCCGGGATTTCGGATAGGTGGTAAAACAGCGACTTCTGAAAAACTTCCTAGAAGATCAGGAAAATACATTTCTTCATTTATTGGATTTGCCCCGGCCGATGATCCGCAGGTGATTGCCATTATACTAATCGATGAACCTACCGGGATTTACTATGGTGGAACAATTGCTGCCCCGGTTATTTCTGAACTATTTGATAATATTCTTCCCTATATGGGAATTGAAGCAAAATATTCTGAAACAGAGATTGAGGAGTTTAATATTGGTTCATTTGTAGTTCCGGATTTTATAGGAAAAACAAGAAAAGAAGTCAAGGATTTATTGAAAGTGTATGACTTTGATGAATTATATTCCATAGGAGAAGGGGATATAGTAATAGAACAATTTCCTCTAGCAGGTGAAACTGTTGATCTAAAAAGTGATATAATTTTGTATTTCAATTAATTGGTTATGAGCTAATTCTTTATTGCTCTGTAACACCATGATTTTTGATAACTGGCAATTATATTAATATTGTTATTTTATATGTTATAAAGTATAATAGCTAAGTTAATAATAGTACAAAAGATGATTACATAAGAGTTATGCCTATACTTGGCAGATAGGAGCCCATATGAATTATTCAGTAATTTTACCTTGCATTATTTCCTTTGTTGTATGTGTAATACTATGCCCCCTGTTAATTCCATTTCTAAAAAGATTAAAATTCGGGCAATATGTAAGAGATGATGGACCTGAATCCCATCTCAAAAAATCTGGTACCCCAACAATGGGTGGCATCGTTATTGTATTAAGTATTGCAATTACGAGCTTGTTTTACATTAAGGATTATCCAGATATTGTACCAATTTTATTTGCAACGATTGGTTTTGGAATTATCGGCTTTATGGATGATTATATTAAGGTGGTAATGAAAAGGTCCTTAGGATTACGAGCTTGGCAGAAGCTTACTGGGCAAATTCTGGTCACTGCAGTATTTGGTTACTATATGGTCAACTTTACGAATGTAGATACCTCCATGTTGATACCTTTTACTAATGGTAAATATCTAGACGTATCCTATATGTTTATTCCATTGCTTTTTATTGTGGTCCTTGGTACCGTAAATGGATCTAATTTCACGGATGGATTAGATGGCTTGGAATCAAGTGTTACCGTATTAATTGCAACTTTCTTTACTGTAGTTTCGATTGCGGCTGAAGGAGGATACACCTATTTAAGCAATGCTGAAATATCACCTATATCAGGAGCAGTGGCTGGAAGTTTGCTAGCATTCCTTCTATATAATGTATATCCTGCTAAAGTATTCATGGGAGATACTGGATCTTTAGCACTTGGTGGATTTGTTGCGACAACCGCTTATATGCTACAGATGCCCCTTTTCATTGTACTGATTGGGTTTATCTATTTGGTAGAAGTTATTTCGGTCATCCTGCAGGTTGGATATTTCAAATTAACAGGAGGAAAACGATTGTTCCGGATGGCACCGATACATCATCATTTTGAATTAATGGGATGGTCTGAGACTAGAATTGTAGCGGTTTTTTCTGTTATTACCGCATTGCTCTGTCTAGTTGCTTTGATGGGCATGAATTAGTTTGGAGGAAGAATAATGCAGCTAAAGGATAAAAGGGTTTTGGTGTTTGGTGCTGCGAAAAGCGGTATATCAGCAACAAAATTACTACAAAAACTAGAAGCTTTTGTTATACTATACGATTCCAATACAAAATTGGAGGTTCGAGATTTTGAAGGAAAGTTCGATACACAAGAGAACTTTATGCTGATTACAGGGAAACTATCCGAAGGGATTATGGATGCTTTGGACCTTGTTGTATTAAGTCCTGGTATACCAATTGATCTACCGGAAGTAGAATTGTTGAAAGAAAAAAACATTCCTATTTGGGGTGAAATTGAACTGGCCTATCGATATACAAGAGGAAAAATAATTGGTATCACCGGAACTAATGGGAAAACAACAACCACTTCCTTGGTAGGAGATATTATGAAGACCTATTTCAATGAAGTTTATCTTGTTGGTAATATTGGAAACCCCTATACAGATATTGCATTACAAACGACGGATGAATCCGTTATAATCGCAGAGATAAGTAGTTTTCAGGCGGAAACGATACATGAATTCCGACCAGATGTTAGTGCTATCTTAAATATTACCCCCGATCACTTGAATCGTCATCATACCATGGAAACCTATATACAAATGAAGGAAAACATTGCGAAGAATCAGACTAAGGATGAGCTTTGTCTTCTAAACTACGAGGATGAATTGCTTCGTAATATGGCAGAAAGATTAAATACGAAGATTCTTTTCTTCAGTAGTGCAAGGCGGTTAGAAAATGGTTTATTCCTTGATGATGATGAGATCTTTTATGCGATCGATGGAGAAACTAAGAAGATATGTAATGTCAATGAATTAAAGATACTTGGCAAACATAGTTATGAAAATGTAATGGCAGCAGTAGGAATAGCCATTACCATTGGTGTACCAATGGAATACATAGTGAGCGCAATTACCTCATTCCAGGCGGTTGAACATAGAATTGAATATGTGGAAAAAATTGATGGAGTGACCTATTATAATGACTCCAAAGGAACCAATCCGGATGCTTCGATGAAAGCAATCCAAGCAATGAAGCATCCAACCATTTTAATTGCTGGAGGCTATGATAAAGGGGCCGAATTTGATAAATGGATTGAGGCTTTCGATGGAAAAGTTAAATGTTTGATTCTCTTAGGGGAGACAAAAGAAAAGATTGCCAATACAGCAAAAGACCATGGCTTTACTAATATTATCATGGTAAATAGTTTGAAAGAGGCGGTTAGTATAAGTAACAAGAATGCAGAACCGGGAGATGTCGTTCTTTTATCACCGGCATGTGCTAGCTGGGGGATGTTTGATAATTATGAGCAGCGAGGCAGTTTATTTAAAGAGTATGTCAGGGAATTGCTAAATTAAGTCAGGAGTGTTAGTGGATGGGCAGAACAGCAGGAGAAGTAAATAAAAGAAAAATGTATAGCTATTATGACTATAGTTTATTGTTTCT
>JAAYSQ010000090.1 GCA_012523925.1 Clostridiales bacterium
CAGAAAAATCAGACACTAATACAAATCCATCTGTTAAGGATATTGCGACAAGTGCGAACGATGGTGTGAATTGTGGGGAAGTTAAGATAGATGGGGATACGATATATCTTAGAGAAGCTGTGGTTGCTGATACCGTGCAGAGATATATCTGTAAACAAAGGAAGGTAGTATATGTTGACGATTATGATATGGATCCGGATATGAAACCGAAGGAAGAATATCGGGTATATATCTATGCAGGTAATAAGCTGATACAATCCGTTTCAAGCAAGCAACCGGTGATGACCATTTCGATACCTGATGTGCATTATTGGACCCCGGAGGATCCCTTCCTCTATGATATTATCATTATTGCTGGTGATGACCGAGTTGATAGCTACTTTGCAATGCGCAAGATAGAAGTAAGAAATGACCCAGAGGGTATTCCAAGAATATACCTTAATAATGAACTATATTTTCATAATGGAATATTGGATCAAGGCTATTGGCCGGATGGACTTTACACTGCTCCCAGTGACGAAGCACTTATTTATGATATAAAGCTAGCTAAAGATTTGGGCTTTAATATGATACGAAAGCATTTGAAGATAGAACCTCTACGATGGTATTACCATTGTGACCGATTAGGAATGCTGGTATGGCAGGATATGGTCAATGGAGGTAGAGATTATAATATGCTACTTGTCGGCTACCTTCCAACGCTATTTCCAAGGCTTGCCACCCGTTTGAAAGATAAATATTATCGATTGCTGGGAAGGAAGGATGAGGAGGGAAGAAAGGAATGGCTGAAGGAATGTAAGGAGACGGTAGAGCATCTTTATAATTGTCCTTCTATTGTAGTATGGGTTCCATTTAACGAAGGATGGGGCCAATTTGATGCCAAGCATGTCTATGAAATGATTCAAGATGTGGATAAAACAAGATTAATTGACCATGCCAGTGGATGGTTTGACCAGAAGGTGGGGGATTTTAAGAGTAAACACAATTATTTTCATCCATTGAAGATAAAATCTGGGCAGAGGCCAGTGGTGCTCTCGGAGTTCGGTGGATATGCTTGCTATATTCCGGAGCATTCTTATTCCTGGCAAATCTATGGTTACCGAATCTACCTTACTATGGACGATTTAAACAAAGCTTACCAGAAGCTTATGACTGGTGATATAAATAAATTAATCCAAAAAGGATTGTCTGCCGCTGTTTATACGCAATTATCCGATGTTGAGGATGAAGTCAATGGTCTTGTAACTTATGATCGTAAGATATGTAAGGTAAAACCATTGGTAAAGCGTAGTGATTAGGCGAATAAAACAATAACTTTAAGGAGGAGAGGAAACATGCTGACTCTATTTCAAGTATGCTTTTTTGTGGGTTTGGGATTTATACTGCTATCCTTTATCTTTGGAAATCTATTAGAAATTGCAGGCTTTGATGGATTGGATTTAGACTTTGATGCCTTTGGTGTGGATCTTTTCCTCCCCTTTAATCCAACCTTAATCATGCTATTTGCTATTGTATTTGGGGGAACGGGGTGGATTTTACTAATCACCTATCCTACTATGGTGATAATATTCAACCTTTTAATATCCATAGCATCTGGGGGAATTGTATGTTCACTCGTTCATTTCCTAGTGGTTAAGCCACTAAGAAAGGCACAGAATACCAGTAGTCCCAGTAAAGATGAACTGATTGGAGTTAGAGCAACCGTATCGGAAACCATTATTGCCGGAGGATTTGGAGAGATACGGTATGTGGTAAATGGCAATAGTTTTTCTTCTCCTGCAAAGGCAACCAATGGGGAAGAGATTAAGGCGGGAGAAGATGTGGCAATATGCTGGATTAAGGATCATGTATATTACGTGGTTAGCTTAGATAAAGAGTAAAGGATTATATAAATAATAAATTATGTGTCATATGCCTAGCTATAAATATCATTCATTAATTTACTCGGTTTTAATATATTTATAAATAAAAATAAGGAGGAAGGATAATGTACTTAGGCAACGATGTTATTTTAATTGCCGGAGGTATAATCGCTGGTTTACTTCTAGTAATTCTTATCATTACTACGATGTGGAAGCGTGTTCCACAGGATAAGGCGATTGTTGTTACCGGATTAAAGAAAAGAGTGATCTCCGGTGGGGGCGGCTTTGTAGTACCGTTATTAGAGCGAACCGATAAGATTTCATTGGAAAATATGAAGATTGAGGTTCGGACGGATGGTGCTATTACAGAGCAAGGTGTTGATATTCGAGCAGATGGAGTTGCGGTTATAAAAGTAAAAAGTGATAAGGAAAGCATTCTAAATGCAGTAGAACAGTTTAACACCGGAAAAGAAGCAGAAACTATTAATATTATTAAGGATACCGCCAAGGATGTATTGGAAGGTAAACTTCGTGAGATTATTTCTAAGATGACCGTTGAAGAAATATACAAAGATCGTGAGAAGTTTGCATCCGAAGTTCAGGAGGTAGCAGCTGTTGGATTAGCTACAATGGGGCTAGAACTTAATGTGTTTACCATCCGTGATATCTCTGATAAAAATGGATATCTAGAAGCCCTTGGAAAGCCAAGAATAGCAGAGGTTAAGAAGAATGCTGCAATTGCAGAGGCGGAATTTACAAAGGAAACGAAAGTCAAAGTTGCGGAAGCAGAACAATACGGAGAAGAAGCAAGAATTATTGCTGAGACCCATGTGGCGGAAGCGAATAAAGAGAAAGAACTTAAATTACAAGCTTATAGGGAAGAACAAGAAACTGCTAAGGCACGTGCAGACGCAGCTTATGAGATAGAGAAAAACAAAGTGGCTAGGGAAGTTACTGAAACAGCCATGCTAGTTGAATTGACTAAAAAGGAAAAGGAAACAGAGCTACAGGAAAAGGAAGCAATCCGCCGTGAGAAGGAATTGCTTGCTACGGTTAATAAAGAAGCTGATGCACAAATGTACCGGATTAGCAAAGAGGCAGATGCCAAAAAGTATTCAGAGCTAAAAGTTGCTGAAGCTGAAAGTATGGCCATTAAAGTAAAGGCTGAAGCCGATGCGGAAGCGATTCGTATCAAAGGAGAAGCGGAGGCAGCAGCGATTCTAGCCAAAGGTGCTGCGGAAGCCAAGATTATGGAGCAGAAGGCAGCGGCATTCAAGAATTATAATAATGCTGCAGTAACCCAGATGATTATAGAAAGATTACCGGAGATCGCGGCTGCAGTTGCAGAGCCGTTATCCAAGACTGAGAAGATAGTAATTATCGATAGTGGTGGATCCGGGGATGGAAAAGGAGCAGCAAAGGTTACCGAATATGTAACGGATATCGTTACTCAGCTTCCAGAAGCAATAGAAGCCGTAACTGGATATAATTTTGTGGGTGCCATTAAGGATAAACTAGAAGTAGATAAGAGAAAAGAAGTGGAAGATGAGGAAGATGAAACAGATAAAGTAATCGATTACCACGAAGTTTCCATAGAAGAAGTGAAGGATAAGAATATTACTTAAC
>JAAYSQ010000091.1 GCA_012523925.1 Clostridiales bacterium
AAGCCAGGTACATTTTGGGGAGTGAAACCATATGTGTAAATGGTGGCACACTTCCTATAGCAATATTGGATAGGTATATTACAAAAAATATAGGTGTATTTATTTAAACAGCAAAAGAGGGAGCATTGGCTCCCTCTTTTTGTTCACCCAAATAGGTGAATGATTATTATGAGATATGTAAACTACTGTATAATGCCTGCAATTTTTGCAAGTTCCAGAACGGTCTCCTTTGAAACTTTCTTACCTTGATATTCAATCAAGTTTTCTTTGCCACCGGTAAAGATATCGGTAGGCTCGTATTTTTGAAGAATAATTTTACCTTCTTCAACGAAAATTTCTAGTGGATCTCTTTCGTTTACATCTAAAGTTCTTCTTAGCTCGATTGGAAGTGTAATTCTTCCTAGTTCATCAAGCCTTCTTACTATGCCTGTACTTTTCATAATATAGTCTCCTTTTCTCAAGTGTATTGGGGAATTTGATTAATTGCAAATACGTAAATGTAAAGGTAACAACCCAAATTACATTTTTTGTATATAGCAATAAATAAAATAACACAGGTAGTTTTTGATGTCAACTAAAATATTTGTCAAAAGATAGCACAATTTAGACAATATCTGTAAACGGGTAACATTTAAGACTAATATATTAAAAAACTAGTACATTTAAAGTGTTTAATGGGAATATAGTTTATAGACTAGAAAAAAAGGTGTGAAATTAAATGTTAAATTATCTTTGGGGCTTCATGATTGTCATAGGAATAACTGTAGGGGTATTGCGTGGAAATATAGCGGAGGTTAGTAACGCGACTCTGGATTCATCTAAGGAAGCAGTTGCACTCTGTATAACGATGCTAGGAATTATGGCAATGTGGACTGGATTAATGCAGGTAGCAAAAAAGTGCGGGTTGGTAGCAGCTTTTACGAGAGCACTTAGACCAATCTTAAGATATTTATTCCCAGATATTCCAAAAGACCATATCGCAAATGAGTATATCGCATCCAACATGATTGCAAATGTTTTAGGATTAGGATGGGCTGCTACTCCCATGGGGCTAATGGCTATGAAAGAATTGAAAAAATTAAACCGCAATTCAGATATTGCAAGCTGCGACATGTGTACCTTTTTAATTATTAATATCTCCTCGCTACAATTAATTCCTGTGAATATCATCGCATATCGAAGTCAGTACGGTTCCGTAAATCCTGCAGAAATTTTAGGGGCAGGGATTATTGCCACTATCTTTTCTACTATTGTTGGTGTGCTTTTCTCTATGGTTGCTAGAAAAAGTAGCAAACACCGAGGGTATCACTAATTAGTTAATTGCAAAAACATAAGAGGGGGATTGGATATGAAATTTATTATTTATCTATCGGATTATATTATTCCATTTGTATTTTTCTATATTATTGGTATGGGTTTGATAACTAAGACGAATATATATGATGAGTTTATTAAAGGTGCTAAGGACGGATTTAAGGTGGTATTTGATATTATGCCTACCTTAATAGGCTTGATGGTGGCTGTAGGTGTTATGCGTGCTTCAGGAGCATTAGATTTGTTGTCAAATTTATTGGAGCCGATTACAAATATTCTTCATTTTCCTTCCGAATTGGTACCAGTTGCTTTAGTTAAAATGTTTTCCTCCTCCGCTGCGACCAGTCTAGTACTGGATATCTTTAAACAATATGGTCCGGATTCCTATTTCGGTAGAATTGTATCAATTATGATGAGTTGTACGGAAACCATCTTCTATACGATGTCGGTATATTTTATGGCAGCAGGAGTAAAGAAGACAAGATATACTTTGCTTGGAGCCTTGGTGGCTACATTAGCTGGAATCTTTGCTAGCGTAGTATTAACAAACTTAGTATTTTAAAATAAAAGCAGGGTATGTTATAATATTACAATATGCAGCGATAATTTTAGTAGGAGGTAATCTTATGCCATTGTTAGGAGCTTTTATAGTCCCTCATCCACCAATTATCCTACCTGAGATTGGAAAGGGAGAGGAAAAGAAAATAAAGGCTACGATTGAAAGTTATCATGAGGTTGCAAAGCAAATAGCTGCCTTGAAGCCGGATACCATAATTCTAACCACACCCCATTCAATAATGTATTCCGATTACTTTCATATATCGCCAGGTGAATCAGCCAAAGGAAATTTTGGCCGGTTTGGTGCTGGCAAGGTATCATTTCAGGTGGAATATGATGAAGAGTTTGTAGAAAATTTAGAGGCTTGTGCTGAGAAAAACGGGATTGAGGCGGGTACCTTGGGAGAGAAGGATCCTTCTCTAGATCACGGAACAATGGTGCCACTTTACTTTATTAACCAATATTTAAATTCATACCAATTAGTACGAATCGGATTATCCGGTTTATCCATACTAGATCATTATCAACTAGGTCGATGCATTACAGATACAGCACAAAAGCTTGATAGAAGAATTGTATTCGTAGCTAGTGGGGATCTGTCTCATAAGCTAAAAGAGGACGGTCCCTATGGAATAGCGAAAGAAGGTGCTCAGTTTGATAAGGAGGTTACTGAAGCAATAAATAAGGCGGATTTCCTCAAATTCATGGAATTTTCACCAGATTTTTGCGAGGCGGCAGCAGAATGTGGGCTAAGATCCTTTATTATTATGGCTGGAGCTCTTAGCGGAATGTCAGTTAATCCTAAGTTATTATCCTATGAAGGTCCATTTGGAGTCGGATATGCAGTTGGTAGCTTTGAAATTACTGGTCAGGATGAGAACCGTCATTTTGATACCGTATATGAGTGTAAGCAGAGGGAAGTTGCTTTGGAAAAACGTAAAAATGAGGATGATTATATCAAATTGGCAAGGTTATCATTAGAAACCTATATAACAACAGGAAAATATGCAAAGTCGCCAGAGGATCTTCCTGAGGAAATGAGAAAACAAAAAGCTGGAGTATTTGTATCATTAAAGAAATTTGGACAGCTTAGGGGGTGCATTGGAACCATAGCTCCGGTTACAGATAATATTGCAAAGGAGATTATTCGTAACGCGGTAAGCGCTGGAGTAGAGGATCCAAGATTTCCTCCTGTAAAGGAAGAAGAACTTTTTGATATTGTTTATA
>JAAYSQ010000012.1 GCA_012523925.1 Clostridiales bacterium
CTTTTTATATTTTATATTCTATTTTAGTATTTCTTGATATGTCTATAGCATAAATATATCGCTAAAATTTCTGTTAATTTATTTTCTTCATATATATCTCAAATTTTCTTTTCCCGATCCGTTGTTTTTCTAACCGTTGAAATTGCTCGGTTTGTATCTTTTGTTTTTTGTCCATGCAAATACATAGAATTGTATCTGGTCCGCAAATTTTAGATAAAGCATCCATCATTTGGTTAACGCCACCACTCCCCTCGCCCCACTCTGCAAGATTACCATAAGGGACATCTGTAATTATAATATCAGGGATGAATTGAATGTCACTGATTTCAAGTGCGTTTCGATGGAATATAGATGTTTTAATCTCTTTAGATAGTAATTTTTCTATCCGGTCGATGCTCTGTAATGCTTCCTTGTGTGATTCTTTCTCATATCTTTCGTAAAGAGCATCAAGTTCTTCTCTTCTTTTCTTGATACCTGGCTTTGTTAAAAGTCCGAGATTATCTTTGGCTAATTCTAAACTGTTTAAGTCGATATCGCTTCCATATATCTTCGATATCTTACTGCTTTTTAATAATCCCAATACCGTCAGCATATAAGCGCCACCGCAACAGCAATCGTATAGAATTAGGTCGGTTTTCTTATTGGAATATTGCAGACATCGCTCAAATATTTCTAAGGATAGCCTGACAGGAAAAGTGGGTTCGCCGCCAACATGATATATTACTCTTCCGCTTGCAAAATCTTCATAATTACCTTTCGGTGTGTATTTATATTCCATTCGTAATCTCCCAATTATATATTTTAAAGGAAAGTTGATAAACATCGATTTAACAAACTTTCCTTTAATGGCTATGTCAGCCCACTGTGATCAACTTGTAATAGAAATCACATTTATATTATATCAAATACTATTATCCAAAAGCAATTATTGATATTCCTTATTAGTTTATATAATTAGTTTCTATATTAATGTGTAAGGCTTACATAGAATAATTATGTAAACTATGCACAAACATCTTTGTAAAATCCTGTAATATATAGCATGCGCATACATATAAACACAACATATAATGCTAATAAGGAAACAAATAAGTTTATGAGAGGATATTTAAATGAAGCAATCCTTATTAGACTTGCTAAGGCAAGGTGGATATATACTATATGCTAAGCATGGGGAAGCTACGGTTGGCCATGATCAACCTCAGATTGATTTTCGTGATTGTTCCACTCAGAGAAATCTTTCTGATTATGGATTAGATCAATCGATAAATTATGGTGAGAAGCTGCGTGATTTAGGAATTCCAATCCACTCTCCTATCTCCGCTAGTCCATTATGCAGAACTATGGAAACGGCCATGATGGCTTTTGGTTGGGAGAATATTGCTGTTGATCCATTCTGGTATGATATTTTTCGTTTAAAGGATAATTTACCACAAGAAGAAGTCACAGCGATATTAGATACGCTTAAGATAAAGTTGGGAGTAAAGCCAAATCTGGGATATAATACTGCTATTATAGCTCATAGTTTTCCTATTAATTTAGGATTAGGTCAAATTCCGGATATGGGTACTATTGTGATAAAACCGAATGTGCAAGGCAAAGGATATGAAATAATTGATAAATTAACTTTCGAGGATTTCATGAATTTACAGTAATTCGGTGTCTACTATATAAAGAGAAATTAAGAGAAAGGCATGTTTCTATAAAATTAAAGTTCAAAAACCACCTTTCGTATACACAAAATATTTTTCACATAGATTAGAATAAACGAGTAAAAAAATCGATTAAAAAAAGCCTTATATCATTCATAAGGCTTTTTACATTATGTAGCATTGCAAAATATAGTCTATTATAAATAACACGAATCAATTAAATTTCTGATTTAAAACTGTTGCTCTGCAACAATTCGTTCTAGTTCCATTAATTCGGAACGGGATAGATCCTGAATTTTTAAATATTCATTCAAGAACGTGCATAAGGATCCATTGTATAATTTATTAAGTAATACTTTCGTCTCGATATTCTGTACAGCACGTTTGGAAATTGCAGCTCTGCAGATAAACCCGGGATCTTCACGTTTTATAGCGCCTTTATCGATCAAGCGCTTGATTACAGTATAGGTTGTGTTCTTCTCCCAACCGATATATTCCTTAATAATTTTTGAAATATCTCTTGCTGCCAAAGCTTTGTTTGACCACAATAATTCCATAACATTAAGTTCACCTTCATGAAGTCGTATTTCTGGCTGTGCCATTATTTGTTACACCCCTTTAATCCGTTATTAACTTATTCTACTACTGTAGCATCTATATAAAACTATATATTGCGCCATGTTTATGCAATAATAGAAAGCAATTCGGGAAGTTCATCTAAGAAAATTATGCAATTAAGTATGTACAATGCGAGTGCGTGTTACTGATGTAGAAAACAATAAATAAGACCCATAAATAAATCTACAATGGTAGACAAAAGGGTATACCCATATTCTACCTTAATAGAAAATAATTGTCAACTAATTTCTTAATAATTCCGTAAGTATTTAGGTAAATATTGCCATCATAGACAAAAGGTTGCATAGTAAGGTATGTATTTAATTTGATTTTTAAATTCAAAATTCTTTGGTGATATTTTGATTGCATATGGTATATCGCATTTCTGTTTAAAAACACTGATGCATTTAGATCTTGTATTATTAGTACTGTGAATCTCGATTGGAATAAGTAAGCCTTCTTTTTGAATTATGAAGTCAATTTTGGCCATAGATTCTGATTCCCAGAAACCGAAGGGATAATTTCTTGCTTGTAAAGCTTGTGCCACATAATTTTCTAATATGGCTTTTGTCCGATTTTTTTGATATTTTGTACCATTGTTTAAGCTAGATCCACTACTCTCCTCTTCGGATATTTTCGTATAAAGCATGCCGATATCTGGGAAATATAGCTTAAATATTGTATTTTCTTCTTTCATTATTTCCTCTAGACATGCAGAATTATTAGAAAGGTCTTTATCAAGTACAGAATTATGTATTTTATTACATTTGATAATGTAATGTCTCTTTGCTAATGTATGGATTGCATCCTTATACATTGCATGAGTTGTTCCTTTCCGAATTAATTTATATTGAAACTTTTTATTCTCCTTTAATAATTGAAGGGGAATGGAGTTAAAAACCTGACTCATCTTAAGTGTATCACTTTCAGTGTTGTCTTGTTTGATAAATCCATGATAAGAACTGATCAGGCCTCTATGCTGTTCTGGTACATTTATCGGAGATGACATATTGATATATTCGTTAATCGATGCAGGCATACCTCCAATTTGAAGGTATAATTTGTGAAGTGCTAAAAGTTCTTTATGTACAATCTCTGGTATCTTCTTATTAGAGTTAAAATGTTTTATAATAACTTCGATATACCAATCATTACC
>JAAYSQ010000092.1 GCA_012523925.1 Clostridiales bacterium
AAATTTTGATATATTCACATGAAGACATAAATTGTATAATGGTATTTTGATATACCATTGAAACGATCAATCATGTGGGTTACTACCTCTTTCCCACGTGGATCAAATAGGGGGTGTTGTTTAATGCAACGCCCCTTTTTACTTAAAAGAAATTGCTCAGAACGATAGTTTTGCGAGCGAAATTCTATCTCATAGAGTAGAAAGAAGGACGGGTGAACGATGGGTATAAGATTAAAGGAGGATGGATCCTCCAGAAAGAAGCTGTTTATTACTTCTATATTATTTATGGGACTTGGGCATATAATCTATCTGAAGCAATATGTAAAAGGATTACTTTATGCAGGTATTGAAATAGCCATGCTGGTCATGCTCCCCAATATTATACATAAACTAAACGATATGATTACCTTAGGTACGCCGAAACCAGATCTGCCGGTAAAACTAAGGGACCACTCCATTTTCATGCTGATTGATGGTGTTATGATGCTGGCACTGATTTTTCTGTTTGTGGCTATTTATATCATTTCAGTACGGAGTGCTATGGCAGATTATAAAGAATTTTGTACAGAGAAAAGGTTGAAAACTAATCGAGAATCCTTGTCAAGAATCTTAGGAAAGGCCTTTCCTGTATTTGGTCTTGCACCGACTGTTGGCTTGGTGGTTTTCTTTGTAGTTGTACCTCTTATATTTTCTGCCTGTGTAGCATTTACCAATTATTCTTCACCTGAGCATATTCCACCAAATAATACTGTGGATTGGGTTGGAATGGACAATTTCGTTGCTATGTTTGGTGGTGATAGTACATGGACAATGGCGCTTGGAAGAGTGGCACTTTGGACTCTTGTTTGGGCAGTTCTTGCAACCGCAACCTGCTACTTTGGTGGTATGATTATGGCGGTTGTATTGATGGATAATAAATTAAAGGTTGCACCTATTTTCCGCGGTATATTTATCTTGCCCTATGCAGTTCCTTCCGTTGTGAGTATGCTTGTATGGCAGAATCTATTGAATGGTTCCTTTGGTACTGTTAACCGTACCCTAATGCAACTTGGTCTTATAGAAAAAGCAATCCCTTGGTTAAGTAATGAGTGGTTGGCTAAGTTTACGACTGTCTTGATCAACTTGTGGGCGGGATTTCCATATTTTATGTTATTGGTTACTGGGACTATGACTGCCATATCTGCGGATCTATATGAAGCGGCTAAAATCGATGGTGCTGGCCGTTTCCAGATATTTAAGAAGATTACTCTTCCTTTAGTTCTATACCAGACGATGCCGCTAATTATCATGTCTTTTACACATAATATCAATAATTTTGGTGCGATATTCTTCCTAACCGGCGGAAGTCCTGTGGTATCCGATTCTACGATAACCAATGCTGGCGGAACCGATATCTTAGTTACATGGATTTATAAATTGACGGTTAACTTAATGAAATATAATTATGCATCGGTATTAGCAATTATGATTTTCCTAATACTTGCACCGTTTGCAATCTTTCAGTTCCGTCGAACCAAATCATATAAGGAGGGTGAATTATAATGGGAAACAAATGGATAAGTCGAATCAATCTTACGGTTGTACTAATTATTCTTACGATTATTTCCCTTGGTGTCCTGTATCCTCTGGTGTATGTAGTTAGTGCAGCATTCTCACCTGGGAACTCTATCGCATCCCTTAATGTGATACCTTTTGGAGATGGATTTACACTTAAGCATTTTACTCATTTATTTACAAAAACTAATTATCTTATTTGGTTTAAGAATACATTAATTATTGCTACCAGTACATCGATATCAACTATATTTGTAGCTTCCTTAGGAGCTTATGTATTTTCAAGATTTCATTTTACTATGAAGAAGAGTATGATGCTAACGATGTTAATACTACAGATTTTCCCATCCTTTGTTGGTATGATTGCAATCTATGTAATCCTTCTTCGTATCGGTGGATTGGATACTCTGTGGGGACTAGTTCTAGTGTATTTGGCTGGCAATATTCCATACAATACTTGGATGGTTAAAAGTTATATAGATACGATATCAAAAAGTTTGGATGAGTCAGCAAGAATCGATGGTGCCAACCATCTTACAATCTTTTGGAAAATAATTATGCCGATAGCACGGCCCATTATTACATTCCTCGGAATCACCAGTTTTACCGCGCCTTGGATGGACTTTATCTTTCCAAAGATGATCCTCCGTTCTGCGGATAAGCAGACCTTAGCACTTGGGCTATTTAGTTTTGTAACTGATAAGAAAAATGAATTCACAGTGTTTGCCGCTGGCGCATTACTAGTTGCAATTCCGTTTATAATTTTCTTTATTATAACGCAGAAAACAATGGTCACCTCCTTTGGCGGTGCAGCAGTAAAAGAATAGACGAAGGAGATACAAGCAGCAATGAGAACTGAATTTGATTTTAACGAAAGATATTTAACTAAAGATAAGAAACCATGGTTTCCGATTATGGGAGAGATGCATTATACTAGATTTCCGAAAAGGGATTGGAAGGAATCTTTGTATAAAATGAAGGCTGGTGGCGTTAATGTGGCTTCCACCTATGTAATCTGGATACATCATGAGGAAATTGAAAATGAGTTTGATTTTAGCAGTAATCGTGATTTACGTGCATTTGTAAAACTTTGTGGGGAATGCGGATTATATATGTTTCTCCGGATTGGTCCATGGATCCATGGTGAAGTGAGAAATGGCGGATTTCCTGATTGGTTAATGAAGAAAGGTTATGAGCTTAGATCTAATGATCCTGGTTATCTAGCAGAAGTGAGAAAGTTTTATCAAAAGATTTATCAGCAGGTGGAAGGGCTCCTATATAAAGACGGAGGTCCGATTATTGGAGTTCAGATTGAAAATGAATTGGGTCATTGCGGAGGCGCCTATGGTGAAGAAGGAGAAGCTCATATGCGTACCCTTTACCAAATGGCAAAGGATGTAGGATTTGAGGTACCCTATTATACAGCCACTGGATGGGGTGGTGCTGTTACTGGTGGACTTTTACCAGTAATGGGAGGTTATGCAGAGGCACCTTGGGATCAGAGGTTGACGGAAATTGAGCCCAGTGGTAACTATGTCTTTACCTATGAAAGAAATGATCATAATATCGGAAGTGATTTTGGTCTAGGCGTTGGTGTTACTTTTGATTACAATAAGTTCCCATATCTGACAGCGGAACTGGGTGGCGGAATGCAAGTTACCCATCACCGTAGGCCAGTGGCAGAAGCTGAGGATATAGGAGCCATGTCTTTGGTGAAACTGGGAAGCGGTGTCAATCTTCTTGGGTATTATATGTACCATGGAGGAACAAACCCGAAGGGCAAATTAACTACTCTTCAGGAATCAAGGGAGACTGGGTATCTTAATGATGTTCCTGAGTTGAGTTATGATTTCCGAGCGCCGATTCGGGAGTATGGTCAAATCTCAGAGACTTATAAGGAAATAAAGTTATTTGCCATGTTTGCTAAGGATTTTGGTTTAGAACTCTGCGATATGCCTGCCTATATACCGGAAGATAATCCTCTTGATCCAATGAATTTTACTGACCTTAGATATTCTGTCAGACATAATGGTAAGCAGGGATATATATTTGTTAATAATTATGTTAGAAGGTATGCAATGGCAGAGCATGCTAAGGCACACCTATCTGTTCAACTTCCCAACGAAGAGATATCATTTCCAGAGATCACCGTCAAAGATAAGGACTATTACTTCTTTCCATTTAATATGAAGCTTGGCAATGCGGTTTTGAAAACGGCACTGGCCTCTCCATTGTGTATACTTAAGAATGTAACAGATACATATGTGTTCTATAGTGATTTTGATCCTCAGTACGAGATCCTGGGAGATCTAGGTGATGTTAAAATCATTACCATAAGTCGTGAGGAGGCGAAAAATGCTTGGAAGGTTTACCTGGGACGTGAACATTTGATTATCAGTAATTCTAATATTATTCAAACGGACCAAGGGCTCACAGTAATAGGTAGAAGTGAGCCTCGACTGAAAGTCTATCCGGATTTTGATAAAGTTCCGCAAGGTTGGACGAAGGCGGGAAAAGAAGGAGAGTTTGTAATATATGAGCAGAATATAGATCTGGATCTGGCAGAAGTGGATGTGAAACTCATTGATGAAACTCAGGAGAAAAAAGTATACGAATTGGAGATAAAATCACGAGAAATAGCTATAGATTACTTCCTTCAGGTAACTTATCAAGGGGATCAAGCTAAACTTTATCTAGAAGACGAGATGATTGCGGATCATTTCTTTACTGGTAAGGATTGGGAGATAAGCTTAGAACGTTTTGATTTTCCAAAGAAATTAAGATTGGAAATTTATCCTCTATATGAGGATGCAAAGATTTTCCTAGAGAAATGGCCGGTGATGACTAAGGGAGTCGCATGTGAATTAACAAAAGTTGTTACTGAAACGGAATATAAAACTATAATTACATTTTAAAAGAAAAAGCATGAATGAATTACAACTAGTTGTGATATATCATTCATGCTTTTTTTATTGAAGGGCTTTTATATAAAAATGTATTTGTATTAGGTGATTGCAAAAACTTATATCAAATCATATTTAATTATAGTTTTGTAATCATGAAATACTGAAATGGTTAGAAAGGGAAGGTGTCTTGTGTGAACAGAAAGAGATTATGGATTACCTTTGGTGGAATTCTTCTTATATTGGTAATTGCTATTATAGTAAGTGTTTTACAGTTCGATAAATATCGAATGGTAATTGTCGATTCGGGGAAAGTGAAGGCAGAATTGTTTGTAGATAAGATAGAAGGGCTAAGTCCTGATTTTATCCGCGGAGTTGATCTATCCAGTATCATTGCTTTAGAAAATAGTGGTGTCGTATTCTATGATGAGAAAGGCAAAGAACAGGATATTTTTAAAACACTCTCAAAAGCGGGAGTAAACTATATTCGAGTGCGCGTCTGGAATGATCCATATGATGCTAATGGCAATGGCTATGGTGGTGGTAACAATGACTTGGATACTGCGATTGCGATAGGTAAACGGGCAAGCAAATACAAAATGAAGCTTATGATCGATTTTCATTATTCGGATTTTTGGGCAGATCCTTCAAAGCAACAAGCTCCAAAAGCATGGACTAATATGAACCTAGAGGAGAAAGGTAAGGCGCTCTATGAATATACAAAGGAGAGTCTGCAAAGGTTTATGGAGGAAGGAGTTGATGTTGGCATTGTTCAAATTGGCAATGAAACAACCAATGCTTTCTGTGGCGAGAACAACTGGAAGAATATCACTACCTTATTCCAAGAGGGCAGCAGAGCTGTTCGGGAGGTGAGCAAGGATGAGAAGCAGGATATATTAATCGCAATTCATTTTACCAATCCGGAAAATGCTGAAAACTATGAACGTTATGCTATGATCCTTAAGAATTTTAAAGTAGATTATGATATATTTGCATCTTCCTATTATCCTTATTGGCATGGAACACTGGATAATTTGACAGCTATTCTTACAAAAGTAGCGAATGATTTTGACACGAAAGTTATGGTTGCAGAAACCTCTTATGCCTATACTTTTGAGAATGGGGATGGGCACGGGAATACTATCTCAGAGGAGAGTGTATTTACGAAAGACTATCCTATCACAATACAAGGCCAAGCTAGTGCCATTAGGGATGTAATGGAGGCTGTAGCTAAGGTAGGGGATGCTGGACTTGGTGTGTTTTATTGGGAACCAGCATGGATACCGGTGTCTGGCGAAACCTTTGAACAAAGGTCTAAACTATGGGAGGAATATGGTTCAGGCTGGGCTAGTAGCTTTGCAACAGAATATGATCCTTTGGATGCTGGAGTTTACTATGGAGGGTCCTCTTGGGATAATCAAGGCTTGTTTGATTTTCAAGGCCATCCATTGCCTTCTTTAAAAGTATTCCAATATGTATATACAGGGGCAGAAGCTACACTTAGAGTTGATGCCATTGATGATGTTCTTCTTCGTGTCCGCAAAGGGGATGATTATCTATTACCGGATACGGTTACCGTATTATTGAATGATGGAACCAAGCAGGAGGTAGCTGTGGAATGGAAAGAAGCCGATGTTGAAAAGATTGCAACTGATATTCTTGGAGTATATGAAATACATGGTCTGGCATTTTATAATGAGGAAGAATATGAAGCAAGCGGTAAGGTCATTATTGTGGAACAGAACTATGTAGAGAATTATAGTTTTGAAGACTTGGATTTATCTATGTGGACTATTACTAATCATAATGATGTTACATCGGAATTGGGGATTCAAGAAAAAATATCGGATGCGAAAACTGGCACAAAGTCTCTTCATTTCTATTCCACGAATCAAGTGGATTTTAAGGTGGAGCAGAAGATAACTGATCTAAAACCAGGAATTTATAATTTTGGTATTTATATACAAGGTGGAGATGTAAATAACCCCGAGATGTCGATCTATGCCATAGCGGATGGTAAAACCTATATAGCAGAAGCTTCAGTGGATGGATGGGCTAATTGGAAGAATCCTAAAGTAGAGAACATACAGGTAGATAGCGGAACCATAGTAATCGGGGCTTCTATTGCTTGTGATCCTAAGGGATGGGGCACCTTGGATGATTTTATTCTTACGCCTGTGGAAGACTGAGAATTTTGGTATTTAAGTATCCTCTTAAAATCAAAATGATTCATTTTTTAAATAAAGGGAGATATTCATTAAATTTCTGGAATTAGTTTAATTAATTTACTAAAGGTATTGTATTATTTAAAAAAAGTGATTATAATATAGTTAAGAAGATGAATTAACTAAACTATCTTCCAATATCAGGTAGTGAAAGAAGTGAAGGAAGATCTTTCACAGAGCCGTGATATCAATAGAAAGTGAATTATTATTATATTTTAAGGAGGAATACGAATGTCATATTTTAGAGTTGGTAAAATTCAATATGAAGGACCACAAAGTAAAAATCCTCTTTCATTTAAGTATTACAACCCAGACGAAGTAGTTATGGGTAAGACAATGAAAGAGCAGCTTCGTTTCGCTATGTCTTATTGGCATACATTTACATACATGGGAACGGACCCATTCGGTGGCACAACCATGTTACGTGAATGGGATAAGACTGATGATGCAATGGAGAAAGCTAAGGAAAGAGTTCGTGCTGCTTTTGAATTTATGGAAAAAATGCAGATTCCTTTCTTCTGCTTCCATGATGTGGACGTTGCTCCTAGAGGAGAAACTTTAGAAGAGACAAACCGCAATTTAGATGAAATTGTTGAAGTTATTAAAGAAGAAATGGCACGTACTGGAATCAAATGTCTATGGGGTACAACTAACGCTTTCGGTGACGAAAAATTCGTTCATGGTGCGAGCACCTCTTGCAATGCTTCCGTATTTGCTTATACTGCAGCACAGGTTAAGAAAGCTATGGATATTACAAAGGAATTAGGCGGTGTTAACTATGTATTCTGGGGCGGACGCGAAGGTTATGAGACTTTACTGAATACAAAGACCGATTTAGAGCTTGATAACTTTGCAAGATTGCTTCAAATGGCAGTGGACTATGCTAAAGAAATTGGTTTCACTGGACAGTTATTAATTGAGCCTAAGCCAAAGGAGCCTACAAAGCATCAATATGACTTCGATACCGCTACGGTTCTTGCATTCTTAAGAAAATATAATTTACAAGACCATTTCAAGATGAATATTGAAGCAAACCATGCAACTCTTGCAATGCATACCTTCCAGCATGAGTTAAATATGAGTAGAATCAATGGCGTTCTTGGTAGTGTGGATGCAAACATGGGTGATCCATTGCTTGGATGGGATACAGATCAATTCCCTACCAACTTATATGATACAACCCTTGCTATGTATGAAATCCTTCTTGATGGTGGATTTACGAAGGGTGGCTTGAACTTTGATGCTAAGGTTCGTCGTGCTTCCTTCGAAGATGAGGATTTATTCTATTCCTACATCGCAGGTATGGATGCTTTCGCGAAAGGCTTAAAGGTTGCTGCCAAACTTCTTGAAGATAAAGTGTTTGAGAACTTCAAGGATGAGCGTTATGCAAGCTACAATGAAGGCATTGGTAAAGATATCGTTGAAGGTAAAGTAGGCTTTAAGGAATTAGAAGAGTATGCATTAAAGAATGGTGTAACTCCTAACAAATCCGGAAGACAGGAAATGCTTGAGAGTATCTTAAACCAATACATTCTTGAAACAAAATAATTCTTTGCTAATACAATAACTTGAATTAATAAGGCAAATATATTTATATTATAGAAAAGATGAATCGGCTTGCTGATTCATCTTTTTTTCACTCTATTTCTCATAAAATAGACTATATACCATTAAGATTTTCTGATTTACAATTCATCCAACTTGTCGTATCCAGTTTGTTTACATTTGATATAGTTAGCAATAAGACAATTGGAAAAAGTGGAAATATAAAAGTTAAAAATATTCTTGCTTTTATCTGCTATTAGAAAAAATTTTCTTGTTTATTTAGTTAAAATATGGTATACATAGTTATGTAGCAACGTGTATAAAATATTAGCATGGAGGTTGTTATATGAGAAAATTTGAATGTTTGGTATGCGGATATATCTATGATGAAGAATTAGGCGATCCGGATAACGGAGTAGCTGCAGGAACCAAATGGGAAGATGTACCTGAAGATTGGGTATGCCCATTATGCGGTGTTGGTAAAGATGAATTCGAAGAAGTGAAATAATGTAATCTAAACTGTCTTGTAATAACTCATTCGATATGAGATATGCAAGACAGTTTTTCTGTTATTATAGTCAATAAATTTGCCGTATTTCTTTAGATTTCAAGTATACATACTCCATTGACATACTAGGAATTAGTTATTATAATAAAATTCGATTGTTTTTATGTTGGCAGTTGGAATAAATTCTTGAGGTGATAAATTGTTTTATTTTGATTATGCAGCGAATACTCCAGTAGATCCTGCAGTTATAGAATGTTTTAGCGAAGAATGTACTCGTCATATAGCAAATCCGAATTCTTCCCATTTCCTAGGTAGAGAAGCGAAAGGGAGAATGGAGCAGATAACAAAACAAATCGCTGGGATGCTAGAAGTAAATATGAATGAAATTATCTATACCTCTGGTGCCAGCGAAGCAAATAATCTAGCAATCAAAGGTCTTGCTCATGCGCAAAGACAGCTTGGTAAACATATCATTTCAACCAGCTTGGAACATTCCTCAGTCAGTGGAGCTTTAACCTTCTTGCAGTCCCAAGGTTATGAAATAGATCTGTTGGATGTTACCAGTGAAGGAATTATTGATATCCAACATCTACAAGAACTTCTACGAAAGGATACTATACTCGTATCCATTTGCTATGTTGATAGTGAACTTGGCGTTCAGCAGCCGATCGAAGAAATTGGTAAATTACTTAAAGAATATCCGAATTGCTATTTCCATACAGATGCAACACAGGCTATGGGAAAAATACCAGTTCATTTTGATACAGTGGATATGATGACCTTTGCACCCCATAAATTTTATGGATTGAATAGTTGTGGCGTGCTTGTGAAGCGAGAACATGTGATTCTGGAGCCATTGATTCATGGTGGTGCCAGTACAACAATGTATCGTAGCGGAACGCCTGATATTGCCCATGCAGCTTCGATAGAAAAGGCTTTGGAAATTGCTCTTAGGGAAATGGAGTCGCGATATGCCTATGTGGATCGTCTTAAGGGAGACGTGATAAAGACACTTTCGACCTATTCCAAGGTAAGAATTAATAGTACCAAGAAAAGCATTCCTCATATTATTAATCTTAGCGTACAAGGTGTAAAAGCACCGATATTTGTGAAGGCCTTAGAAGAGGAAGGAATCTGCGTTTCCATTAAATCGGCTTGTTCCGTTGCCAATACACCATCAAGGCCTGTATATGCAGTTACTAGGGATCGTAAGAATGCCATGTCTTCATGGAGAATTAGCTTAAGCCATTTAACAAGGCAAGAGGAATTGGAGCATTTTAAGGAAGCTTTCGATAAATGCTACAATAAGTTAACGTTTGGCCCTTGATTTACTCTCACTAGAAATCATTGGCTGTGCAATTGATATCAATTTTGCAAGTGCTAAACTATAACTGAAATGATAATGAAATTATAAATTATTTATGATACTATAAATGATTGTGTAATATAGGATGATAGTGAAAAGAGATATACGCAATATACTGAATAGAAAGTGGTAATGATAGATGGAAAGATATCAAGAAATAGAAAGAAGTATTATAAAAAAATACCGCAAACCTATATGGAAGCGGTTTATTAAAGGAGTTAATGAATATAAATTAATTCAGGAGGGGGACAAGATTGCTGTATGCATCTCCGGAGGTAAGGATTCTATGCTTTTGGCAAAGCTTATCCAGGAAGTACAGCGCCACGGAGTGGTTAATTTTGATGCAGAATATCTTGTAATGGATCCTGGCTATAATCAGATTAACCGTCAGGTAGTTGAGAATAATGCAAAACTGTTAAATATACCAATAACCATATTTGAAACGAATATTTATGATTCAGTAGCTGAAGTTGATTCCTCCCCTTGTTATCTCTGTGCCAGAATGCGTAGGGGCTATCTCTATAAGGAAGCCCAGAAATTAGGCTGTAATAAAATTGCTCTTGGTCATCACTTCGACGACGTGATTGAAACCATCTTATTAGGTATGTTATACGGTGGACAGGTACAAACAATGATGCCCAAACTTCATAGTACGAATCATCCGGGCATGGAATTGATACGACCAATGTATCTAGTTAGAGAAGCTGATATTATTGCATGGAGCCGTTATAATGATCTGCAATTTATCCAATGTGCCTGCAGATTAACGGAGAACTGTTCCCTTTGCGATAATGGTGGAGGCGGTTCAAAGCGTCAAGAGATTAAGGCTTTGCTTAAAAGATTGCGGAAAGACAGTCCATATATAGATACGAACATATATAATAGTGTGCAGAACGTTAACTTAAATACCATTATCGGTTACCATGACGATAAAAAGAAATATCATTTCCTTGATGATTATGACACAAAGGGAGGACAAGGATGTTAAACCAGTTTTCTAGGACAGAACTGTTGCTTGGTGGGGAAGCAATGGAATTATTAAGTAAGGCAAGAGTAGCAGTATTTGGTATCGGGGGAGTCGGCGGTTATACGGTGGAAGCCCTAGCTCGTAGTGGAGTGGGGACGATTGATCTTATCGATGATGATAAGGTCTGCCTAACTAATATTAACAGACAAATAATTGCAACAAGAAAGACCATAGGCAAATATAAAGTGGATGTAATGAAAGAACGGGTTTTAGAAATTAATCCTAAAGCTATAGTAAATACCCATCAATGCTTCTTTAGTGCAGAGACAGCGGATCAGTTTGATTTTTCCGCCTACGATTATGTCGTTGATGCTATTGATACAGTATCCGGTAAAATTGAGTTGGTGATGCGTGCACAAGAACATAATGTACCAATCATTAGCTGTATGGGTGCCGGTAATAAATTAGATCCTACACAATTTGAAGTTACCGATATCTATAAGACCTCTATCTGCCCTTTGGCAAAAGTTATGCGTAAGGAACTGAGAGCTCGTGGGGTTAAAGGCTTAAAAGTGGTATATTCCAAAGAGCCAGCAAGAAAGCCGATTGAAGATACCTCCAACAGCTGTAAGCATCATTGCATTTGCCCTCCAGGTACCGCTAGAAAGTGTACAGAAAGAAGGCAGATACCAGGCAGCAGTGCCTTTGTACCACCGGTGGCGGGGCTGATTATTGCTGGCGAGGTAATCAAGGATCTGGGGAATGTACAATAAATCATAATTATTCAAGTTCACAAAGGAGCACCCTTTATGAAAGTTTGGAAGCTATTCTAATCGTAATCAATATAGATAGATACATTTTCACTTGCTTCTTAAAGCGGGGTATGTTATTATAATCAGAACATTTTAAGCAGGTTAGGATTGTCTAATCTGCTTATCTTTATATCGTAATGGTAATGTTATCAAAATGGTATCAATAATTCGAAAGGGATGATAAAAATGGGTAAAATACCAACACGAGAAGAAGCATGGGAACTTCTATGTGAATATAACCAAGAGGAATTTCACCTAAAACATGCAAGAATTGTGGAAGGAGCTATGCGTTACTTCGCTAGAGAATTAGGATATCAGGAGGAAGAAGAATTCTGGGGCATAGTAGGACTTCTTCACGATTTGGATTTTGAGAAGTATCCTCAGCAACATTGCATTAAATCCCAAGGGATTATGAAGGAACATGATCTTGATGATCGGATAATCCATGCTACGGCAAGTCATGGATTTGGAATTACTGTTGATATTAAACCAGAACATACCATGGAAAAGGTTCTTTATGCGGTAGACGAGCTAACTGGCCTTATCGGTGCGGTTGCTATTATGCGTCCTTCCAAAAGTACCATGGATTTGGAAGTGAGCTCTGTTAAAAAGAAATACAAAAACAAAAAGTTTGCTGCTGGTTGCTCTAGGGAAGTTATCTCAAATGGTGCTAAGATGCTTGGATGGGAACTTGAGGATTTAATTCAAAGAACGATTTATGCTTTGAGGGATGTTGAGCAAAGTACGGGACTTGTATAGTCTGATTTAAAGCCCAATGTTATACAACTAAGACCTTTATGCTATTTGCTGTTAAGCAGATATATAAGGTCTT
This sequence comes from Clostridiales bacterium, assembly GCA_012523925.1. Lineage (GTDB taxonomy): Bacteria > Bacillota > Clostridia > Lachnospirales > Lachnospiraceae > Mobilitalea. The sequence goes on from JAAYSQ010000092.1 coordinate 12,713, forward strand.
TTTTGTTACCGATTGCATAAACTTGAATTTTGAAAAGTTATATGTTATTATCCAATAATATTATGTAGCGGATAGATGATAGGATTAAGATAAGGAGAAACCTGCGTATAATATTACAATTGGTAAATTTAATACATATTGATACATAAGAATAATGAAAAAGCAGGGTATAGAAATTTATGATTGGAATGGGAACGTTAGTTAATAGTATTTTGGTTCTGATAGGATCTACGATCGGAATACTGATTAAAGGTGGATTAAAAGAAAAATACCAGGTGACTACAATGAACGCCTTAGGATTGGCTGTTATGTTTATTGGTATTAGTGGTGCTTTGCAGGGATTGTTATTAGTTGAGGGAAACCAACTAACTAGTACGAATGTTATGCTCATGATCATTTCTCTTGCATTGGGGGCCTTTATCGGGGAAGGGATTGATATCGAAGCCCGATTGGATAGATTGGGAGAATGGATTAAGAAAACTTTGAAAGTGAAAGATGATAAGGGGAACAGTTTTGTAGAAGGTTTTGTTAATAGTTCTCTACTTTTCTGTGTCGGTGCAATGGCAATTGTCGGCTCCCTACAGGATGGTCTTGCAGGGGATCCCTCCATATTAATAGCTAAAGGGGTAATTGATGGAGTGGTTGCAATCTTTTTCGCATCAACACTGGGGATTGGCGTATTCTTCTCGGTAATTTCGCTACTCCTATATCAGGGCGGAATAACGCTGGGAGCAACTTTTATTGAGCCGTTGCTAAGTGAGCAGCTTATTAGTAATATTTCCTTTATTGGTTCTATTCTTATCATGGGACTTGGTATTAATATGATCTTTGGCAAAAAGATTAAGGTAGGAAATCTGTTACCTGCTGTATTGGTACCCGTGATTTATGAAATTATTATTACTGTTTTTTAGAATAAGTATATCTATGACAAGAAGTATATCAATAAGAAGATTTTATTAATCGAACAATAAAATGAAAGAAAATACTTAAAATATGATATTTGACCTTAATAATGTTTGTCAAAAACAGACTTATTAAGGACTTTTTTATATCAATCGGAAAACCTTATTGACATTATAAGTATTATTGTATACAATTATACAAATTTTAAAAAGGATGGAGACGATAGCAATGGATCAAAGAAAAGTATTTATAAATCCCCATAATAATCTGCTTCAATTAGAGGAACCGATTTATCCGCTCGTTGATATTGAGGAGCCGAATACCTTCCGAAATCTGTTCCCTTATGATGAGGTGCCAAAGATTGCCTTCAATGATCGGATTGTTCCACATCACCTTCCGGATGAGATTTTTATAACGGATACCACATTTCGTGATGGGCAGCAGTCTAGAGCACCCTATACCACAGAACAAATTGTTACTATGTATGATTACTTTCACCGTTTGGGAGGGCCAAAGGGAATTATTCGTCAGTGTGAGTTCTTCCTTTATAGTAAGAAGGATAGGGACGCCGTATATAAATGCATGGAAAGAGGTTATAAGTTTCCTGAGGTAACTTCTTGGATTCGTGCCAGTAAAAAAGACTTTGAGCTTGTGAAAGATATTGGATTAAAAGAAACCGGTATACTGGTAAGCTGTTCAGATTATCATATCTTCTACAAAATGAAGATGACCAGAAGAGAAGCGCTTAACCATTATCTTTCTGTCATTAGGGAATGCCTTGAGACGGGAGTGTCACCAAGATGCCATCTAGAAGACATTACTCGCTCTGATATTCATGGTTTTGTTATTCCTTTCTGTAGGGAATTGATGAAACTATCCAAGGAATATAATATACCGGTTAAGATACGTGCTTGCGATACAATGGGTTATGGAGTGAATTTCCCTGGAGCTGTAATACCACGTTCAGTACAAGGAATTATCTATGGTTTAATCACCCATGGTGGTGTTCCATCAGAATGGCTTGAGTGGCATGGGCACAATGATTTCTACAAGGCAGTAGCCAACTCAACGACCGCTTGGTTATATGGTGCGGCTGGTGTGAATTGTTCCCTTTTTGGTATTGGAGAACGTACTGGCAATACACCACTAGAAGCTATGGTATTTGAATATGCACAGCTAAAAGGTACATTAGACGGGATGGATACGACCGTGATCACAGAACTGGCGGAGTATTATGAAAAAGAGATTGGTTATCGTATCCCATCAAGAACGCCGTTTGTTGGTAGAAACTTTAATATAACCCGTGCTGGTATTCATGCGGATGGTTTATTAAAAAATGAGGAAATCTATAATATCTTCGATACTGATAAAATTCTAAATAGACCGGTTCGAGTAGCCATATCCAACACCTCTGGCCTAGCAGGGATTGCCCATTGGATAAATTCATACTACAATCTTAAGGAAGAGGAAGCAGTAGATAAGAATAGCCCATACGTGGTGAAGGTGAAGGAATGGGTTGATTCTGAGTATGAAAATGGAAGAATTACAGTGATTACAGATGAGGAATTAGTAGAGATTCTACAAAAAGTAAAAGAGGGATTGGGGACCTGTTGAAATAAGACTTATATACATAGATTGCGAGCGAAAGAGTAGCTAGATTATCGGTAATTTTATACAGAACGGGAATTGACAAGCTTTAAAGAAAGACATACAATGGTAAATATGTAACAATACATTATAAGAGCTTGGAGTACCAATGCTCTGATAAGTACTAGATAAGCAATGATAGGAGGATGTTATGATAGCAACTGATAAAATTGAGGCGGCTAAGGAAAGATTCGGACAGTTACTTGAAGAACAACTACGTCGAGTTGAGGAAATGAAAGCACAAGGGGATTTTATTGATTATAATTCTTTAGACCAGATTATTATTGGCGTATGCGGCGGTGATGGTATTGGTCCTGCAATTACAGCGCAGGCGCAAAGGGTACTGGAATATCTACTGAAGGATGAAGTTAAGTCTGGTAAAGTAGCATTTCGTGTTATCGATGGCTTGACCATAGAAAGAAGAGCAGAAGAAAATGCAGCCATTCCTCCTGCAGTATTAGAGGAATTAAAGCAGTGCCATGTTATATTGAAAGGGCCTACCACAACACCAAGAAAGGGAGATCCATGGCCAAACGTAGAAAGTGCTAATGTAGCAATGAGAAAGGAATTGGACCTATTTGCCAATGTAAGACCGGTTCGAGTTCCGGATCAGGGCATTGATTGGACTTTCTATCGTGAGAATACTGAAGGTGCCTATGCAGTTGGTAGTAAAGGTGTTAATGTAACTGAGGATCTGGGTGTGGATTTCACAGTGGTAACAACTCAGGGAACCGAAAGAATTATCCGTGCTGCTTTTGAATTTGCCAAAGCGAATGGTAAGACAAGGGTTACCGCGGTTACTAAGGCAAATATTATTAAGACAACAGATGGTAAATTCCTTGATATCTTCCGTGAGATTGCTAAAGACTATCCGGATATTACAGCGGATGATTGGTATATTGATATCATGACGGCAAAACTCGTAGATGAGAAGAGAAGGAAAGACTTCCAGGTGATGGTTCTTCCAAACCTCTATGGTGATATCCTTACGGATGAGGCGGCAGAATTCCAAGGTGGAGTAGGTACTGCTGGAAGCGCCAATATCGGAAAGCGTTACGCAATGTTTGAAGCAATCCATGGTTCTGCCCCTCGTATGGTGCAGGAAGGCAGAGATAAGTATGCGGATCCTTCCAGTATCATTCGTGCTGGTGCCATGTTACTGAATCATATTGGTTATTCAGATAAAGCAGATAAATTATATCGTGCATTAGATATATGTACTGTTACAGAGAAAAAGCTTGTTCTAACAGGTCGAGATACAGGTGCTACAGGAGAAGAATTTGCTGATTATCTGATGGAGACCATTGAGAACTTAAAGTAAACTGAATAGCACTTATTTGCTTTTCAAGTGCTTTAGGGAGTACTTAAAGGAGGAAGGTTCTTGGAGGAATTTCATTTTCAGAAAGAAATGTCGGATAAGTATTCCTTACGAGGCCGTGTCTTTACAAAAATCAGGGAAGATATTCTGGCTGGAGTATATAAAGAGAATGAGGAATTAAAGGAAGTTACTCTAGGGCAGGAATTAGGTGTTAGTCGGACCCCGGTAAGAGAAGCTTTGAGGCAGCTTGAATTAGAAGGACTGGTTAGCATCATTCCAAACAAAGGAGCCTATGTAACTGGAATAACGAGGAAGGATATCCATGATATCTATGCAATTCGTTCCTATTTGGAAGGTTTATGTGCAAAATGGGCCTGCCGGTATATTACTGAAGAGCAGATTGAAGCACTTGATGAGACCATCTATTTATCTGCATTCCATGCGCGCAGGAGTCACCATAAACAGCTGGTTATGCTGGATAATAAATTCCACGATTTGATTTATAAAGCATCAGGCAGTAAGATACTAAATCATGTTCTTTCTGACTTCCATCATTATGTAGAACGAATCCGTAAGGTATCCTTGTCAAGTACTAATAGGGCTTCAAAATCCATTGCGGAGCATGAGGCAATCCTAGAAGCAATTAAACAGCGGGATGAAGAACTTGCAGAATCCTTAGCTCATGAACACATAATGAATACAATAAAAAATATTAGTGACCAAGGGTTGTAAATAAAAGTAGTCTAAGCAAAGAGAACCGTTTATATGAGTAAGTCATCATTGGAGATGTCTACTCATACAAACGGTTCTTTAATTTTCCCTTACAAACTGATAAAGCCACAGATTGATATTTATATCCATGGTACCAGTATTATGTATCTACCCATTCCTTCAGAAGTACTTTGTAACCGGTATCACACTGGGTTCTATTAATGGTGTAGCTGGCGAAACTCAAATGGAGTACATCCGATTGCTCTTTTAAACATTGCAATAAAATGGCTAGTATCATGATATCCTACAAGGAAGCTTACCTGGCTAATTGGCAGATGCGTTCGATTAACCAGAAGCTCCTTCGCTTTACTTAAACGGTAATTAGTAAGGTACTGGTAAGTTCCACAGCCAAGAAAGCGTTTAAACAGCCTGTTAAGATATTGGGGAGTTATATATACAGTGTTAGCAAGGCTCTGAACAGTAATGTTTTTTGGATAATTAGTTTCGATTTCTTTTATTACCGGTGCAATATAGTTTTGGTAAAGCGGTTGAGCTTGAAATTCACGATAATCACGTAGCTTATTAATATTCATGAGGAAAGTATAGCAGTTAATCGACAGCTGTATCGGATCAATAGGACCTGCTTCGTGATAGGAAATGGTACCATCAATCCAGTCCTGGAATGAAAAATCAGCGTTGTCCTCTACCGGAATAAATTGCTCATGTCCTACTATTTTATTAATGTCAGCTTCCAGTTTTCCAGAAAAGGTTACGAATGAGGTTGACCAATCTTCATTAATTGCGCGATATGAATGGGGAATAAACGGTGCAATTAGAATACCTGACCTTTCTGGCAGGAGGAATCGTTTTCCCCCAATAATAACTTCCCCGGCGCCACTTTCTGTCTGCAACCAATGATAGTGGGGAAATCCATTAGGTCGCTGTACACTTTCTTGGTACCAACGGTTTCCTATACTATCAACGGTGAGAGGAAGCTTATGTGAGGATAGATCAAAGTAAATTGGCATATATTATCACCTTGTTTCGAAATGTTATATTTTTTAGTTTAACATATCCTACATTTTTTTAAAACAACATTTATAATAGAGGTAGGCGTATAACATTAAATGCCAAGCAAGGATATGAAATATACAATACATGATATTACTTGCCAATGCGTATATCTTAATTGAGTTTTATACTTAGATTATAATAAGGAGGAAAAAAGTATGAAAAAATTCCGTAGAATTTTATACGGCGGGGATTATAATCCCAATCAATGGCCTAGAGAAATCTGGGACGAAGATATTCGTCTGTTTCGTAAGGCAGGCATAAACAGTGCGACGATTAATGTGTTCTCCTGGGCGAAAATTCAGCCATCAGAACACGAATACTATTTTGACGAGCTAGATGAAATAGTGGAGATGTTAAGTCGTGAGAAATTCGATATTGTTATGGGTACTTCCACAGCAGCTATGCCAGCATGGATGTACAAGAAATATCCGGAGATTGCTCGAACAGATTATAAGGGCAGAAGACATAAATTCGGACAGAGGCACAACTCATGTCCCAATAGCCTGGTGTACCAGAAGTTTGCCAAGCGTCTTGTAGAAAAACTAGCTGAGCGTTATGGTAGCAATGAACATGTCACCTGCTGGCATGTCAATAATGAATACAGTGGGGATTGCTACTGTGAAAACTGTGAAAAGGCGTTCCGTGTATGGCTAAAAGACAAATATAAGACCATTGAAGCATTGAATAAGGCATGGAATCTTGAATTCTGGGGTCATACAATCTATGACTGGGATGAGATTGTCCTACCAAACGAACTTAGCGAAGGATTGGAAAATGACAAAACTGCCTTTGCTGGAATATCCATTGATTATCGTCGCTTTAATTCGGATAGCTTACTTAATAATTTTAAAATGGAGAGGGATGCTATTCGTAAATATGATCCTGATACTCTGATAACAACCAATTTGATGGGTACATACAAAAATCTTGACTACTTTAAATGGGCCAAAGAGATGGATATCGTATCCTGGGATAACTATCCTTCTTACGATACTCCATGGAGTATGGTAGCCATGAACCATGATTTGATGCGTGGTTTGAAAGGACAGCCATTTATGCTAATGGAGCAGACTCCAAGCCAGCAAAACTGGCAGCCTTACAACTCCTTGAAAAAACCTGGACTAATGCGAGCACAGAGCTATCAGACAGTGGCTCATGGTGCGGATACCATACAGTTTTTCCAACTGCGCCGTTCAGTAGGAGCCTGCGAAAAATTTCATGGTGCTGTAATTGAGCATGTTGGAACGGAAAACACCCGAGTATTCAGAGAGGTTGCCGAACTGGGCGAGGAACTTCACAACCTGGGTGACCAATTGCTTGGTGCTGATAATCCGGCTCAGGTAGGAATAATCTTTGATTGGGATAACTACTGGGCACTAGAATACACCAGTGGACCAAACAAAGACTTAAAGTATGTAGATCAGATTCATCAATATTACAGATATTTTTATGAAAAAAATATTCCGGTTGATATGATTCCGGTAGATGGTGATTTTTCAAAATATAAGGTAGTAGTTGCACCGGTTCTTTATATGATCAAGGATGGAATGCAAGAGGCCTTGGAAAACTATGTGGAAAATGGTGGCGTACTGGTTACCGGTTTTATGAGCGGACTTGTGGATCAGTCTGATAACGTTCATCTTGGCGGATATCCAGGTCCCCTACGTAAGTTAGCTGGCATCTGGGTGGAAGAAATAGATGCTCTGGCACCGGAGCAGAGTAATAACATACGATTTACTGATGGAATGGAGTATGACTGTCATCTTCTATGCGATATTATCCATCTTGAGGGTGCGGAAAGTCTAGCCGATTACAGTAGCAATTTTTATGCCAACTCACCGGCAGTGACAAAGAATAGTTTTGGACAGGGAGCTGTTTACTACGTGGGAACCCAGCCAGAACAAAAAGCTTTGGAAAAAATATTAGATCAGGTAACAGTTTACTCTAATGTTAAACCCTTAATTGACATCGAGACAAAACTGGAAATCGTTCGCCGTACTGTCTCAGATAAGAACTACTATTTTATTTTAAATTTGACAAACGAAACACTTAGCATTCCGCAGGTTTTTGCAGATAAAGTTGATATACTTACTGGTAATAAATTGACATCACAAACAACTTTTGCGCCATATGACGTTGCTTTGTTGTGTGTGGATAGTTTATAGGAAACAAGAAAAAGCTTCGCTTGCGTAACACTCGCGCCGAGGACGTTCTGCCCTTAATTTGTGTAGCGCCTTTCTTGGTAGTGATGTTTATCACATCAAAGCATAAAAGAATAGCATATGATTTTTAATCCATAAGTGGACCGTTTGTCGCCATTGGATAAAAATCATATGCTATTTTTCAAAAAGCTACTATGTGATAAACATTGTGGTTTTACTGAAGGCGCTGATACATATTATTGTTGCGACAGCCACTATTTATATATTTAAAACGAATAAAATATTACATACTTAGAAAGGATTCGGCGGATTTAGCCGCAGGTGTTGTTATTCGTCTGCTAGTTGTTCCCATATTTCTAATAATTCTTCAAGTCTTGCCTCAATTTCCTTCTTTTCGTTATTTAGTTCAATTAATTTTGGTACATTGGTATAGATTTCCTCTAGAGTTAGGAGACTATCGATTTCCTCGTTGCGGGTCTCTAACTGGGTAATCTCCTCCTCGGTTTTCTTCAACCTATTCTGACGTTTACGTTGCCTTGCTTGCTCCTCTTTTTGCTGTTGCCAGCTGAGTTTGTTCTCACTGACGGGGGCGGATGAAGCAGTATTTTTTGAAGCGGAACCAGCATTCCATGTATTTGGAAGTTGAAAAGCACCGGGTTTTGTGGATATATCAGATAGATTTGTATCCACAGATTTCCCCAAATATGCTGCTTCTACTTCTGGTTTCTTTTCTAAGTAATAATCATAATTGCCAATGTAATTTAGTATTGTCTGTTCCGTAAGATCTAATATTCTAGTGGCTGTTTTATTAATAAAGTAACGGTCATGAGAAACATAGAGTACCGTGCCACTGTAATTGTTAATAACATTTTCAAGGATTTCTTTAGAAGTAATATCTAAATGGTTGGTTGGCTCATCAAGAATTAACAGATTCGCTTCGGAAAGCATTAATTTCGCAAGGGAAACTCGGCCCCGCTCTCCACCGCTGAGATCCTTAATTCGCTTAAATACATCATCATCCGTAAATAGAAAGGCAGCTAGTATATTGCGAACTGTAGTATTATCCAAGTGTGGATATGTATCCTGTAATTCATCGAATAATGTCTTATCCAAATCTAATTCCTGCTGCTCTTGATCGTAGTAAGCTATATGAACTTTGGAACCAATATTTACTTCACCTCTGTCTGCTGCTACTTGGCCACAGATAATTTTTAAAATTGTGGTCTTACCGGTTCCATTATTACCAATAATGGCTACTTTCTCGCCACGCTTTATTTCAAAGGAGATATCATTAAATAAATGTAAATTTCCATAAGATTTTGATAAACCATTGATTTCAAGTACATCATTTCCGCTAACAACTCTAGGTTCCAAATTAAAATGCATCTGAGCATTTTCGATGGGCTTTTCCACGCGTTCTATCTTGGCTAGCATCTTTTCTCGGCTTTCAGCTCTTCTGATTGACTTCTCCCGATTAAAAGAACGAAGTTTTGCAATAACCTCTTCATGGTGTTTGATTTCCTGTTGTTGATTTAGATATTGCTTCAACATCGCTTCCCGCTGCTGGGATTTCTTATATGCATAGTCAGAGTAATTCCCATCAAAGGTTTGGCATTTTGTATTATCTAGCTCAATCACTTTAGAGACTACTTTATCTAAGAAATAACGGTCATGGGCAACCACGATAACCGCACCATTGTAGTTCAGGAGGAATGTTTCAAGCCATGCAATGGAAATGAGATCGAGATGGTTCGTAGGCTCATCCAGAAGAATAATATCTGGTTTAGAAAGGAGTAACTTTCCTAATGCAATTCTTGTCTTCTGTCCACCAGATAGGGTGTCTATTTTCTTGTCAAAATCCTCCTCGGTAAAGCCAAGCCCCTTTAATATCCCAGTTACTTCACTCTGGTAGGCATACCCATTCTTAGTTTCAAATTCATGTACCAAGCGAGTGTAAGAGTTCAGCATCGACTCAAGTTTATCGCCTTCTGCATTCTTCATTTCCAATTCCAGAGTTCTTATATTATGATTTAAGTCTATAATATCCTGCTTAACAGTTAACATTTCCTCATAGATGGAGGCTTCGGAAGTTAGGTTTTGATGCTGCGCTAGGTAGCCAATAGTACTTCCCTTTGCCAGAATAACTTCACCATCATCTGCAGATAATTCCCCTATAATAATTTTTAATAATGTAGATTTACCAGCACCATTGATGCCAACGATTGCTGCTTTTTCCCTATCATTAATATGAAAGGAAACAGATTGCAGAATCTGCGTCGTACCAAATGCTTTACTTATATTTTGACATGCAAGTACCATTTATCATCCCTCATAAATTTAAAGTTTTCTTACCTTTCGTTAACAAAACACATACATTTACTTATTCTATCATAGATGGGTCAATTAAGTAAAGGTTACAGTTTAGCCAAACTAGTATGAAGTGAACATTGAACCAACATTGACTTATTATTAACAATTTAATATAATAATGATTACAGGTCAAAAGTCGTGATGTTTTGGCTTTTGAAAGTTTATTGGTATTAATGTCAGAAGTTATGGTCGTCGATGGTTGATTTTGACATTTCTAATATAGGAAGAGGAGGTAAATCTTTGCAAAAAAAAGAGATTTCTAAAGCAGTTATAAATAGATTACCTAGGTATTATCGTTACCTTGGAGATTTACTTGAGAAAGATGTAGTACGCATTTCATCTAAGGAACTGAGCCAAAAGATGAAGGTGACCGCGTCTCAGATAAGACAGGATTTGAATAACTTTGGAGGTTTTGGTCAACAGGGGTATGGATATAATGTTGAATACCTCCATTCTGAAATTGGAAAGATACTTGGACTTGAAAAGAAATATAATATTATAATCGTAGGTGCTGGTAATTTAGGGCAAGCGTTAGCGAATTATGTGGATTTTGAAAGGCGAGGCTTTGTATTTACAGCACTATTTGATGTCAATCCTCAGTTGGTCGGTACTAAGATTAGAGATATCGTTGTGCGTCCAGCGGATGAACTAGAAGAATATATTAAAAATAACCAGGTTGACATAGTTGCGATTACAGTACCTAAAATACGAGCACCTATTCTTGCTGCGGATCTTGTAAAATGGGGTATAAAAGGTATATGGAACTTTGCACCGACGGACTTAAATTTACCGAAAGATGTAACAGTTGAAAATGTACATTTAGCAGAGAGTCTTATGAAACTTTCCTACCGGTTATCAACAAAGAAGAGCCAAGAGGAGAAGCATAAGACTGCTGTAGAAGGATCGGATAAAACTAATGAAAAGAAGAACAAAGAAGATTGATTTTAATCTTGTTAGAGATCGGAAACTACCTATTCTTACACTAGATTCTCGCTGGCATGAAATGTTTTCAGAGGAAGAGAAAACAGCGGCTATTCGAGAATTAGAGCAAAAATTAAATGATCTTCTTGCAAAGCAAGGCAAATTGGTAAATGAGATTAAGGATTTGAAGCAATTAAAGAAAAAATTGATGGCGGATATCGTATCTAATATGGAAATCGATAACAGTCCTATTGGAAAAGCGAAGGCTAAGAAGCAAGAAAAGAACAAACAATATATTCTTGATATTAATGAGAAAATTGATAGGGAAATGGATACCTTATCAGAGCTTCCATATCAAATCAAAGAGGTAAATGAAGATCTCTTGATAGAGACTCTTTCCATTTGCTATAAACGTACCAGAAAACAGTCAAATGAAATCAAAGAATTGTCTGAATGGATTACGAAAGCTAGGGAAGAACTTAAGGAGAAAATTCTTTTAAAACAGGATTTGGAAGAAAAGAACGACCTAATGTATTCTTATATTCATGATATACTGGGAGTTGATCTTATGGAAAATCTAGATCGTAAGCATTTCTTAGATTAAAATTAGTATCCCATTAGAATTTCTTGTTTTGCAAAATATTGTGTATAGTAAGCATGAGAAACTGTGATTTTCATGCTTCGCTCACTTTAAAGAAAGGCATGGTTATGATATGATTATAGGGATTGGTGTTGATTTAATCGAGGTTGACCGGGTAGTTAAAGCCTGTCAAAAAGAATCTTTTCTGTCTCGCTACTTCACGGAAGAGGAGATTGCACTTATTACCCAAGATATTAAAAAATCTGCCGGCAATTTTGCTGTAAAAGAGGCGATATCTAAAATGTTTGGGACGGGATTTAGAGAAATAACGCCAATCGAAATTGAGGTTCTTCGAAATTCTGAGGGAAAACCTTATGTAAATTTATATGGAAATGCTGCCAAGTTGGCAATAAAGAAGCAAATAACTGATATTCATGTATCGATAACAAATACAAAGGACTTTGCCAATGCATTTGTTATAGGAGAACACAGGGAAAGTTGATTTATTAAGTTGATTTAATGGAGGCCAAAGCGTATGTATTATGCACTCGATTCGAATCAGATAAAAGAAATAGATAACTATACTATAAAATCGATAGGGATTCCTTCCCTTGTTCTTATGGAAAGGGCTGCATTAGAGGTAGCTAATCATATTAAGAAAAAAATACAAAAGTCAGACCGGATACTAGCGATTTGTGGAAATGGAAATAATGGCGGAGATGGAATTGCAGCAGGTAGAATCCTGTTTTTACAGGGTTATCAGGTTGCGATTCTTTTTATTGGAAAATATGAAAATGCAACTGAGCAGACAAAAAGGCAGTTAGATATAGCTAAAAACATGGGAATTCCAATTGAGAACAACAACAAGCTTGATGAATATAATATAATAATTGATGCTATTTTTGGTGTAGGACTATCTCGACCGGTTACTGGAGAATATGCAGATATCATTGAAGAAATAAACCGTCAGGATGCAAGTGTTTTTTCGGTGGATATGCCTTCAGGAATATCTGCAGATGATGGTAGGATTCATAACGTTGCTGTCCGCGCCGATGAAACCATTACCATTGGATTTAATAAGCTAGGATTACTTCTGTATCCTGGTGCAGAGTATGCTGGAGATGTTACAATTGTGGATATCGGCTATCCAGATCTTGCTTTTCAACAGGTGAAATCGGATACCTTTTATTATGGTGACGAAGATTTGAAGCTTTTGCCTAAGAGAAAGCAAAATGGTCATAAAGGAACTTTTGGAAAGGTTCTTGTAATCGCAGGAAGCAAAGGAATGAGCGGTGCGGCATACTTTTCTGCTAAAGCTGCTTATAAGACCGGGGCTGGCTTAGTTAAAATCCTAACATCCTCAGATAATCGCCAGATTCTTCAAACCTTATTGCCAGAGGCTTTATTGGCTTCCTATGATGAAAGTAAAAGCATAGAAGGAACCGATGAATTACTAGAAAGTTTATCTTGGGCCTCTGTTATCGTAATAGGACCTGGATTGGGGCAATCTGAACAAACTAAATCAATTCTGTGTACTGTAATAAAAGAAGCCAAGGTTCCAGTAATAATTGATGCGGATGGTCTTAACCTTTTAGCAAAAATTATAGAAACTGACTCTATGAATGTGGAAACTAGAATAAATTCTCTAGCTGAATTCATGAAGGCTCCTACAATATTAACACCACATCTAATGGAACTTTCTAGATTACTTAATATTCCTGTAACACAAATAAAAGAGAATATTATTGACACTGCAAAGCAATGTTCCTATAATAATAAATTAATCTATGTAATAAAAGATGTAAGAACAATTGTTACTCATAAAGGAAATCATTATATCAACTTATCTGGTAATCATGGAATGGCTACCGGTGGAAGTGGTGATGTGTTAACCGGCATAATTGCTGCCTTGGTTGCACAAGGGATGGCGCCCTATGATGCTGCTTGCCTGGGGGTATATCTTCATGGATTGGCTGGTAATGATGCAGCAAGGAATAAGGGGCCATACTCAATGATTGCTAGCGATATCCTTACTTCTATTGAAAATGTAATTAAATCAGTAGAATAATCTTATAGATAAAGAAACATAATTTTAACAAGGAAATCTTCATGGATTGGGAGAAAGTGCATAATATGAAAGAAGAAATACAAAGTACGGATCTAGATAGCTATTACCGAGTCCAGGCGAATGTGAATTTAAAAGCGATCCGTCATAATATTAGAGAAGTTAAAAATAAATTACAAGAAAATACGAAACTTATGCTTATTATTAAAGCAGACGCTTATGGGCATGGTGCCATTCCAATTGCAAAGGCTATTAGCAATGATAATCTTGCGGATGCTTATGGAGTGGCAATTATTGAAGAAGCAATAGAGCTTCGAAATGCAGGAATTAGCCTACCAATCTTAGTCCTTGGGTTTACACCGAAGGAGCAATACCACCTAGTTGTTGCTAACGATGTCATGCAGACCGTATTCCAATATGAGATGGCCAAAGAACTTTCAATGGAAGCAAAAAAACAAGGAAAGACGGCTAAAATTCATATTAAAATAGACACCGGAATGAGCCGGATTGGTTTCAATACTGAAGAGGGAATTAATGAAATTAAGCGAATTGCAAAGCTGGAAAATATTCAAATAGAAGGTCTATTTTCTCATTTTGCACAGGCTGATGAAAGTGATAAATCAAGTACGATGAAACAATTAAAAAGATATATGGATTTTGTTCATCGTTTGGAGAGGGAAGGAATACATATACCAGTAAAACACATCTCTAATAGTGCTGGTGTACTTAACTTTCCAGAAGCAGAGTTTGATATGGTGCGATGTGGTATCGTAACCTATGGAATATATCCTTCCAATGAGGTCAATAAGACCGAAGTGGAATTAATTCCAGTAATGGAAATAAAGACCCATGTGATTTTCGTAAAAGAGGTGGATGCTGGTGTACCAATAAGCTATGGTGCAACGTATTACACTAAAAGAAAGACGAAAGTCGCAACTATACCAGTAGGATACGCCGATGGATATTCTAGGAATTTATCCGGTTGTGGTATGGTTATTATCCATGGTAAATTCGCTCCGATTATCGGTAGAATCTGTATGGATCAATTTATGGTTGATGTTACTGATATTGATGATATAAATCAAGGAGATACTGTAACTCTTTTAGGTAAAGACGGGGACGTATGTATAACTGCAGAGGAATTATCCGAGTGGTCTCATTCGTTTCCTTATGAACTGGTCTGTACCGTAGGAAAAAGAATTCCAAGGGTATATTTTGATAATTAAATAAAAATTTTGTTAATGGGGCACAAAAACGATAACACTTTATGGAATACACGCGAGGAAATTGGCAATAATAAAGGTAAAGCCTACAATGGAGTGTGAGTAAAGTGATTATTAAAAGAGGAGATATCTTTTATGCGGATTTAAGACCTGTAGTCGGCTCCGAACAAGGCGGTGTTAGACCGGTTTTAATTATTCAGAATGATACTGGCAATAAACATAGTCCAACAGTTATTTGTGCAGCGATTACTTCGAAAATGAATAAGGCAAAACTGCCTACTCATGTGGAACTGGATGCCGACAAATATGGAATTGTAAAAGATTCTGTTATACTATTAGAACAGGTAAGAACCATTGACAAATCCAGATTAAAGGAAAAAGTATGTCACCTTGATCGAAATGTATTAAAGAGAATTGATAAGGCTTTAATTATTAGTTTATCTTTAGATACATATTTTAAATAATTATAAGTAGGGGGGGTGCTTAACCCAATCCTCTTATTTATTATAATGATAAAAAGTTTTCTTTAAACTTTTATTATGCTTTTGTCATACATGATGATAAAAGCAACTACATTATGTAAAATTATATAAAATATATAAAAAAAAAGGAGATTTTTCACTATGGAAGATGGCAGTCCCCGATCGGGAATCTTAAATTTAGTTGTTTTAATTTTGTTCAATGCAATTATAATTATTGCGAAGACCACTTTTGACAACATCAGCGAAAGTATGGTAAGAAAAAAAGTGGAGGATGGAGATAAAAGATATACAAGGCTATCACAGATATTAGATCGACCAGATCATTATCGATATGCTTTACAATTTACTTTGATTGTAACGAATACGCTTATCGGAATAATTTGGATGAAACAAGTTCTCCACTATGTCAGCATATTATCAGTGAAAAGCTATGTTAAAAATTGCTACTATGTGATATATACGATATTTATGGTTATGGTATCCACCTTGGTGGGTTTCCTATTGCCACAAAAGTACGCAATAAATCACATGCAGAATATTGCTTACCGCTACGCTGGGATGATACAGATTTTGGGATTTTTACTACGACCATTTACATGGATATTAGAAAAGTCGATGCATATCTTTCTTAGAGCAATCGGTGTAAAAGTTTCCGAGCTTCAAGAGAATATTACAGAAGATGAGATTATCTCTATGGTTAATGAAGGTCATGAACAAGGGGTGTTCGATGCTGGTGAGGTGGAGATGATATCTAATATCATAGAATTGGATGAAAAAGAAGCACAGGATATCATGACACCTAAAAAAAGAATTGTGGCAGTAAATGCAACAATGAATATCGAAGATGCATTACAATTTATGTTATCTGGAAAGTATACCAGATATCCTTTATATGAAGAAAATCGAGATAATATTATCGGTATATTGCATTTGAAAGATGTAATTACAGCATACATAGCAGAAGGTCAAAGAGACAAATTATTAAAGGAAGTTGCCAGAGAAGCCTATTATGTGCCGGATACCCAGAACATCAACATTCTTTTCCATGAGATGCAAGCTAAGAAAATTCATATGGCAATAGTCATTGATGAATATGGACAAACTGCCGGGTTAGTTGCTATGGAGGATTTTATTGAAGAAATTGTCGGCAACATACAGGATGAATACGATGAAGAAGAAAAATTAATCATAGCTAAAGGGAATGATTATCTTATTGTAAAGGGAACGATTAACTTAGAAGATTTGGAGGAAGAGACAGGAATCTATCTGAATCACGAAGATTTTGATACCCTCAATGGTCTCTTAATTTCTCTATTGGATCGTATCCCAGAGGATGGTGAGCGGGCTGTTTTAAATTCTGATGGTTATCAATTTGAAATATTGGAAACAAAAAATAAGATGATTGAACGAGTAAGAATAACAAAACTGCCTGAGCAAGAGCTGGAAAGTGAAGAAATACCATTAGAAAAAGTGGAAAATATATAAAATATAAAAAAATACCCATCGGGGAGATGGGTATTTTTTTGGTAAACAACTGGGGAGTTGTTACCTTTAGCGTATAATAGGGTGGGAGTAGAAAGTGTTTTATCACTATCTATGTAAAACATTATAAAAGAAAAATGTGTCCACTTTGTGATGATATTCTTAAAGAAATATTAAGAAGGAAAATAATATATAAAGAAATGATATAGATCTTAGATATAAAAGAAAGCAAGGTCGAATTGTCATTTGTTTTATAAAAATATTATTTGCATTTATTCATTTTAAATTTTATAAGGATAATAAATATTAAAGAGGATTTAAATCATGAGATAGGACTAGCATAAGATAAAAATTAATTCTTTGATTTTAATAAGTTAGAAAAATACCATATATAAAAAACATATATAAAGGAATAATAAAGATTAGAAATTAGTTAAGTATAAATTAAAATATGCTGGCATAGCCAGCATATTTTAATTTATATATAATGTAGGGAGGAGAAGAGTGAAAATAATCACTTCTAAGTAAAGTATAGCCCGAAGTTGTGATTAAAATATGGATAGAATAAAGACATTTTGTGAACATTTTGGTTCAAATTTATGTCAAATAGTTATATATGCCTAAAAATGTAAATGGTTGGAAGGTTGGTAACAAATGAATCAATAATAACTATTACAACCAATTTATTCTATGGATTTTTTCTTGTAAAATTTAATAGAATTATGTAATATAGAGTTGTAAATAATAATACATTAAAATCTTAGTTAGTAACTAAATGAATAGAGCAAAATTATAAACAGTTATTTGGGAGAAAGATTATAGATGCGAATTGGTTTGTTGAGGCATTTTAAAGTGAATTGTCCACACAAAAGGATGATGACGTCCCGAGAATTTCGGGAATGGTCAAAGAAATACGAAGAATCCAAGGTGATTAAGAAAAAAGTAGAAATGTATGGTATCGAGTGGGATATCTGCTATGTTAGTGATATGCCAAGAGCAATCACTACTGCAAAGGAAGTTTATAGTGGTAACTTGATGATTGATAAGTTACTAAGAGAAGTTGATAATGCGCCTTTTATACATATAGAACGTTTGAAGTTACCCTTTGAGATTTGGCATATCTGTGGCAGGTTAGCTTGGTATTTTAAATCTAAGAGCCAGCCTGAGACCATTGATGGAACTAGGAAGAGGATTAATAAATTTCTTGATTGCATCGATTGGTCCAAAGAAAATATATTGATAGTGTTTCATGGATGGATGATTTATAATTTTCAGAAAGAACTTCGTAAACGAGGCTTTAAGGGAGATAAGCTTAAATTTGTAAAGAATGGAGTTCTGTATGAATATATAAAAGAAGATTAAGCGAAGGAAGCAGCGAAAAATGAAAATAACTCTAATTTGTGTGGGTAAATTGAAGGAGAAATATTTAAGCCAAGGCGTGGATGAATATGTAAAACGATTAGGAAGGTATTGTAACCTAAAGATTATTCAGCTACAGGATGAGAAAACACCAGATAATGCTAGCGAGGCTATGGAGTTAATGATAAAGAAGAAGGAAGGGGAACGGATTTTGAAGGCACTTAAACATGATTCCTATGTGATTGCTTTAGCAATCGAAGGAAAGATGCTTTCCTCCGAGGAACTTGCCAAAGAAATTGAAACCCTAGGAGTGTCTGGAACCAGCCATATTAGTTTTATAATTGGAGGCTCTTTGGGATTATCCCAAGAAGTATTAAATCGTGCCGATGAGAAGCTAAGTTTCTCTAAAATGACATTTCCCCACCAATTAATGCGGATGATTCTATTGGAGCAAGTTTACCGTGCATATAGGATAAACAATCATCAGCCTTACCATAAATAAAAATAAATTATAGTAATAACTAACATAAGGCTCTGACAGAATACCACTGATCAGAGCCTTTTTGTTTGCATAATAATTATTGGGTTGGAGTAAATCCAAAGTAACGCATTATACCCAGATAGATACCATAGGCAAAACCCCATTGATTATCACGGAGTTTTTGAGCATCAGACCAATTAGATAGGTATCCAAGCTCAATCAAAAGCGAAGGCATCTGCGTACGTCGAAGTACGTAGAGGGTTGGATTTAAACGAATACCATTATTGTTAGTCCCAACAGTTTGTGTAATTCCATCCATAATATGTTGAGCGAGCCAGTTCGCCTGCGTGCCATATTGAAAAAGATATACTTCTGTACCATTAATCGCAGGATTTGGGTTGATATTACAATGGATGCTTATAAAATAATCTGCAGGCCATGCATTGGCCATCTGTACTCTCTGTTGCAAACTTGTGGCATTGCTCGTACCTATAACTGTCGTAGGAGTTGGCCGTGATAATCTCGCTTCAAAACGATTGTCATTATTAAGTAAATTTGCTAGATAAAGGCCTACCTGGAAATTGATATCGCCTTCATATAGTCCATTACCAACGGCTCCTGCATTAACATTACCAGCTGGATTATGGCCTTGATCTATAAAAATCTTAATAGCCAAAGGAACACTTCCTTTCCATTATACTAGTATATCTTATTCTTGCTCAGGAAAGGTGTTACTTTATGTATTATTCAAATAAAAAATTTTTAGATAATATGTTATACTTATAATAATAATTAGCTATTTAATTCCAAGGAGCATACACTATGAGGAAATTTATCGGAAAATCACATAATATCAATAAGAATACTATGATCACAATTGCAATGATATCTAGCTTGGCTGTCGGCATTCTAATTCTTGTTCTTGGAATGAGCTTTTACAAATACCGCATTGCAGAATTGGGTTTTGCGGATACTTTTGATAATCAGGGGTATCAATATCATTATGTGGTAATATCAGAGCAAATGGATGATCCTTTTTGGGAATTGATATATCAAGGCGCCTATGAGAAAGGGAAGGAGCAAGGTGCATTGATTGAGAAACTAGGAAGCAATCTTTCGATTTCCTATTCTTTGGAGGAATTGATGGAGATAGCAATTGCTTCAGAAGTTGATGGGATCCTATTGGAGCCCAACGGAGAAACGACATTAACAGAGCTAATTAATGAAGCTGATATGGCAGGAATTCCAGTTATTACGGTGCTTAAAGATGATCCAATTAGTAGAAGGAAGAGTTTTGTTGGTATTAATAGTTACAACCAGGGACAAGCCTATGGGGAGCAGATTGTATCGATAGCCAATGGAAGGAATTGTGATGTTGTAGTCCTATTAAGTATGGATTCCAAGGATACAAGTAAGAACATTATTTATTCCGGCATCCGTGATGCCGTTGGCGGACATAATATTACCTTAGAAGCCGAAAGTATCAATAGACATAGTGCGTTTGGATCGGAGGAAGATATCCGTAAGATAAATAAAGCTAAAGCATTATTACATGATACAGATATAAGCATCAAGAGTATCTGCATCGAAACCGGCTATAGTGATCCAAATTACTTCAGTAGAATATTTAAAAAACATGTGGGAATAACACCAACGGAATTTCGAGAGAAGTTTGTTTGAAAGGTATGGTTATTGGTATGAGGAAAGTTACTAAAAGTTTAGGAATATGGATAGTCTTGATTGTGTTCTTATTTGGGTGTAAACATAGGAAAGAAGTTCCTGGGAATGGCAATATTGTGGATGAGAAAATTCAGATAGGGCTTTCGTTTGATTCTTTCGTCATTGAACGCTGGCAAAGGGAGAGGGATATCTTCGTATCTACTGCAAAGGGTCTAGGAGCAGAGGTCAATGTTCAAAATGCCAATGGTGACATTAAGGAGCAAATATCACAGATTGAGTACCTAATAGAAAAGAAGATGGATGCCATAGTTGTAATTGCCCAAGATTGTACTGCAATCAGTGAAGTGCTAAAGAAAGCGAAGGAAGCAGGGATTATAACCATTGCCTATGATAGGTTAGTTCACAATGCAGACGTAGATCTATACATATCAATTGACAGTGAAGAAGTGGGTAAATTAATGGCACAAACTCTTATAGACGAAATACCGGAAGGAGGTAATGTTGTTATCATCTATGGTTCACCAGTTGATTATAATGTAGCCCTTATGGAGAAAGGGGTTCAGGAAACGCTTATTGATAGTGGACTTCATATTATATATGAAACCTATGCAGAGAATTGGCTTGCTGAGGAAGCGTTTCATGGTGTGAATACAGCCCTTACGATATCGGAGGAGATTGCTGGTGTTCTATGTGGTAACGATGATCTGGCTAGTCAAGCTTTTCGTGCTCTTTCTGAGAACCGTATGGCAGGAAATGTTGTCTTAACCGGCCAAGACGCCGAATTAGCTGCTTGTCAAAGAATAGTGGAAGGTACGCAGACCATGACAGTATATAAACAGGTAGACAAGTTGGCAAAAAATGTTGCGGAATATGCAATTAAGTTAGTAAAAGGGGAACAAATTGATGTCTCTACAACAATATTTGACGGCACATATGAAGTTCCTTATGTTAAACTAGAGGCAATACCAGTTACAAAGGACAATATCGATGAGATAATCATTGAAGGGGGATTTCAGCAGAAGGAAGATGTATATCTAAATGTCCCTTCTAAGTAACAATGAGTCTGTGCAAATTTGCACTGAAATAATTGAAATAAATAATAGGAAACGTATTTCAATGAGCAGCTGTTTGAAGTCGTTGGTACTTAGACCACGTATTTTGTGGTCTTACGTACCATTACGTACTTCAATCAAGCGGAAGCGTGCTGCAAATGAAATATGTTTCCTATTATTTTTCATTACATTAATGCAAATTTGTAAAGTGTCATAAAGCGCCTTTTATTATGATAGGAAATTATTGGCCTATCATTAGCATTTTATTGTTATCTAGTAAAGAGGGGATGAAAAATAAAATTATCATCACTAAAATTTACAGTGGTTTGCAAATTTGTCCTACTTTGTATGTGATATATATAAGGAGTAACAAAAATTATATAAGGGAGGATTTCATATGAAGAAAAGATTACTTGCAATTGTACTTTGTCTCATGATGTTATCTACTATGTTGGCTGGCTGTAGTAAGGACGCACAGACCTCTGGAAAAGGAGGCAAAAAAATTGGTGTTGCAATGCCTACAAAGGATCTTCAACGTTGGAACCAAGACGGGGAGAACATGAAGAAGGAATTAGAGGAAGCAGGCTATAAGGTTGACTTACAGTATGCTAATAATGAAATTGCACAACAGGTTTCCCAGATTGAGAATATGATTACTGGTGGTTGTGACGCATTAGTTATTGCTTCTATTGACGGTGGTTCCTTAGGTACAGTTTTAGAGGAAGCTAAAAAAGCAAAAATTCCTGTAATTGCTTATGACCGTTTAATCATGGGAACGGATGCTGTTTCCTACTATGCAACCTTTGATAACTACATGGTTGGAACGATCCAAGGACAATATATCGTAGATCAATTGGATCTTGAAAATGCAGCAGGACCATTTAATATTGAATTATTTACTGGTTCCCCAGATGATAACAATGCCCGCTACTTCTTTGGTGGTGCAATGGATATCTTAAATCCTTACATTGATAGTGGAAAACTCAATGTTGTATCTGGACAGAAAGCATTTGAAGAAGTTGCTACCTTAAACTGGTCAACCGAGGAAGCACAGAAACGTATGGAAAACTTACTTACCGCTTATTATGCGGATGGAACAAAGCTTGACGTTGTTTTATCCTCCAACGATTCCTGCGCAATTGGTATCACCAATGCTTTAGTGAATGGCGGATATACTTCTGAGAACTTCCCAATTCTTACCGGTCAGGATTGCGATATTACCTCCGTTAAGAATATTCTTGCAGGAACACAATCCATGTCCATCTTTAAAGATACCCGTACATTAGCTGCACAGGTAGTTAAGATGGTAAATTCAATTATGAAGGGTGAAGAGGTTCCTATTAATGATACCGAAACTTATGATAATGGCACCGGTATCGTTCCTACCTATCTATGCGAACCAGTTTTTGCAGATGTAGACAATTACAAGGAACTATTAATTGACTCAGGTTACTATACAGAAGATCAATTGAAATAAGACAAAATAAGGTATTGGGCTATTGTAGAAGCTCTTATATACAATAGTCCAGCCTTTCTTTTGGCATACAATCACCGATAAAGTTTAGAGAGGAGGGGGTTATTTGCCTGGTTACTTGTTAGAAATGACAAATATCACGAAGCGTTTCCCGGGTGTTATCGCTTTGGACCATGTTAACCTTCAGGTTGAAGAAGGGGAAATCCATGCTTTAGTTGGTGAAAATGGCGCTGGGAAATCAACCTTGATGAATATTTTAAGTGGTGTCTACGGATACGGAAGCTATGAAGGAAAGATTATATATCAGGGAGAAGAATGTAAATTTTCTGAAATTAAAGATAGTGAACGGAAAGGGATCGTTATCATACACCAGGAGCTTGCCCTTGTACCATATATGACCATTGGAGAAAATATGTTTCTTGGGAACGAGCAGGGTGGTAAATATCGTGTTGATTGGGAGGAAACTTACCGTAAAGCAGATCAGTTGCTGAATACCGTGGGACTTCGAGAGTCTTCAAGAACCTTAATCAAAGATATCGGTATAGGAAAACAGCAGTTGGTTGAAATAGCGAAAGCATTGGCTAAGAATGTAAAACTTCTGATTTTGGATGAGCCTACCGCATCATTAAATGAAGCGGAAGCTCGTAAATTGCTGGATTTATTATTGCAATTAAAAGAAGAAGGGGTAACCTCGATAATAATATCTCATAAATTAAATGAGATTTCTTATGTTGCAGATAAAATTACAATCCTCCGGGATGGTGCTACGATTGAAACCTTGGATAAGAATAAGGATGATATCAGTGAGGAACGTATCATCAGCGGTATGGTTGGAAGAAAAATGGTGGATCGTTTTCCTAAGAGAGAAGATACAACCATTGGAGAAGTCAATTTAGAAGTAAAGAATTGGACGGTTTATCATCCGCTATATGCAGGACGTAAGGTAGTGGATAATGTATCCTTGCATGTTCGTAAAGGGGAAGTTGTAGGGATAGCAGGTTTAATGGGGGCCGGAAGAACGGAATTAGCTCTAAGTATTTTTGGAAAGAGTTATGGTTTGAATATATCAGGGAGTATTTTTATAAATGGGGAAGAAGTAAAACTAAATAATTCACGGCAGGCGATTGAAAGGAAACTTGCTTATATTTCGGAAGATCGAAAGGGGAATGGATTGATATTATCCAATCCGATCAGAGAAAATATAACGCTTGCGAAGATGGATAAAGTCAGTAGCCATAGTGTTATTGATGGAAATGCAGAGGTAATTGCTGCAAGTGAATTCGTTGAGAAATTACAAACAAAATGTACTTCCATCGAGCAACCTGTTGGAAATTTGAGCGGAGGTAATCAGCAAAAAGTATTGGTTAGTAAGTGGATGTTTGCAGATCCCGATATCATGATTTTAGATGAACCAACCCGCGGAATTGATGTTGGTGCAAAATACGAAATATATTGTATTATCAATCAGTTAGTATCGGAAGGCAAATCAATCCTTATGATATCCTCGGAACTACCGGAGTTAATTGGTATGTGTGATCGAATCTATATCATGAACGAGGGAAGAATTGTGGGAGAGGTATCAAAAGAGGAAGCTTCACAGGAACGAATTATGGGGCAGATTCTAAAAACGAGCAAAGGAGTATAGAGATGGATAGAGCAAAAGACATATTAAAAAAGAATACCATGTTAATCGCACTAATGATAATAACTATATTTTTTGCTTTATTAACTGGTGGAACCTTATTGGTGCCGAGAAATGTAACTAATTTGATTGCCCAGAACGGTTATGTGGTTGTACTTGCCGTAGGTATGTTAATGTGCATTTTAACTGGTGGTAATATCGACTTATCGGTTGGTTCCGTAGTTGCGCTGGTAGGTGCACTAGCAGGTACGCTGGTTGTTAATAAAGGAATGAATATTTGGCTAGCAATGGCAATCTGCCTTGGCGTAGGAATATTAATTGGCGCATGGCAAGGATTTTGGATTGCCTACATACGAATTCCTGCATTTATTGTAACCTTGGCAGGAATGCTGCTTTGGCGAGGCGTTGCATTAATTATTCTTGGAGGCTTGACAATATCACCTTTCCCAGAAAATTATTTGAACATATTTAATAGCTACATTCCCGATGTATTTGGGGGTAATATTAATATCGTAAGTATTATTATCGGCTTTTTAATTTGTGTAGTATATTGTGTTATTCAAATAATTAATCGGTTAAAATTACGTCGTAAAGGGTATTCCACGGAAAAACCTATCACTACTGTTATAAAGACAGCGGTTATTTGCATCGCAATTATGGTATTATCCTATACATTAGCAAGACATGAAGGAATTCCTGCCATTTTAATTCTATTGGGAGTGGTTGTATTGATCTATTCCTATTTCACCAAGAAAACCGTCCCAGGACGTTATCTCTATGCTGTTGGTGGAAATGAAAAGGCAGCAAAGTTAAGTGGTATCAATACCAATAAAGTGTTGTTCTTTGCCTATGTAAATATGGCATTTCTAAGCGCTTTGGCAGCCTTAATGTGCGTAGCAAGATTTAATTCTGCAGCTCCAACTGCAGGAACTAACTATGAGATGGATGCCATTGGCTCTTGCTATATTGGTGGTGCTTCTGCTTATGGTGGTATTGGTACCGTAGCAGGTGTTGTGATTGGTGCTATATTCATGGGTGTGTTGAATAACGGTATGTCAATCATGGGAATTGATTCCAATGTTCAGAAAGCAGTAAAAGGCTTGGTTCTTTTAGCAGCAGTAGCCTTTGACGTACTTTCTAAAAAACGAGGAAAGACTGCTTAAAGTAAATATAATACTGATTATGAAGAAGGTATATCAACGTTTCCTTAGGAAATGCTTGTTATACCTTTTTATATTTTAATGCTAATTCTGTTCATGCGATAATTGACAAAAAAACGATATGATTGTAAAATGGGCTAGATATCTTTTTTTAGAATAGCACATACTTTTAATTAATATTAACATTTGAATTTGTAAAACAATCCAATTGTAAATAGTGATAATAAAGTTTGAGCGAATAGACAATTATAAACCGCAATAGGAAATGGAGGGTAGGATAATGAATTTTATTATCCCAGAAGGCTATCGGCCAGCGATTAATATTAAGGAAACGGAAATTGCAATCAAGTTAGTAAAGGATTATTTTGAGCGAGAGCTAGCGAGACAATTAAGTCTTACAAGAGTATCTGCACCGCTTTTCGTAAAACCGGAGTCAGGATTGAATGATAATCTAAACGGAATAGAAAGACCAGTAAGTTTTGGTGTAAAAGAACAGAATGATGCAGAGGTAGAGATTGTTCATTCTTTGGCAAAGTGGAAGAGGGAAGCGTTAAAACGATATGGGTTTTCCTATGGCGAAGGGATCTATACAGATATGAACGCAATTCGTAGGGATGAAGATACGGATAATATTCATTCACTTTTTGTGGATCAATGGGATTGGGAGAAAATTATTGATAAAGAGGAACGTAATGAAGCGACCTTAAAAGTTATCGTGAAAAAGGTATATACTGCCTTGAAGAATACCGAGCATTATATTGCAGGAATCTATGATTATATTGGCGAATTTCTTCCCGAACATATAACCTTTATCACTTCACAAGAATTAGAAGATCGTTTTTCCGATAAGACACCTAAGGAGAGAGAGTATCTTATTGCTAAAGAAGCTGGTGCTGTCTTTATTATGCAGATTGGTGGTGCACTAGCCTCTGGAGAACCGCATGACGGAAGGGCACCGGATTACGACGATTGGAAATTGAATGGAGATATCATTGTGTACTATCCGTTACTTGATATCGCATTGGAGTTGTCTTCTATGGGTATTCGTGTAGATGAGGATACCTTATTGGAGCAGTTAAAGATTGCAGACTGTATGGATCGTGCTGAGCTTCCATTCCAAAAAGCATTATTAAACAAGGAATTGCCATATACCGTTGGTGGCGGTATTGGACAATCTAGAATATGTATGTTCTATCTACGTAAAGCTCATATTGGAGAAGTACAAGCATCCATATGGCCAGATGAAGTTATGGAAAAGGCTAAGAAGTATGGGATTCCTCTC
>JAAYSQ010000013.1 GCA_012523925.1 Clostridiales bacterium
AATGTGCCCTAATATTTGCTTTTATTATAGAAAATTCTTACATGCTATAAAAGAATATCACTAAGGTCATTTAGTCCGGTATTGGTAGTTACAATAATCACGGTGTCCCCTAGCTGAATGGTATCTTTACCATTTGGAATAATAACCTTTCCGCGACGATTGATACAGGATACCAGTAGATTTGGTTTTAGATCTAATTTTTCCAAGGGAACACCTATATATGAAGCATTGCCTCTAACTCGAAACTCCAAAGCCTCTACCTTGTTACCAACAATTTTATAGAGTGTCTCTACATTACTACCTTTTGAATTCTCCATGGCACGAACATGCTGTATAATACGGTCCGCAGTAGTTATTTTGGGGTTAATGATAACTCCAAGGGGCATTTCCTCAATGATATTGTCATAAGCAAGACGTGTTACCTTTGTAAAAATCTTTGCCTTAGATACCTTATTAGCATAAAGGGAAAGTATTATGTTCTCTTCATCAAGATTTGTAAGGGAAGCAAAGGCATCTGTGTTTTGTATTCCTTCTTCTGTAAGAATGTTATTATCGGATGCATTGGCATTAATTATAAGGGCTTCTGGGAACTGTTCACTTAAATCATTACAGCGTTCAAGATTTTGCTCGATTATCTTAACCTTAACACCATTGGACAGTAATAAGCTAGTTAGGTAAATGGCTAGGGTTCCACCGCCCACGATTATAACATCTTTTATATGGTGAGAGTTAATACCGATACGATGAAAAAATGCAGTAGCGGTTTTGGGTGAAGCGATAAAGGATATCTTATCAAGTGCTTTTAAGATGAAGCTACCAGTAGGAATAAACACCTGATCTTCTCGTTCAACAGCACATATTAATACCTTACCTTTTAGTTGCTTTCCCATATCCATAATCCTCATATTGTCAAGAATTGAATCCTCTGGTATCTGGAACTTAAGTAATTCAACTCTACCATTTGCAAAGGTATCGATCTTGATTGCTGAAGGGAGCCTTATTAACCTATATATATCAATTGCAGCTTCTAGTTCTGGATTGATTGTCATGGAAAGCCCCATTTCTTCACGAATAAAATTGATTTCTTCGTTATATTGGGGATTTCGTACTCTGGCTACGGTATGGCAATTACCAGCCTTTTTTGCAAATAGACAACAAAGCAGATTTAGCTCATCGGAGTTGGTTACAGCAATTAATAAATCTGCGGTATCAATTCCTGCTTCCAAAAGAACATGATAGCTAGCGCCATTTCCTACAAAACCGATTACATCTAAGGTGTCTGTAATTGTATTAATAGCTGAGGGTTTGGTATCAATGATGATAATATCATGACCTTCCCGATCAAGCTGCTCAGCAAGAGCTGATCCTACTTTTCCACAGCCAACGATTATTATTTTCATAATATTACTATTATCTCCTTATTTTTTGCACATAATTATAATGTAGATTATAGCATGTATCTAGGAAATTCCTAGTTAGGAAAATGTTAAGATTATAAATTCACTTATTTGAACAAAAGAACCTATTGCTTCAACGGAAAAGACCGTTGTCCCAATAGGTTCTTATTAATTCAGTCAATGAATACGACTATTCTCCTCCTGGACCACTGCGGTTTGGAGAATTATCTGGAACTTCTGCATGGGTATCTTTTACTGAGTTCCTTGATGTGTTTTTACTACTATTTCGGTTAGAATTCTTTGAAGCTTTGCCTTTAAAGTTGTTATTCCTATTTTTAGCCATTAAATTTCTCCTTTCTTTACTATAGGTAATTGCGAAACCTAATAACAGTATGAAATTTTCGTGCAGCAGATACATGTTCTAGGTCAAAGCTTTTAGAACACAGCTGCGGAGAGAATTTATATCTGTTGTATTAAAAACATAGCACTGTAAAGTTTTGCAATTATCTATTGCTTTACCTTTATTATTACTAGAAAGGAAAATTTTATTCAGCCATTTGAAATTATAATGTGATATTACCCATACGGTATCTTTTTAAAGCTTTCTTGTTCACTTCTTTTTCGTATTGATCGGAGATTTCATTATATACTTCATTAAAACCTTCTTCTTCTGCGTTTGTAATTGCATTTTGAACAGCATTATCATAGCTTTCAGAAGAATTGTTATTAATCATACGTACGAAGTAATAGCCACTCTCGTCTTCAAGAATCTCACTTATGGAATCGTTATCCATGGCCATTATAATTGTTTCAAGCTCCTCAGAGAAAACGGTATCACGTTCTAAGAAACTTCTTTCTCGATATATCAGCTCTTTTTCCTCTTCTGGAATTAGTTCTGACCAATCTTCTGTTTCCAAAGCGGTTTCATAAAGAGAATTGATCTTATCATGGACTGCTTCTTTTTCTGTATCATTCATGGCAACTGTTTTGTTGTCTTCGTCTTGTGTTTCTGTAGAAATGAAAACGTATTCAACATCATATTGACGATATTCATCATAATCAATCTCTGCTTTGATAGCCTCGTCGTCAATATCTAGGGAATCAATGATATCTTGGCGATAGCGGGATACCAGAGTTGTTTTACTAAGAACATCGGTAAGATATTCTTTGGTAAAGCCATTTTTCTCGATTACTTTTTCTGTTAACTGCTCGTCCAATAAGGAGGCAACATTTTTTTCAACTGTTTCTTTATCTTCATCGGTTAAAGTATAACCATCTGCAATAGCTTCTCGATATAGAATTTCAGTATATAAGGCAGAGTTCATTGCCTCATCCATAGCCATGTCTCTTGTTGTGCTTCCTGTACTCTGGTCAATTACCATGTCCCAATATTGTGCACCAAACATTTGGCTATAATAATCGTGAGCTGATTCAATTCCATAGATATAATATGTGAGATCTTCCATATAATATTTGTCACCATCAATGGTAATAATTGTCCTTTTATAAAGTTGGTCAAATAGCAAGGAACCAACTAGAGCAATAAGCAAGACTATGGATGTAACCATCCATATTTTAGGGTTAATATTTTTCTTTTCTTTTACCTCTTGTTTTGGGTTTTTAATTATTTTTTTTGTTTTATTCACTTGTCTACTACCTCCATTGTATTCTCTCTAAATCAATTTTAAACTTTTCTGGCCATAAGTCAACTAAAAAGAATTTAATTCACAGAATATCCATAGTTGCTTCAT
>JAAYSQ010000093.1 GCA_012523925.1 Clostridiales bacterium
AAAGTTCCGCAATATTCTGATTTGTTATCTCATTAAATAGCATTCGAATTGATTTTTTAAGATAAGGAATGGAATAGATGTCTTCCTGCCCTTGTTCTTGGTCTGGTTCTAAATCTTTCTTGAATATAAAATATATGGTTAAGAGAACAAATGCAGTCACTAGAGTGATAATAACCGTATTACTATGTGGATAATTCATCTCGATTTTTACTCTCCTCTATATCAATTTCTAACCCTGCCAATTTGCATATTTTCTCTGCTACCTCTCTTACTTTGGTAATAAAATATTGATTTTCATCATCTTTATCACATCCCAAATTATCCTTTATAAAATCTACTACTCTTCCATCGCATAGAGCATCATGAAATGCAGTATTATAAGGAATGATACCTGAGTTACTTGCTTTCATATATTTACGATAATGTCTTCGAATATTACGAATATTATATTTAGAATTGTCATCATAATTACCCACAAGATAAAAAACTTTTTGATGCAATAAATTCGGATAATTATAAAAACAATTTTCAATAACACCCGTGTTTTGACTAAGATTTATAACAATTATGTCGGATGCATCGATAATTTTACGGGATAGCGGATGCTTTCCAGAGCATACATCAATAAATATGATATCTACCAGTTCTTCCATTGACCTCAATAGATTAAGAATTACCATATTCATTTCATAGGCATAAGAGGCTTGGTTATGCTTGGTAGTCCCTGGAAGGAGGCTTACCAATGTATTGGGGATGGAAATGCAGCAATTATCAAGATCTTCCTTACCTAATCTCGAAGCCTTAAAGGTTCGAACAAGTGCATCCAAGCCAACATCCTGAAAGTATCCAATGGAATCTGCATTTTTCGCGTTACTTCCTACCAAAGGAGCTTCAAGATTATTCAAATTAAAATGTGTATGCATAAGTAAACTTTTCTTACGATACTGTATTCCAATATACAATGCGCTTGCCAACATATTACTGGTGGTACCAGTCTGTCCATGCATTGGAGACCAATATACAATTTTCACTCCCTCATCTCCCCTTTCTCATACGGCGAAAAGCAGTCCTTGATAGATGAATATCAATATCCGGATGGAGTTTCTTTACTTCCTCCAGTAAATAAGCCTTGCGCTGCTTGGATATCCCCTTTAAACCAAAGGAGCCGTTATAGTGGCATACTAAACTATTTGTATAATCTCTTTCATCATGATAAAGTACGGATACATTTTCTTTTCGAATTGGTATCCCTATTCGTTCAACAATTATTTCAGGTGTTATTTTCATTGGTGCCACATCTTTAATCAGAAGATCTTGCTCTATCTGACATTGATCTCCCTTCTCACAGGTCATATCCGGTATTCTACTATAGTTGTAACGATATTGATCTGTTACAAATACAATCCGATTGCATTCACTAATGTCTTTCTCCTTCTCCAAAAATCCATAGAATATTAAAATATCATCATATTCTTCTTTCATTTCTTGATTAATCTCTTGCCTTGTAAAGTCCACTTGTCGATAAGTAATAATTTCCTCCAGGGAATTCATTCCTTTCGGCTGTGGTATGGAATATAGAACTGACATACTATCTGAATTGTCAATAACAAGAACTTTTTTTCCAAGTTTGCTTAGGATTCGGGCAAGGTAAAGAATATTATCAAAATTGTCAATTCCTATATAGGCTACAATATTACTGGCCAAGTTCTACTTCACGCTCCTTTGCTTCTTCTTCCTGAGAATAGTATAGATAGTGTGACGCTTCCCCCAAATTCTCATTACTATCAGCAGTGGTACCATCTACATCTATATAGAAATCATTTTCCATACTATTCGCCTCACTATCGATTTGATTTGCTATCGCATGATCCACATTTTCTTCAATAACATGATCCAAGGAATCATCAGTGCTATGGAGATCTTCTTTATATTCTTTGTTAATGTTAGATTCCTGCGGCAAGTTTTCTCTTGAAAAGCTTCGATTAGGATTGATATCCCACTGGATCTCTGAAACATCCAAATCCATACTGGCTGCTAACCGGTTTTCTAAAGCTTTTCGTAATTCCTTATTTAATTCCTGGGAACATCGTTCCACAATATTTGGATCGCTCTCCAGTAAGGAAAGGATAGAAAGGCTAGGGACATAATTTGCAACGGATGCTTCTTGAATACTCGGTTCTATGTATTTAGTAACATTAAGTATCGCACCAGGATATAGCCCCGCATCCACGATAGCAGCAGACATTTTTAAAATTTCTTCCTCATCCAGCCAAAAATAACAAGCTACCGTGTCAGGAAAAATCCCCTTAATAACTTTTTTCGATAAAATAATATATGTTTCACCATTAGGATATGAGATTCGTACATCCACAGTATCGTTATCGCTTATATTATTACTTATATGAATAACATCAAACTCAACCTCTCTAAGTTCACTGGATACCTGATTTTCTGTTAACATAGTATTAATGATTTGAGTACCAGCCGGGATATCAACTAATGCAACCTTGCCTTCTTTACTCTCCTTTAGATAAGTATCAGCCGGTTGTGAAGCATATACCACTCGTTCTTCGATATTATCCTCACTAATAAAATCTCCTGCTCGGATATCCATTGTAGCTACATAGACCTTGCGCTGATTTGACTCCATCTCTTGATAGGCTTGAGAAAGTTGCGCCTCATATTCTTCCTTTATCTGATTTGTAATTATATGGGAAGTGAAAATTGCAGCTCCACCAATAACCACAATGCAGATTACGGCAACCGTCAAATATTGCCTGGTTGATCTTTTTAACTTTCTTCGAATTACCATAGAACACCTCTTACTTTAAATTTAATAAAAATAAAGCATAAAATAATAAGAAGGGTTAATATCATAAAATACAGCCTTCTACTCTTTTCATACCAATGATCAGGTAACAAAATTCTTGGTTTCTTTCTTACCTTTAATCGCATACCTTCCCTTTTACCATCCATAAATAATAGAAACTGATAAAGCCAGATCCCAATTGAAAGTAATAGAAATATTCGTAACAAGGTCATTGACCACACAGTTCCAACTCCTTTAATTCTTCATCTCTTTCTCTTGTAATACTCTGAGCAGCTTTCATCATCCCATATGCCGCTCTTTTAATGGATTGAATAAAAAAATAATTTGGATTTTCTCTCGAACAATAATAATTACTAGAGATGAATTCTACAATACTACCAAGATGTACAGAGGCACCAAATACCTCATTATATGGAATTGGAAATATACGCTCCAGAGGGAAATCATATATCTTTGAAATCCTTTTCATACTAAATGGAAAACGACGATTGTATTTACTAATTAAAATAATTGCCTTGGGTAAAAGCGAAGAATATCTAGAGAAAAAATCCTTTAATATTACAGGATCTTGATAAAGATTAACAACAATGAGATCGGCCTCTTCAAGGACCGTCTTAGAACTTAAAACATTATTACTGGCTGTATCGATCAAACTTACCTCTGCAAATTCGTCAATGAGCTGAAAGATTGGATGAATGCAATGATTAAATTCATAATCGAATTGCTCGCTATGAATAACTTGACTTTGAGGGATATAGTATAAATGTTCATTAATAATTTCTTGAGCATAATCATGGAGGACATTACCACCATAACATCCACGATAAATTTTTCTTATAAGCCCCTCACTACCTCCTCCCTCATAATAATTCGTACCGACTTCATAAATCATGTCAGCTTTTGGTTTTCCTTTGTAAGCGCAGCCTAAATTATGCGGACTAAGATGATTTTCCAAAGATATTATTTTATAAGGAAATCGTATTACACTTGCCACACTAATGGCAGCTAAATTTGATGTAACACCGCATTTGTTAGCATTGCTCCAGAATGCTAATTTCACCATCGTACCCCCTTTTACTTTTATCAAATGTAGAATAAAAAACAACGTATTGATGTTATTATGGATTATTGTAAGATGAATAGAATCAAGAAGAATTAATGAAATATGAAAGGGCTATTGCGCCCTTTTCATATATAGAAATGTAAGATGTATACATAATACACCAAAATACATAATTTGTAAATATGTGACACAAAAAAATCTTTTACGATATTTTATTTAATATTTGTATAAATTTAACAAGCACAAAACTTTAAAGGGGTTTCACTCTCTGTCCAACGATTTTCTCAACAGCGAATGCATTTCTTATTAGTTTTTCATCCGTAAGAGCTGTCATCTGAATGCCAAAAGGCATATTGTCTTTCCCTAATCCACATGGGATAGTGATTGCTGGTAGTCCGGTGTACATAAGTATACTGCTATAGCTTAACATAATACAAAAATCCACATCCTGAAGCTTTGCACGGATCTTTCGCTTACTCTCTTCCCGGTCCTTTAATATCACTTGATATAATTTCTCATTCAGAGAACCAGAGGTGTTTTTCTGCGAATCTACAAGATGGGTCTGGCCATATTTTAATGCCTTCTCCTTATTTTTAATATTAAATGCTATGATATCCTCTAAGCTGCGTATTGAAGCATCCTTCGTATACTTAGCTAGATATTCATTTATGCCATATTTAAACTCGTATTTCATAACATTAAGAATATGAGGTGTATCTGCAATATATACCCTCTTAACAATAGCTCCTGCCTTCTCCAGTTCTCTTATAACTTCTTCCGTTCTTGCTATGGTATCCTTCGATGACTTGTCCATATTCCATTCATTATAGCCTATGGTTTTTCCTCTTAGATTATAGTCACCTTGCACAATAGGGGTATTGGTAAGACCAGCAAACATCGTTGCTGCATCCTCAACCTTTCGGGTAAATGGTCCTGCCGTGTCCAAGGTAAAGCTAATCGGAATGATACCTTTCTGACTAAGAACTCCAGTTGATGGTCGCAAGCCAACGATTCCATGGGACAAGCCTGGAGCAACGATCGAATTGGATGTATCTGTTCCTATCGAAGCCGTACATAGATTGGCTGTAACCGCAACGGCCGAACCAGTGCTGGAACCTGAAGGATCCTTTCCTGGATTATAGGGATGAATTACTCGGCCACCTCTAGAACTATAGCCACCAGGCATGTTCTTTGTCATAAAATTGGCAAACTCCGTCATATTGGTTTTCCCTATAATAATAGCACCTTGCTGACGTAACTTCTTAACTATATCAGCATCATCTGTCGCATAAGAATCGGCCAGCGCAAGAGAGCCGGCAGATGTATGCATACCATCTGCAGTAGCAATATTATCCTTTAACATAATCGGTACACCATATAGAAGCTGATTCTTCCCCTGCCCTTGCTTATCAAGCTCTTCCGCAATCCTAATGGCATCTGGATTGATCTCTAATACACTATTGAGGCCTTTCTCCCCTTGGTCATACTTCTCTATACGCTTTATATAAGCCTCTACTACTTCTTTAATAGATAATTCTTTATTAAGATATTTATTTTGTAGTTCACCTATGGTAATCTCTTTTAATCCTTCCATGCTTTTACTCCCTTTTGTTTATCATTTTACATGCCTTTATATTATACTTGGATACATCTTGGTCTTTTATAAATATTACCATAAATTTATTTGTAAATGTAGCTCATTAGAATAAAATTCCTTCTTTATTATTATACCTCTATTTACAATTGATTTAACCAAATTTTAAGCTTAAATATAGCTTGTCCTGCAATTTCATTCTTCTCTTAGGTATCACCAAACTTGTTTAAATAATTAAATTATTTTTATTATTTCATATAGGGAATTTATAATAAGCCAAAAATCATAGAAGTATTCCATGATATTCCAAACAGCAATACCATATACATTTTCCTGGTTTGCCAATTGCAAATATGCATGGGCACTTCTTGCATCCACAAACCGTACTAAGTATTCCCTTCCCGATTCTTCATAAACGAAATATGCTGATTCTGTTATATCATCATACTGAATTGCTATATCAAAATCACGTGCTATCTGTACTGCACCTGTATTAGAAATTGCATTACCTACAGAAACGCCTGCCTGATATGGCAACTGCCAGCGATATCCTATCGTGGATATTCCAATTTGAAGTTTTTCAGGAGGTATACGCGATGTCAATAATGAAACAATTTCCTCCCTGGTCTGAAAATTAATAGCCACCGTAGGAATATAGTTAATTGATGCTAGTCCAAAGGTTAATAAAATGGTACCATCGACAACTGAACTTAATTCTGTAATTTCTGGTACTGAATATATGAACTCAGTAATGAGCTCAAAAGAACTGGGACTTAATAAATTAAAAACAATCAGGCCTCTTTCCTTTAACCGTTTCGTAAGTGTATTCATAAATCCAATATAAGCTCCCCTAAATTCAGGATAAATATATGGTGTATCAACAGTTAATCCCATATATCCTTTTCTTTCAATAACATTAATGATATTTTCTATAAATTGATTCTGAACTTCCATATTCATAAGGAGGCTCTTAATAAAGGTATTCCCCATATACACCATATCTTCCAATAGCAATAGCATAATGGGTGCGACCCCATAGTCTTTCGCCATTTGAATTACTGGTTCGTCTTCAATATCAACCAATTCCCCCTCTTGGGTAATTGTATAACTATATATTGTTAAATACGTTAAGAAGGGTAGCGTTTTCCTCAGTGTATTTAGATTGATGAAGGGATAGGCATAACCATTGACCGCTATTTGGCCGATTCTTGTATCTGTATAGCGTATTACTAAAGTATCACCGACAAATAGATTTTCCTGATCCGCCAGATAGGTATTATTTCTTAAAAGTTCCATAACCGTAACATTGAACATATTTGCAATCCCTTCCAGTGTATCTCCCTCCTGTATTGTATAGACTACTTCTGGAAATAAGATTACATAAGTATTTCCAACAACCGGTTCTTCCGGCACCGCTACTCCATTTTCTCTAATTAACCAATCTATTGATATTCCGTAATATTCTGCTATCGAATATGCTGTTTCACCGGGTTGCACTACATGTATAATCATAAAAAACCTCAATTATAATCTTTATTCTAATATATGCATGTAAAAGAATAAAATATATATTATAGAAGAAAATAATAAACCCACATTTAATAAATCGAGTAGAAGGTAGCTGATTATTTGTTCAGTCTTTCCCACTACTAGGGCAGACTAGTGACTTTAACCCATTAGATTGCGCCTATGCTGGGCGCACACAAAAACGCCAAACAATTTTAATTTCTAAAATCATTTGGCGCTCCTTATATTCAATATAAATTAACTTATCTAGCTACTCTACTTAGGAATTCTTTCGTTCTTTCCTGCTTAGGATTATCGAAGATTTGTTCAGGTGTTCCTTCCTCAACTATTACTCCTTGATCCATAAATACTACTCGATCAGATACCTCTTTTGCAAATTGCATCTCATGGGTTACTACTAACATAGTAAGTCCACTTTTAGCCAATTTCTTCATGACTGATAGAACCTCTCCAACCATCTCTGGATCTAGTGCTGATGTGGGTTCATCAAAGAGCATTACATCTGGTTCCATAGAAAGGGCTCTTGCTATGGCAACCCTCTGCTTCATACCGCCGGACAGCTGTCTTGGCTTTGCCTTTATATATTGGCTCATACCAACCACATTTAGATATTTCATCGCTACTTCTTCTGCTTCCTTAACAGACCGCTTTAGTACCTTTGTCTGCCCAACCACACAATTACTTAATACATCATGATTATTGAACAGATTAAACTGCTGGAATACCATTCCAAGCTTAGTCCGGTAATCATAAATATTGTGCTTATGATCTAAAATATTTTGCCCATTATAAATAATACTTCCACCACTGGGTTTCTCCAGTAAGTTAATACAACGAAGAAGCGTTGATTTACCAGATCCAGAAGGACCAATGATACAAACCACTTCCCCTTTTTTAACAGAAAAATCGATATCTTTTAAAATTTCGTTGGATCCGAAAGATTTCTTTAGATGTTGAACTTCTATTACATTACCCATTATATAACCACGCCTTTCTCACTATTTACTGTTTCAATGCATCTCTCCGTTTTACTGCATCCTCAGGCTTTTGTACTTGCATTTGGTTACCTGGAATGACTGTAAAATTGTCTGGTCCATCTAATTTTCTTTCTAAAATACGTAAGATACGTGTTACGGTAATCGTCATGATTAAGTAAATGATACTGGTTATAAAGTAAGTCTCAAAATATCTAAAGTTATTACCTGCAATGGATTTTGACTGGAAGAACAACTCAGTTACAGAGATTACATTTAACACAGAGGTATCCTTAATATTAACTACGAACTCATTACCAACCGCAGGAAGAATATTACGGATTACCTGTGGCAATACTACGTGAAGCATGGTCTTAACATGGTTCATACCAATGGCATGAGCTGCTTCAAATTGCCCCTTGTCAACCGATATAATACCTCCACGAACAATCTCAGCAATATATGCACCAGTATTAATGGATACAATAAAAAGCGCTGCAAAGATTCGATCCATATCAATTCCAAGGAATAAAGGAGCTCCGTAATAAATAACAGAGGCTTGCACAATCATGGGAGTGCCTCGGAAGAATTCCACATATGCTGTTAAAATATAGTTTACAAGTTTAAGAAGTATTTTATTTGGTCCACGATCTGGTGTCGGAATCGTACGTATTGTTCCAATCAATAAACCGATAATAGTGCCTACCACGGTTCCTATGACGGAAATAAAGAGTGTCATGCCTGCTCCTCGAAGGAACATCGGCCAGTAGGTTTTGAATATATCTAAAATCAACCCCCAAGTCATAAATTACACTACCTTTCTATTTGTATGTTTATATTTACTATGTTTTATTTTTCAATTTTCTCTTGTATTTGTTTAAAAATCAAAATTATCCAGTTTATATTCCCTTTTAAAGCATATCAATTCTAGTTTTCACCAGATCATCTATCTATGTATCTGATAAATATAATTGTTCCAATGCAAACAAGGTAATTTTGATATTCAAACAAGGTGGAAATAAAGCTGTAACCTTCGCATAAATATGAGGCTGTCCAAATGATTGTAAACAGGCTTTGGAACAGCCTCATAAGTCTAAGTTCTAGATTATTACTGAGCGGATGGTTGATTAAGGATTGCCTGATCCATAATTTCCTGGCGCTCCTCCTCAGAAATGCCAGCTAAGATCTCATTAATCTTCGCAGTAAGTTCACTACCCTTTTTCACACCCACTGCGATTGCAGTATCTTCCTCAGAGGTTACAAAACCGTCTTCAAATTCAACCATAACAAAGTTATCATTCGCAGAAGAAGCACTAACTCCCTCTGGACGTTCGGATACATATCCATCAATAGTTCCTGACTCTAAGGCAACACGCATGGTAGGAAAATTATCTAAAGCTATCTCTTTCTTTACACCTTCAATTTGGTCGATTACGGAATAATGGAAGGTATTTAACTGCGCAGTAACCTTTGCTCCAGAGAAATCCTGGATAGAAGTTGCATTTTCATATTCGCTTCCCCTCTTTACAACCATAACTAAATCAGATTTATAATAGATATCTGTAAAATCAATTGTCTGTTTACGATCTTCAGTTGGGGACATACCTGCGATAATTGCATCAATCTTGCCGGATAATAGTGCTGGAACCAAGCCATCCCATTCTGTTTTAACAATAACCAATTCTTTTCCTAAGCCTTCTGCTATCCTTTTAGCAATTTCAACATCATAACCACCAGCAAACTCGGCGTTACCTTCAATTGGAACTGCTCCATTGGAATCATCAATCTGTGTCCAGTTAAATGGTGCATATCCTGCCTCAAGACCAACTTTAAAAGTATTGTTATCGGATGTATCTGTATTACCTTCTGTTGTTTCCTTATTTGTATTATCTTTAGTAGTTTCATTGCCTCCTGGGTTCTCTTCCTTCTTTCCGCAAGCTGCGAAAACCAATACGAAAGATAACATCATCATAACTAATGTTGCTAATTTTCTGTTCATAAATGTTCTCCTTTCTTAAATCAAATTATATTATCCTAGTAAACTCGGGTATTCGCATTCCGTACTACGCTACAATACGCAATACAACAGCTCTATACCGAGATGACTTGCATCTAATCTTAGAGATAGCTTGCATCTAATCTTAGAGATCACTTGGATTCCATCAACCCTATCTCAATATATAAAAAAACCTGAGAAATCCTCAGGTTGCTAATGTCCTAAGTCCTCCTTCCCTAATGAGATAGCAC
The DNA here is from genome assembly GCA_012523925.1 of Clostridiales bacterium. Classification (GTDB taxonomy): domain Bacteria; phylum Bacillota; class Clostridia; order Lachnospirales; family Lachnospiraceae; genus Mobilitalea. The sequence goes on from JAAYSQ010000093.1 coordinate 10,236, forward strand.
AACTCAATAAGCTGGGTTGCTTATTGAGACAGTACTACAGCTATTAACTGTAGTCCCAGTATATAATATCGAGTATATTATACACTTCGGCAGTATTTCCTTCTCCGTAACCTCATCGCTTCTCAGGCTCTTTTACGGACTGTTAAATACTGCAACCTCTACCTCACCATTAGTGAGGTCTTAATTATTTAATTATAAAAGTGAATCCAATTAATAATTCTCTCTATTACTTTAATATATTACATCAGGTATAGCTATCTGTCAATGAACAAAGCGGAATTTATAAATATTATCCACATTGTTTAAAATATATCTGATATTTATCAACACTTTTCTGTCAATTATAAAGATTATTAACAAAAAACATCAACAAACATCAACACCATAGTTTTACTATTGATATTTAAGTGTAAAAACTCAAACCTTTACCATTCTATGTTAAAGGTTTGAGTTTGTCAAATAATATTTAACTTCGCTTGCATTATTCCTTAATAGCTGAGGCTAATTGTTGGAAAGCTTTCTCTAAAGTAGCCCGCGGACATGCAATATTGACTCTTTGGAAGCCACTTCCTTCCTCACCAAACATAGTGCCACTATCTAACCATAATTTCGCCTTATTTATAATCAAATTCTCTAATTCCTTCTCATTCAGGTTTAAATCTCTGAAATCCAACCATACCAGATAGGTCCCCTCGGGTTCTACCAATTTAATCTGTGGAATGTTTTCTAATAAAAAACTGCGGATAAAATCCAAATTGCCTTTTAGATAAGTTTTCAGTTCTTCCAGCCAAAACATGCCCTTTTCATAAGCAGCCTGACATGCAATTAATCCCATGGTATTTAACTGGCTATAACCACTGCGTTCTATTTCGTCACATATCCTTTGGCGCATCTCTTCATTTGCCACAAATAAATTTGAGACCTGAAGTCCTGCTAGATTAAAAGTCTTACTCGGTGCCGTACAAATAACAGAATTATTTAGAAACTCTTTCTTAATACTTGCAAATACGGTATGTACATTTTCAGGATACGTAAAATCGCCATGAATTTCATCTGATATTACCTTAACCTGATATTTCATACAAATATCACCAAGCCTGGTAAGTTCCTCTTCTCTCCATACTCTACCAACTGGATTATGCGGACTACATAGGATAAATAACTTAACCTTGTTTTTGATAATCTTTGCTTCGAAATCATCAAAATCAATATGGTATCCACCATTTTCATAAATTAATGGATTATTGACAAGTTTGCGATTATTCTTCAAGATTACTTGGGAAAATGGGTAGTATACCGGTTGCTGGATTAGTATCGAGTCATCCTCTTTCGTAAGTGCCCTTACCACCATAGCAATTGCAAATACTATACCTGGTGTCTTTACTATCCACTCTTCCTTTGTTTCCCAGTGGAAGCGATTTTTATACCAATGATAAACCGCTTCAAAATAATCCTTCTTCGTGTCTGTATAACCATAAATTCCATGCTTTGCAGCCTCCACAAGAGTTTCTATTATATCCGGAGCTGTCTGAAAATCCATATCTGCTACCCAGAGAGGAATTGTATCAGCAGGCATTCCTCTCTCTACAGCGAAATCATATTTTATGGAATTGGTGCCGCTGCGATCTATTATTTTATCAAAATTGTAATTCATATTATTACCATACCTTTCTTCAACTTGCAAAGATTATATAAAAATTGGAGATAGGAACCGTTAATTTGCCTATAGCCAAGGCGAGGTTTCCATAATTGTTACTAATTTTATTATTTTAGTGCCTGCTTGAAATCCTCAATCAAATCATCTACATTTTCAAGGCCGACGGATAAACGCAATAATTTCTCGTTAATTCCTAAGGTTTCCCGCTCCTCAATCGGCACATCTGCATGGGTCTGTAACATAGGATAAGTAATTAAGGTCTCAACACCGCCAAGACTTTCTGCATAAAGAACGAGTTTCATCCTTTCCAAGAGATTAACCGCCGTCTCCTCAGAATCTACTTCAAAGGAAATCATTGCTCCAAATCCCCTAGATTGCTTAACAGAGATAGCATAATCCGGATGTTCTGGCATTCCTGTATAGTATACCTTTTTCACCTTTGGATGTTTCGACAACCATTTGGCAAGTGCAATTGCATTGGCCTGCTGCCGATCCATTCGTACAGCCAAGGTTTTTATTCCACGGATCATTAACCAACTATCAAAGGGAGATAGGCAAGCACCTATAGTTTTATATATAGCTCTTAATCTGTCCGCCAGTTCCTCTGTTCTTGCAATAAGGAAACCAGCTAAAGTATCATTGTGGCCAGAGAGATACTTCGTTCCACTATGTATAATAATATCTGCACCAAGGGTAATTGGATTCTGATAATACGGGGTTAAAAATGTATTATCAACTATTAGAAGCAGGTTGTGGCTGTGAGCAATATTCGCTAGAGCAGCTATATCCGTAACCTGCATCATTGGATTCGAAGGAGTTTCTATAAAGATTGCTTTTGTCTCTGGCTTAATTAAAGCTTCCACGCTTGCCAGATCCGCCATATCAGTAAAGGTAAATGTTAATCCATTTTTCTCGGATATTGTTCGAAATAACCTGACTGATCCACCATACAAATCATTCAATGCAATAATATGATCACCTATTCTAAATAGCTCCATCATAGCAGTTATCGCTGCCATTCCGGTGGAAAATGCCATAGCATCGACTCCTCCTTCTAATTCTGCTATTACTTTCTCTAGCTGTTCACGGGTCGGGTTTTGGACACGAGAATAATCATATCCTGTACTTATACCAACACCTGGATGAGCAAAAGTTGCAGATTGATAAATTGGAACCGTAACGGAACCGGTAGGGTCTTTGCGATTAACACTACCATGTATACAAATGGTTGAAATATCCATTATATTATAATCCTCCTTCAGCTATTTTTCAATGTTATACGATTAAGTTTCAAAAGCCACATTTACAATTTTCCTACTGTTTCCTACTGTTTTTAATATAAATTTTGTCAATATTCTTTCTGACTAAGACATCACGCTTTTGCATTCCTACAAATCCTATCTTATTAATATGTATTGATTTTAAAAAGTATAATAAAGTCAATAAGATTTGTCAAATTCTTTATACTAATATCAACTATTACTTATAGTGATAGGTTGGAGTATACAAAAACGACCTCGAAAGGTGGCAATTTAATTACCATAATCCGAGGTCTAAATTAGATATCTAAACATTAAATATAATTGATTTATCATCAAATCTGAACTTATGACATCATTTTAACGTAACTAATATATAGGTATTGATATCCACATATTTTTCATCCATACTGCCGGTGTAATTGTTAATATGGATATTTTCCACCACTAGGGTCATTCTTGCTACATCATTTTCCTGCGTAAAACTTGCTTGCTCCAAGGTTAAACTTTCCATTTCTTCATGGAGAGTGATTGCCCTATCTACAATCTCTTGGATATCAAAGGCAAGTAACTCCATATTCTCCTCATTAAAAAGGAGAATACTGTGCTTATCATCCGCTTGGTTTTGTAGAACTAAACGATATGACCTATCATCTTTAACAAAGTTTCCAATTTCTCGCTCATCCGGGCTGAAGTAAAGATTAGTATGCAACATAATGTCATAGCCGGTAATCGGAACTGCATTAGACTCCCGATGCAGATATATCGTATTATCATCTTTACTTATATAGTCATATTGAGGAAAACCGAACTCTTTTTCAAAATCTTTATTATTAGCATAGGATGATAACCATACGATGTCTTCGGTATATCCCATAATATTTAAGTACTGTACAGATGAAATAATAATTTCCCGGTCTGTTTCCACTATCGATGTATTTGGGCTAAGCTTACCATCTTGCAACATGTTGTTTCTCATAAGAGTATCTTCTAGTCTTCGTATCTGACTCTTCCTACTGACTGTAAAAGCATCCACAGGAGGAACAATCGATAAGAGTGATAGGACAATAAGAATAGGTGCAATTAGCCCATTTTTCTTGACCGGTACAAAACAAAATAGGATACCTGCAATGGTTGCAAAAACTCCAAAAAGAATTGCATAGTATCTACCATGGGTAAATCCTGCCTCTCCAATTTTTAGAACGGACGCAATGGTCTGAAATAATACGATTGGTACCAGAACTTTCGGAAATAAATTTCGAAAAATATTTGCGAAATTATTCTGTATATTTGAAGCAAGTAAATATACGATAATTACAGTAATCGAATAACTAACTAACATTGGCTCCAGCATGTTATCTGTCCAGAACTTCCCAGTAATATTCATAATTACATAAAGCAATAAGACTAATGTAAAAACTGCAGTAATTGGAATGATGACATAGGAAATTAAGTTTTTTAAGAATTTTGAAACGGAAACTTGTATTTCTTGTTCCTGTGCTACTTCTCCTTCCTTATCATAATTAAAGAGCGGAAGGTTTGATAGTAAATATATAGTAGCAAAGATACAGAAGATCAGGTTTGCCACATGTGGTATTGTATCACCGTTAACGGTTACAATAAGCAAATCGATTGCCATTATAATTAGGCTAACACCAATAAATAATACACTGGAATAGAATACTGCTAGGAAAAATGCTTTAAATAAGGCGAGAAAACTTTCATTAAAGGAAAAACTACTCTTTATCGTAGGAATCCACAGAAAAGCAATTAATAAAACAAACCAAACAGCGCCCATTCTAATCGTAAACACCGTAGTAAAGATATCTTTCGATGATATTATAAAATAATATCCAGCTGTAATAATTATCGTTCCAGCCATTAGTAGTTTTCTAATACCAGAGTTATCAAAAAATCTTTCATAAATAACTTGCGAAACCAGGCTAATAAAGACTCCAAGTACGAAAGTAAATAATAGTTTGGAATATTGATCAAAACTATTGTTGATTTCTATTCCATTAATCAATGCAATTAAGACTAATAGCAGTATTGTTAAGGGGAACCGGGTAATTGTGCCGGATAATTGCTCTAAACCTGCTAGTATTTTCTTATTTTGTTTCATTTCGCTCCCTCCATTAGGAATATACTAGGCAATTACTTAGATATTGTAAGTTGCCAGTCATAATATTTGAATAGTTGCAAAACCAAGTACTGATAAATGTATGAAAAATCAAATTTAATCAATAATATGATTACAGCCTACTAAAGGCTCTTGATGCCCTATTCATAAAGTAACTTTAATAATCTTTGACGTCTATGTCGATTCAACTCTGCCAGCTAAACCTAGGCACTTTTACATTAGCTACTTTTACATTAGCTATCATAATGTTAGACGTCTACAATCCTGAAACGGTTCACATTGTAATATAAAAGATATGCAGTACCTTGAAAAGAGTATACCATAGGTGGAAATCAATTCAAAGAAATATGGATAAGATTTCGTATTTAGCACATAGAAACTGAAAACAAAGATTTTTGGCTCACGCTGTGCTTATCAATAATCCTTATTAGAATAATTTAAGCTGATTTGTCGAATCTATATATTCGTTTTAATAATACATTTATTGTAAAAAGTGTTTAAATTTTTGTGATTATTTAATTTATTTAAAAAATAATTCAAATTCCCTCTTTACAAATCGGCTAAAATGTGGTTAAATATAAAAAATCTCAGGAGGTAGAATATTATGTCTTTAAAGAAACAACCCGTCGGCTATTTGCCTGATGAACGTCCACCGTTTGTGGAACTTATCTTCTTTGCATTGCAGCAAATTGTTGTAATGTTCCCAGCAACCGTATTAGTTGCATTAATTACTGGTTTTCACGTTTCAACAACAATCTTTGCTAGTGGTCTTTCCACTCTTTGTTTCATTCTTATTACAGGGAGAAAGATTCCTCTCTACTATGGTTCCAGTTTTTCTTATATCGCAGCTATTGCTTCTATTATGGGGGCAGAACAGTTTTCCAGTTTAGGTCTAAACGATAAAATCTCCATTGCACAATTTGGTATTATAATGTCAGGTTTAGTTTCTATCGTTGCTGGTTTACTCATTCAAAAAACCGGTAGAAAAACTATTGATAAGATCCTTCCACCTACTGTAACTGGAAGTATTGCAATTATTATCGGTTTATCTCTTGCAAAAAATGCACTTGAGAATGCAGCAGCTGTTCCAACAGGTTATGATACAGCATTAGCACAGAATATGGCATGGATTATTTCCATGATCACTTTATTTTCAACAATTATATATTCCGTATATTTGAAGGGCAGGCTATCTCAGTTGCCTATTCTTTTTGGTCTTTTTACGGGTTATATAGCAGCAGCCATTATCGGAAAGGTTTCTGGTGTTCCTTTTATAGTATTTAATACAGTTCAATCAGAAGGAATTTTATCCATACCAGAATTTACATTACCTAAACCATCCTGGGCTGCTGTTGCTGCGATTATGCCGATTGCAATCGCAACAATTCCAGAGTCTACCGCACATATCTACCAGCTAGATATCTATGTTAATGATTTAGCTAAGAAAAAAGGCAGTAAGAAAAAATATAATATTGCTGACAAACTTGGATTGAATTTAATTGGTGATGGTCTTGGTGATATCATATCTGGTTTCATCGGTGGTCCTGCTGGTACAAACTATGGTGAGAATATTAGTACAATGGCAATTTCTAAGGTCTTCTCTATACCAGTACTAATCGCTGCGGCAATCATCACCATGATTATTTCCTGCATCACACCATTGATTAACATAATCTACTCCATCCCAACAGCAGTAATTGGAGGACTTTCCATATACCTATATGGTGTTATAGGAGCTCAGGGTATTGCGATTATGATGGATCGTAAAGTAGATATGTTCAAATCTAAGAATTTAGCGATAATTGCAATCATACTCATCATTGGATTAGGTGGAACCTACGGATTTACAGGTAACGGAATGATCCCTATGTTTGGAATAGAGATCCCAGCCTTGGCTACCGCATCCATTGTTGGTATCGTATTAAATCTCCTGCTTTCCATCGGTGAGAAAGATGAAGAAACGGTAGATAACAACTAGTTGAAATAATATTTAAATAAACATTATGTGTACTTAATAAGAAGATTATATTAAATAACTCAACAATTAACACGACCTGTTTTGAAACGTAACCATCTTAAATATAATTCAAAAGCTAGCATACCCTTTCTAAGGTACTATGCTAGCTTTCTTATTTTTCTTATATTATCCTCACAACTACTCTTCCACTGCCCCATTTTGTAAACATTGTAATCGAATATATAAGAGGTATAGTCGTCATCAATTAATTCCTCCTAACTATAGAATTATAGCAGGTAGCGTCAAGAAGTTTGTGTAAACTACCCCTTGTATTTATTTGTTAGTTTTCAAACATTTCATATAATTCTGCTTGAGCCATTGCAAAACCTTTATGTATTCTGATAACGAATTTTTGGTTATAATCAATACAATAACTACAAACATATCTATCTAGAGAATCCTCATTTGGAAACTGTTCTTTACGTTTAGTGCCACGCTTTAAGTTCTTATTGAAGTTTTCTATTAGGTTGGTTGTATATATGCTTCTACGGATTGCACTGGGAATACGTAGAATGGAACAATCTAGTTATATCGCTTAAAAGAGATACTAGGATGTTGCCTAAGTATTGTTTATACTATTATTATGCATCAAAAAACCCACCATAGAAAGGTGGGTTTTATAATTATCGTAATATTTACATTTGAAAGTTCTTTATTATAATTGTGCCTGAATAATGAAGTTAAGTATAAATAATATAGTTGAAACCCATAGTACAGGATTGATTTCTTTTGCCTTACCCTTGCTGAGCTTAACAATTACATAGAAGATGAAGCCAGCAGCAATACCATAGGAAATGCTATAGCTTAATCCCATGAAAATACTAGCAAAAAATGTAGGGATTGCAACATCTAAATCGCTCCAGTCGATTTCTTTCAAAGATGAAAGCATCATAATTCCAACAGCTATTAAAGCCGGTGCAGTAGCCTGGTCAGGAACAATACCTACAATCGGTGCAAGGAATATACTAAGGATGAATAAAGCAGCTGTAACTACTGAAGTAAGACCGGTACGTCCACCTGCACCAATACCAGCAGCACTCTCAACGAAAGTAGTTGTATTGGATGTACCAAAAATAGCACCAATACTTGTAGCAATAGAATCGGCAAATAAAGCCTTGTCCATCTTAGACTTAAATCCAGCACCTTCTTCTAATGCTCTTTCATCTGCTTCATCAAAGATACCGGATCTTCTACCAGTTCCAATAAATGTACCAATGGTATCGAATGTATCTGATAAACTAAAAGCAAAAATAGTCATAAGAACTGTAGGAAGTTTGGAAATATCATTAAATAAGGAAGGAAGTCCTTCTTTACTAAATGCTGCACCAAAGGTAATTCCTAGTTGTGAAAAAGCTTCTGCCACTCCAATAGATGAATCAAAGTCCAACTTTGTGACGTTCATTGGAATACCGATAATAGTTGTTGCGATAATACCAATCATAATGGCGCCTTTTACATTTAATATAAGTAAAACCAAGGTAATAATAATACCAATAATAGCAAGAAGTATAGCTGGGTCATTAAAATAGGAAAGACTTGGAATTCCAGCATCAAAATTAATTATTCCCACATTTAATAATCCAAGGTAAGCAATAAAAACACCAATACCAGCGCTAATAGCGTGCTGTAAGCTTTCTGGTATTGCTTTGATAATAAGCTTACGAACTTTCGTAACCGTAATCAGTATATTAATAACACCACATAGAAATACCATTGCCAATGCTTGCTGCCATGAATAACCAAGTCCGAAGCAAACGGTAAAAGTAAAGAATGCATTAAGTCCCATACCAGGAGCTTGTGCATAAGGAACATTTGCAAATAGTCCCATTACCAATGTGCCTATAACAGCTGCTATGATTGTTGCAAGAAACACTGCCCCATATGGCATCCCTGTCTGTTCAAGCATCTGTGGATTAACGAATATAATATAAGCCATTGCAAAGAAGGTAGTAATACCGGCAGTAATTTCCGTAGAAACTTTTGTACCGTTTTCCTTAAGTTTGAAGAATCTTTCCATAAATACTCTCCTTTTCGTAACGTATAATTTGGTAGATATAATCTGGGATTACTATCTGCAATATATTAAAATAATTACTTACTCTTTCCTCCCATGAGATTAGGTGTATGTAATTAATTGAATATAGTAACTATTAATAACAATCACTCATTTATAATATCGAAACAATGGCAGAATTTCAAGTATCTTATCTATTAGATATTTTAATAAGCAAATTCACTTCTACTAATCCTGTTTCTAATGCAACAAAATGATATTACTTTTTACATGGAAATCTTACTAAAGTCATTTATTATTCTTATGCTCAAATATGTCTATAATCATACTAGGATTTAATTTCCATCTCTCTAAGTTGCACAAATAAACATCGATTATGATCTCCAATGTGTATCACTACCAAAGGATTTCATAATCGATGCTATTGGATAATATTAATTAATCATTGCCTTTTAAATTACGCTCCTTCTTCTTGCTTCATATTTTCATCTATAACTTTTTGTTGAACATCTGATGGAGCTTGCTCATAGCGGGCAAATTCATAGGAGAAGTCCCCAATTCCACCGGTCATGGAACGCAAATCTGTAGAGTATCCATAAAGTTCGGATAAAGGAATATCTGCAACAATTTCCTGCTTACCACCTTCAATTGGATTCATACCAAGTACTCTACCTCGGCGCTTATTTAAATCACCCATAATATCTCCAGTAAATTTATCTGGAACAATAACTTTTAGAGAAACAATTGGCTCTAACAATGCAGGAGAAGCTTTCATAAATCCTTGTTTAAAAGCTTGAATCGTTGCCAACTTGAAAGCCATTTCCGAGGAATCAACTGGGTGGTAGGAACCATCCACTAAGGTCGCTTTCAATCCTACTACTGGGTAACCAGCGAGCGGACCTTTTAGAACACATTCTGCAATTCCCTTTTCAACTGCCGGGAAGTAATTCTTAGGAACTGCACCTCCAAAGATTTTCTCTTCGAATACAAAAGCTTCTTCCAGATTTCCAGATGGCTCAAATTCGATATGAACATCACCATATTGACCATGTCCACCGGATTGCTTCTTATGCTTTCCTTGTACTAGTACCTTTTTCCGTAAGGTTTCACGATAAGGTATTCTAGGTTTCATTATTTCTACATCAACTTTATATTTATTCAATAACTTACTAACAGTCACTTCTATGTGTTGGCTACCAATACCATATAGTAATGTCTGACGGTTCTCTTTATCGTTAACTACCTTTAGCGTTAAGTCTTCATCCATGAGTTTCGCCAAAGCCTGGGATACTTTATCATCATCGCCCTTATTCTTTGTCCTAAATCGCATATAGGTATAAGGTGTAGATACAGTAATTGGATCATAAATAATCGGATCCGATTTCGTTGAAAGGGTATCTCCAGTAACAGTATCCGATAATTTACCAAGAGCACCTATATCACCAGCACGAAGTTCTTTAACTTCAATCTGATCTTTACCCCTTAATACATACAAACGAGAAACTTTCTCTTCAGTTTCCTTATTCGCATTATAGATAGTTGAATCCGATTTGATTACACCGGAACACACTTTAAATAAGGAGAATTTACCGATGAATGGATCCGCAATTGTCTTAAAGACTCTAGCAGAAAACGGCTTCTTATCATCACAATCTACCACGACCTCTTGTCCTGTCTTTACATTCTTTCCTTTTATGCTTGTCTTAGCTGGACTAGGGAAATATTTCTCAATCGCCTGCAATAACATGGTAGTACCCTGAGCATTCAGGCCTGAACCCATCATTACAGGAACAACGGTGCCATCTATTACATTATTTCTAAGTGCTTGTGAAATCTCCTGCTGTGTAAATTCCTCACCAGAAAAATATTTCTCTAATAATTCTTCACTGGTTTCAGCTACAGCTTCCAATAATATTTCACGCACTTGAGAGAGATTTTCCTTACTATATTCTGGAATATCACATTCCTCATAATTACTTGCTGTAGTAAATCTTCTACCACCCATTTTTACTACGTTAACAAAACCAACGAATTTTTCATTTTCCCTAATGGGAATATGAAATGGTGCAATCTTCTTACCATAAAGCTCTGTTAACCTTTCAGTTACTTTACGAAAACTTGCATTATCGTCATCCATATCTGTTACAAAGAAAATTCTTGGTAAATTATACTTTTCACAGAAATCCCATGCTTTCATGGTTCCCACTTCTACTCCTGCCTTAGCTGAAACTACGATAACCGCCGCATCAGCAACAGCAAGTGCTTCCTCAACTTCCCCAACGAAATCAAAATATCCAGGGGTATCCAAAAAATTAATCTTAATGTCTTCATATAAAATTGGTACTACTGCTGTACTGATTGTGAACAATCTTTTCTGTTCTTCTTTGTCGTAATCACTAATGGTGTTCCCTTCTTCAACTTTTCCTTGACGTTTAAGTATACCTGTTGTGTACGCCATGGCTTCGACTAAAGTAGTCTTGCCACAGCTTCCGTGGCCTAACAAAACAACATTCCTTATCTTTTCCGAAGTATAAACATTCATACTGATTCCTCCAATACATTTTATAGTAGTAATAGCAGGAGCTAGCGAGCTAATATTTTAGGTCAAGCTCACGATGTCATATTAAATGTTTGTAAACGCTAATCTCATTTGGTGTCTAGTCCAGTGTGGCCTGATCCCACCATCGGATTGCATCCGTCGCATAAAGCTGGGTGTTGTTACATCAATAAAATATTAGAAATCACTATAGAAATGCTTCTAAGTATATTTTACAAGAATAACATAAATATTACAACTGTTTTATCATATTTTAACAAAAATTTAATTTTCACACTTTAAACCGTAACACTTTAAAGTAATAGAGTATTGACATATCAAAATATCGAGAGTATACTTAAATAAATATTTTAGCTTGTATTGATAAGTCAAACATAATGTAACTTTTTTGATAATAATAGATATACTACTTTATTATAAACACAATAATTCACAAGACAAATAAGGAGATTTTAAATATGATTATAGTTATGAAACCAGGTGCAAAACAAGACTCCATCCTAAAAATAAAAGAATTAATTGAAGCTAACGGATTGGATGCTCATATTTCTGATGGTAAGGAAGTAACGATTATCGGAGTTGTTGGGGATAAAACCAAGCTACAAAATCAAAACTTAGAGTCATTTGATGAGGTAGATAAAATAGTTGCAGTAACGGAGAGTTACAAACTTTCAAATAAAAAATTTCATCCAGAGCCAACCGTTGTAAAAGTAGGCAATGTAGAAATCGGTGGTGATAATTTTGTTACATTCTCTGGTCCCTGTGCAGTTGAAAGCGAAGAGCAACTTATTACTACGGCGCATGCTATCAAGAAAGCCGGTGCTCATATCCTTCGAGGTGGCGCATTTAAACCTAGAACTTCTCCATATTCCTTTCAAGGTTTAGAAGAAGAGGGTTTAAAATTCATGAAAAAAGCCAAAGAAGAAACCGGATTACCGGTTGTGTGTGAGGTAACTAGCCTTACCGCTATCGAAGCCGCCGTTAAATGTGTCGATATGCTTCAGATTGGCGCAAGGAATATGCAAAACTTCTACCTATTAAAAGAAGTCGGAAAAACTGGTCTTCCAGTTTTATTAAAAAGAGGCCTCTCTGCCACCATAGATGAATGGCTTAATGCTGCAGAATATATTTTGGCAGAAGGTAACCCCAATGTGGTCCTATGCGAACGCGGTATCCGTACGTTTGAAACCGCTACCCGGAATACTCTTGACATCAGTGCTGTACCAGTGATCAAAGAGAAAAGCCATCTTCCAATTATCGTTGATCCTAGCCATGCAAGCGGTGTAAGAGCATACGTTAACCCACTTTCCAGAAGTGCAATCGCAGCAGGTGCAGACGGATTAATGATAGAAACCCACCCAGATCCTTCTAGCGCTCTTTCCGATGGCCCGCAGTCATTAACCTTCGAACAGTTCGAGCAACTCACCGAAGATTTAAAGCCCTTTATACATCTTATGGGAAAGAAAATTTAAAGGAGGCCTCATGCAGGATTCTGTCTTTCATTCAAATAATAATAAAAATAAAGTGCAGGGTATTTCCAATGACGAAGGTCGCATTTGCCATAACATTGCTGACCTTCAAATTGGATTTATTGGTTTGGGCTTAATTGGGGGCTCTATCGCCCGAGCACTTAAGAATATTAATAGCAAGATACGTTTAATTGCCTATGATCATAATACAGATAAAGCTAATTCAGATTTACAAGCTGCCTTATCGGATAAAGTTTTAAATAATGTTACAAAGTCTCTTGAAGAAGGCTTTTCGGATTGTGATATCATATTCTTATGTGCACCAGTATTGGCTAATATTGCTTATCTTCATAAGTTAAAACCTATCATAAAACCAGAATGTATACTAACCGATGTTGGTAGTGTAAAAGGAAATATTCATAGTGAAGTTGAGCAACTAAACTTGGAAGCACAGTTTATCGGTGGCCATCCGATGACCGGATCTGAGAAAACAGGATACCATAATTCCTATGCACTTCTTCTTGAAAATGCATATTATATCCTAACGCCGACAAAGAAAGTATCACAGGATAAAGTCGCAAAGTTAAAACATATTGTTTCACTTATGGGGTCTATTCCAGTACTTCTAGAAGCCAAGGAACACGATGAGATAACAGCTACAATTAGTCATCTGCCACATATCATCGCTGCGCAATTAGTAAATCTTGTCCGTAATTCCGATGACAAATCAGAGAAAATGAGAATTTTGGCTGCAGGAGGTTTTAAAGATATCACAAGAATCGCCTCCTCTTCCCCTATTATGTGGCAAAACATCTGCCTAACCAATTCTACAAGTATCCGCAGGCTTCTGAATAACTACATAGAATCCTTAAAAGAATTCTCCAACGCCCTCTCCCAGAAGGATGAAGATTATCTATATCAGATTTTTGATACGGCCAGTGATTATCGAAGTAGTATTCCAAATACTGCAAAAGGAATTCTAGCAAGAGTTTATGAAATCTATCTTGATATCACAGATGAGGCTGGTGCAATTGCAACGATTGCGACACAATTAGCAGTCAATCAGATTAGTATTAAAAATATTGGTATCATTCATAATAGAGAATTTGCAGAAGGAGTTCTTCGAATCGAATTTTATGATCAAGAAAGCGCTGATAAAGCTGTCAACGTACTGAATCATTTTCATTATAACATTTACGTAAGGTAAGGAGAGAAAACATGATTTATCATAAAGCTGGACCACTAAAAGGAGAAATTACCGTGCCGGGAGATAAATCCATTTCCCATCGTGCCGTTATGTTCGGTGCATTAGCTGAGGGAAGATCTGAAGTTTCAAACTTTCTGCAAGGGGCCGATTGCCTTTCCACCATTCAATGTTTCCGCCAATTAGGTATTGAAATTACTAACCAGCCCAAATCACGTACCGTAACAATCCATGGAAAGGGATTGCATGGATTAACTCGACCAAAAGAAACTCTTGATGTTGGTAACAGCGGTACAACAATGCGATTGATCTCCGGAATTTTAAGCGGTCAAAACTTTACCACCACCATAACCGGTGATGCTTCCATTCGGAAAAGACCTATGGGAAGAATTATGTCCCCACTTCGAATGATGGGTGCTGATATTGAAAGCATAGGGAATAATGACTGCGCTCCTTTACTGATTAATGGTAAAATAATCAATCATCAAAGTCTAAACGGAATCCACTATTATTCTCCAGTAGCCTCTGCACAAGTAAAATCTTGTGTACTGCTGGCTGGTCTTTATGCAGATGGCGAAACCACCGTCACTGAACCTTCCCTTTCCCGAGACCATACCGAACGAATGCTTCGTCAATTTGGAGCAACTGTCCATTCCAACGGTAATACGGCAACAGTCCTTCCAAATCCCTGTCTAACCGGAAGAAAGATTGTTGTTCCGGGAGACATCTCTTCCGCTGCCTATTTTATCGCAGCCGGACTACTTGTCCCAAATTCAGAAATTCTTATAAAAAATGTAGGTATTAATCCGACTAGGGATGGAATTATTCATGTGTGCAAACAAATGGGCGCCAATATCCGTCTTGAAAATGTAGTAGATCATGGTGGCGAACCGGTGGCTGATATTGTAGTGAAGCATAGTGAACTGCATGGTACGAAAGTAAATGGTAATATTATTCCAACCTTAATAGATGAAATTCCAGTAATCGCAGTTCTGGCTTGCTTTGCAAAAGGAGAAACGATAATAAAGGATGCTTCTGAGTTAAAGGTTAAGGAATCAAATCGCATTGATACTATGGTAGAAAATCTTTCTAAGATGGGTGCGGATATTGTTGCTACGGAAGATGGAATGATCATCCGTGGTGGAAAACCGCTCCATGGAGCAATCATTGATAGTAAATTTGATCATCGTATCGCCATGTCCTTTGCTGTTGCAAGTTTAATGGCGGAAGGAAATACTAAAATCCTTGATTCGGAGTGCGTGAATATCTCCTACCCTGATTTTTATACAGATTTAAGAAACCTTTATAAAGGAGCATAATAGCTGAGATAATGATAACAGAAGACCCCTTTCGTTTGATTTTTTATCTAACGAAGGGGGTTACTTTATGACTTGGAAACTCTTGCTGATGTTTTAGTAAATAAAGCATTTCCGTTTCTTACTATATTACTACCTTTTTAACTTTTTCGGTACCTAGTGAAAATAGTAGAAACCCTGCAAAGCCGAATGCAGTGGCAACCAACATAAGCGTTTGAATATCAAATGCCTCCAAAATCGGACCACCAATCATCAATGATAGAATTCCACCTATGTTAAAAGCAACAAACAGATAGCTTTGGCTCTGTACTACATATTTGGGAGAAATAACATTCCCCGCATAATAGACCGAACTAACCGAATACAAAGCAAAACCAAGAAGCTGAAAGCTCATTGCACCATATAAACCAGCTACATTTGGCGCAAGAAAAATAAAGAAAGCCTTTAGTGTGAAAAACAAACCTGATATTTTTACCCATGTATCACAGCACACCCGTTTTACCATAGGTAAAAAGAGGAACATAGCCGGGAGCTCTAAAAGAGCTGCCATTGCAGCCGCAATCCCTTGTTCAGCGGAAGTACCACCTTTAGAGATTGTGATTTGGTAGAGATAACTCGTTGTCAATGAATGACTTATTGCACAAAATATACAGCCAATTAAGAATAAGGAGAATTTCTGGTGATGTCTAAAGAACTGCAATAGCCCAAGATTTTCAGTCCTCTCTTCCTGAATAGTAACCTTACTATGATTTATATTAAAAATAAAACTCGAATGACTAAGAGTTATACAAAGCACCATAGTTACAAACAAAATTACATCGTAACCCTCAGTTATTATCCACCTACCAACCAAAAAGGAAACAAGTGCATATGCACTAGACCCAATTCCTCTAGCAAAACCAAAATTAACCTTTCCACCGGATTGAATTGCCGACATTCCCATTGCGTTTACAAAGGCTGGAAGCATTTGTAGGCAAACAATTCCTAATGCATAGATTATTGCCGTTGCAACATTAGAAATTGACTTCCATCGCAAAATGGCGCAAGCATACAGAATAATCGTCGATAGTGCAATGATAACCTTAATAAGTGTTATACTTTTGCTTCTATTAACCCACTCAGTAACTATGATCTGAAATATAACACTGCAGACTGAAGCTACTCCCAGTATACCACTAACAAAAATATTAGAAAAATTCTTATTTAATAGATAATTTTGTGCATAGCATAGTAGTGAACCATATAAGCCCCAAACTCCTGCTTGGACTAGCGCATATTGTAAGTGCGCTTGGTACTTTTTCATTTTATATCCCCCTTAACTCCCTTATAGCAAAGAGCATAATTAACAATTTGATATAACTATGCTTCATTATAAATCAGTAGGGTTAAAATTACCATATTGTATTTACAGTTAGGTGAAATTTATCCAAATTTCAGTTTTATTAAAACATGTGAAAATGCCTATCTATCAGTATCACTGATAGGTAGGCATTAATTTTAGTACTTTATACTTTTTAGTACTTTTTATTAATTTGTATTAATCATTTTATAATTATCCATCTAAGCTTTTTACTCAGATTTTGATTATATTACTTATATAGTAAAAACATAAATATCACATAAATCTATTTATTCTACTTATCCTACTTATCCTATTTATCTTTTTTATATTTTGTTACAGATAAGTATATACCAACAGCACTAAGGATTATGGCAGCTAGGATAACCAAAACAGAGAAGATTCGATTACTGCTATTTTTGGCAACTCCTTCACCAGAAACAGTGGCTGTGTTCTCCTCAGATGCATCCATTTCCGTAGTCGATAACACATCCTTCGTTTTATCCTCCTTCACTAGCACTAGTGCTGAGATTGAATCTATCTGGACTTCACCTCCAGAAATCGTCTCAAGGATTTCAGTTCCCGCTTGCCTTCCTTTCACATAGACATTCCAATTTCCGTCCGGTATTTTTACAGTAGAAGCATTCTTATTGGCATTAAAGATGATACAGAGTTCTTCTGCACTTTCTCCATTGGGAGAATTCCCAATTATGTAACCTACCACATTCTTATCCAAACCTTCTAGAAAATATAGATTTTCCTGTATCTCTGAAGTCTTAGTCATCCGTAGAGCACTATGTTCCTTACGGAAGGCAATTAGTCCTTTATAGTAATCATAAACTTCCTGATAAGCCTTCTTTTGATCCCATTTTAGGCTATTAACGGCATCCGGAGATTTATAACTATTTTCATCAAACAGGGTGCCACTTTCGTCCAAAGGTTTACTTCTTAAAAACTCCTCTCCCGCTTGGAAAAATGGCGTTCCTTGTGAAGTAAGTACAATCGCACTGGAAAGAAGATTCATCTTGATACGATCCTCTTCACTATCTGATGGATTGGAAGATGCAAGTTTATCCCAAAGCGTTAGATTATCATGAGCAGAGGCATAGGTAATCGTCTGAGATGGCTCCGCTGCCCAAGGCGAACCAGAATAATTAACCTTAGAATAATCGATCTGTTTATGTTCTGTGGAAGCAACAATACCAAACTTTATCGTTTCTTCCATGCCTTCTCGCCCAGATATAAAGCCCTTCTCCTTTGCTTCAAATACACTTCCCTTAATGCCATCTCGTATATCATCGCTAAAGGCGGCAATTTCTTTATCTAATGAGCACATATTTGCCTTGAGTGCACGTTCACTTTCCGGCAAAGGCGATCCACCTGCTGTCCAACCTTCCCCATATATAATAATAGTGGGGTCAATTTCATTTAACGCTTCTCGCACCGCATTCATAGTCTCAATATCATGGATACCCATTAGGTCAAAGCGGAAACCATCCACATGATATTCGGTTGCCCAATAAACAACTGAGTCCACGATAAATTTACGCATCATAGCCCGTTCTGATGCTGTTTCGTTACCACATCCGGAAGCATTGGAAAACTGTCCATCTTCCGTCATACGATAATAATATCCAGGAACAATTTTATTAAAGTTAGAATCAGCACTGGCAGAAGTATGATTATACACTACATCCATGACTACGCGAATTCCATTCTCGTGAAGTGCCTGGACCATTTGTTTAAATTCTTTAATACGAACTTCCCCGTGGTGTGGATCCGTGGAATAGGACCCCTCCGGAACATTATAATTCTCTGGGTCATAGCCCCAGTTAAATTGCTGATTCATCAATCTTGTTTCATCGACGGTTGCGTAATCAAAAGCCGGAAGTAAATGAACATGGGTAATACCAAGATCCACCAAATGATCTAAGCCAGTTTTCACACCTGATTTCGAAGTGGTTCCCTTCTCTGTAAATGCTAAATATTTTCCCTTATTCTTCATGCCAGAGCTTTTATCTATGGAGAAGTCTCTAATATGAAGCTCATAGATGATAGCATCCGTTGCATTTATGAATTCAGGTTTTTTCTCATTTATAAATCCATCTGGATCGGTTGAATCAAGGTCGATAACCATGCCACGGATTCCATTAACTCCTACTGCCTTGGCATAGGGATCTACCGCTTCCTTCGTATTCCCATCCACCGTTACCGAGTATGTATAATAGATACCATTTAAATCTCCTAACTTCTCAAGATACCAAGTTCCTTTTACATCTGCTACCATAGGAATACTTTCAATCCGGTCATTACCATTTCCCGTCTCATAAAGGTTTAAAATCACCTCCGAAGCCGTAGGTGCCCAGAGCCGAAAGGCAGTTTTTTCCTTGGTCCAGTTTGCGCCCAGGTCATCTCCATTATAATAAAAGGTATTTTCAAATTCCTCCGTATTAAACAGACGATTGCTAGATATCGCCAAACTTCCATATCCCTCGAACTCTAGTGTATAATTACCCGCAATCGGTGCTCTCTCCTGCATTGTCAGCACTGCCATAGTAGCATCTGCCCCCTGCTCTGAGAATATATCAGAAATCTGATACGCTTTTCCATCCTTATCCTTCACTGTAATCTTACTAATGACGCCATTATCTGTACTATCAAATGCCGCTGATACCTTAAATTCAATTGTTTGTGCATCAGTAAAATATGCTTCCATAATCTTTGGTCCAATATTCATCTCATCTTCTCCATATCCAAATTTGCTTTCCCCTTGTACTAGGTAGATATCAATGGTTCCATCTTTCGCATAGGACAAATTTATAAAACGGTCTTCCGTGCAATCCTTCTGCTCCCATGCATTACTTTCCGTAGAGTAACGTACAATAAAGCCGATTTCTTCGGTGCCTTCATCAATCTCCATAGTGTAGGTTGCAATCATACCAAATTCATCTTCCCCATTGAATTCATATGATGCCCCTTCCATGCCACTAATCCATGACCAGATATTCCAGCCATCATAATCACCATCGTAACGATGATAATGAATGTTAACCTGAACCTGCTCTGAAGCAGCAACAAATTTCTTCGGCATTAAAAAAATCGGTAACATGAATACCATAATTGCCATCAGTAACAAAGTCCTACGTTTTTTCATTTTTAAATCCTCCCTAGGAAGTTAATACCTATATTTTACCATAAGTATGTCCTGTTTGGAAGAGGTATTTTCGAAAATTTTCGAACATAATATTAGTCAATAATTTAATTTTCCGGTATATACCACTGTTCCAGCACTTTATATAAATGCGCATATTCCCCTTCCTTTGGTTGCTGTATAAAGTCCGGTAATTAATTTGAAATTTATAATATTCTTTACTGCAAAAATAAAACAAATCTGGGGTGAATACCATATCTTATTTCCTTTCAGAGAAAGATGATATTCACCCCAGAAATGTAATTTTGTCTTGCAAAGACTAATGGGAAACTATATTAAATGAAGTATACGATTGTAGGTATATATTAAACATTTTTAACTTCGCTATCCTTAATCACAAACTTTGTAATGATAAAGCCTGCTATGTAGGAAATTACTAATCCGATAAAGTAATTTAGCATACTATCAGGTTTCATAATCGCGATTGCTACTAGTCCAGATGGTCCCCAAGCATTGGCCAGAACATGAGTAAGCATTACATAAGCGCCACCAAAACCTGCTCCCAGGCCTGCGGTGATGAATGGTTTAAATAATGGTAAAGTAACACCATAGATCAATGGTTCACCTACTCCAAGGAAACCAGCCGGTAATGCACCAGTTATAACTTTCTGTAAGTGCTTATTGTCCACTCTTTTAGCCACGGTATAAATCGCTAATGCTGCACCAACTTGACCTGCACCTGCCATAGCAAGTACTGGGAAAAGAGATACACCACCCATAGCTTCTAGTTGGATTGCATAGATTGGAATTAGACCATGATGTAATCCCAATAGAACCATCGGTAGGAATAGTGCTGATAGTATATAGCCACTAATAACGCTGATAACTGGATTGGATGAATTAATAATTAAGCTTAGTACGGCAACCAAACCATCGGAAGCAAATCCGGTTATAGGCATGATTATGAAAACAAACAGTATCGCAGTAACTAGTAGGGAAAGGAATGGTGTTATTACCAAGTCAAGAACATCTGGGATACGTTTTCTAATAAACTTCTCTACCTTTGAAAGAATCCATACACCTACGATAACACCAATAATTCCGCCTTTACCCGTAGTTAAAATAGAATTTAGCGGAACCTCAGCATCGTATAAACCAAAGATGGTAGATATCTGAACGATATTTGCACCTATGGATACTGCACCTATCATACCGCCAAGTGCCTCTGTTGCACCAAACTGTTTCGCTGAATTGATACCGGTATAGATTGCAAAGTAGCCTAGGAAACCTCCTCCGATTAGGGAAAATAGTAATTGAACTACTTGCCAAAAACCTTCCTTACTGAGAATCTCCTGCCCTTGTAAGGTAGTAATCAGACTGGCCAATCCATTAAATAATCCAGCTGCAATAATTGCAGGGATCAGAGGAATAAATATATTGGCTAACATTTTAAGTACATTCTTAAAAGGATTCTGCTTCTGCATGGATTTGATAGCCTCTTTGTTATCCTTCCAATCTGCAGTACCTTCCTGTACTCTTGGTAATCCTAATTCTTCAATACAAATGTCCGTTACCTTCTTCGCTTTTCCAGGTCCCAATACAATTTGTATTGATTTGCCATCTGCGATGTACCCCAATACACCTTCTGTTTTCTTAATATCTGCTTCTTTTACAAGGCTTTCGTCCTTTACTTCTACACGGAGTCTTGTCATACAATTAGCTGCCTTTGTTACATTGTCTTTTCCGCCCATAAAATCTACAAGTAATTTAGCTAATTCTAAATTTGTCATAGTAAACCTCCTCCTTTTTGTTGCCTTAATTTATCTCGTTAAGGGCAAGTCTTATATGCCCATGAGAACGCTTTAATCTTTCTTCTGCTTCCGTCCTGCTACATTGAAATAGGATCATTGCTATCGCAAGCTTTACACTTCCCCCTGCTTCCTTTAGCATCTCTTCGGCTGTAATTCGATGGCATCCAGTAGCTTCCATAACGATATTTTCTGCACGAGTAACCAATTTTTCATTCGTCTGCATGACATCTACCATAAGGTTTTGATATACCTTACCAATACCAACCATGCTTCCGGTAGAAATCATATTTAACACCATTTTTTGAACGGTACCGGATTTTAATCTAGTAGACCCGCTTAATACCTCAGGTCCCGGAATAGGTTCGATAGCAAGATCTGCATTCTCTGCCATCTCCGACCCTTTATTACATACGAGAGCTACAACTTTACAACCGATGCTCTTGGCATATTTCATCCCATGCACAACATAAGGTGTACGCCCACTAGCAGCAATTCCAATTACAATATCCTTACTAATTAATTGAATTTCTTTTAAGTCCTTTTCACCAAGAGTTGTACTATCCTCAGCGCCCTCCACCGCTTTGATAAATGCTTTTTCACCTCCGGCAATTAATCCAATAACCATATCCGGAGATACACCAAAGGTTGGTGGACACTCTACTGCATCAAGAAGACCAAGACGACCGCTGGTACCAGCCCCCATATAAATAATTCTCCCTCCATCATTAAGGGTCTTGGTACACCATTCAATTGTCTTTGCTATCTCAGGAAGGACCTGGCGTACTGCCCTTATAGCATTCTCATCTTCCTGATTCATAATGGTAGCAATCTCTAATGGTGTCATGCAGTCTAAATTCATTGTATTTTTATTCCGTGTTTCGGTTGTTAACTTTGTTAAATCCAGCACGATATCCCTCCTGTTTCTTTCGTTTAGCACCTTTAAGGCTGCTTATTTGTGCACTTATCCATCATCCCAGAGATGTAACTTTTTACTCAGAATCATTATTAAAAGGTTTATCAATATGCGTCCTCTGAAACTGTGTAATGCTAGTATCATATTGTCTATTAATAAAGGCTGTATAAAGTATATCTATAATATTTAGTTGCCCAATCCGAGAGGACATTGCTCCACTTCGAAATATAAACTCGGTTGCAGCTACACTTAAGTTATAATCCGCAAGTCTAGCCAGCGGCGTATCTTCAAATCTAGTTATTGCTATAATCGGCGCACCCTTTTCTTTTGCCGTTGTTACACACTTAAGAACTTCCTCGGTTAAACCGGAATAACTGATTGCAATCGCCAAATCATCCTTCGTTATATTTTTCGCCTGCAATAATTGTGCATGCCAGTCCTCACTAATCAGACAGGGTTTATTAATTCTTAAAAACTTAAGATAGGCATCCTTGGCCACTAAAAGGGAGGAACCTATTCCAAATAAACATATGGTTCTACATTTACAAATGAGATCTACGCAGGCTTCAAGCATTTGAAGATCGATTAGTTTCTTCGTATTTTCCAAGGATGAGATATTTTTATAGGTTACTTTTTCAACAATTGCCTCTAAGGAATCTTCTCGGCTAATCTCTTTCTTTTTCTCTGCATTCGTTGACTTTCGAACTGCCACCTCATAGATCAGGGACTTATGAAAATCCTTATATCCCTGAAAACCAAGCTTTCGGCAAAGACGAATAATCGTCGATGCAGATGAGAAGGTCCTTTCTGCCATCTCATGTACACTGCATTTTACAGCTTTCTCGGGTTCTTCAAGCAAATATTTAATTACTCCTTTTTCAGCCCCACTTGCATGGCCTGCATATTCCTGTAAACGAATTAGAACACTTTTCATAACATGCTCCTTACTGTGCTTATCCAGCACCTAAGTTAATAATATAATTTTGAATAGAAATGTCAATAAATCTATTTAATTATGAAACATTGTACCATCTCTTGACTAATTTTACTAATAAAACTCCGTTTTAATGGATTAATCTATGAGATTTAGACAATTTTTTCTCAATAAATTAATCTATAGAAATATGTATTATATGCGCTGATTTATTAGCATCAACTTGAAGTTTATGTAACAATTTCATAGT
>JAAYSQ010000094.1 GCA_012523925.1 Clostridiales bacterium
GCACGGAAGGGGCTTCCTCTTCGAATACTATAATCATAGGCAAGGATTAAAAGTTCAAACTCTTCATCCGAATTAATCGCATGCTCTTTGGTACTATAGATTCCATTGTCCATTTGCTCAAGAATAAACTGTTCAATCTGAGCCTTGCTATACCTATTCTTACTTCGGTTAATCTGTAGAATTTCCTCTTTTGAAAGCTCTTCTTCTATCTGTTCCTCTAGTTCAACCGTCTCTTCGAACACCCTTCGTTTCCCACGCTTTTTATAGAGAGAGTCTGGTGAGATAATCGTAGGATCATTAATCTGTATTACATTCGCTGCTTCTGAAATTAAGTCCTCTCGGTTCTCGTCCGACATGAGATTTAATAGCGCTATTACATTTCCTTGGATATTGTCGTCATTACTTAGCAAATATTCCAATCGGCTTACGGTTGCTCGCACATATTTGCTATGCTCCGTATCTATATGTGCAATCCGCTTCTCCATATTGAGAATTCCTCGTTCAATATCATAGAGAAGATCCATAAATTCATTCTCTATATCGTCTTCCTTCTTCCCTTCTGCTGTCATTTTATGTTTTAATATCTGAAGTCTACTTTCATCCTCTCGGATTGCACGAAGTAGTGTTTTGATATCATTTTTATAGATATAGAAGTTATCGCTGGTTTTAAGAAGACGATATTTCTTATTAACAATGGTCTCCACATAGATATCTAGATGCTCCTGCAAAAGCTCTTCGTAGTTTTGTTTATCTAATAGGGAACCAAAGAATTGATCCATATTATGGAGCATGTCTTGTAGTGAACGATTAAGTCTGGTTGTATTTACGCTAGCCGTCTTTAATAACTCCATACCAGCTTTCTTATCATAATAAAAGGAGTAGATATTGGTATAGATATTCTGTATGTAAAGGTCCGTTTCACCGGCATCCGGATTATTCAGCTTCTGAAACACCTCTATGAAAACGGAAGCATAATCCGGTATTACGATATTAGTCCGAAAGGAACTGTAGTCTTCCACCTTTTTCAGCCAGGTGAAACGAATCAATCTATTCATAATCTTAGTTGCCATCGGTTCCATTTGATCCATATCCGGCTCGTCATCATCAGCAGAAATATCTACGATACGGTCTGCAAAATGCTCCGCTATAATCTGTATACAGGTTTCCTTTGTAAGAAAATAGTCATTATATAGATACTCATCATATATGGCCATAAGCGCTTCCATATAGATGTAACGATTTTTTGATTTGAATAAGCTCCAAAAATGCTGTGATATTTTTAATATTTCTTTCATCTTTTTCCCATTCCTGCCCATGATTCTACTGCAAACTTGTGAGATAATATCCCATTGTATAACCAAGTTATTTTTCATTAATTATAAGGCTACGCTTATTTCGTAAATCATGTGCATTATTGCAATTTAATCGACTTTAAACTACTTCTTTTTCAGTTTAAACTAGCCAATATTCCTTGTCAAGTTTACAAAAACCGGCAAATTACTGCCTTACTGCCGTTCAGCCCTATCAAAACACTTGATAACATTGCTCGGACAAGGATTTCCAAAGAGGAGTATTTGCATTCGTCGGTACTTGGGCTCTGTATTACAGAGCCTTATGTACCGCTACGTAATGCAACTAAGCGCAAGCGGCTCCGAACGGAAACCTTGGCTGGGCAATGTTTCGCTGTATCGACAAGGGGCTGAAATGTAACGTTAACCCTCCTACTCATCTCCCGCCTTAAAATTATAGATTGGCTTAATTACTTTAACGATATCTGCCGTTTCTCCAATATTATTAACAATGTCATCTATACTTTTATAGGCCATTGGGCATTCATCAAGGGTTTGGGCATTCACTGATGTTGTGTAGATACCTTTCATCTGCTTTTTGAATTCAGATACTGTAAAACAGTTCTTTGCAGCTCTTCTTGACATAAGGCGACCTGCCCCATGAGGCGCTGAATAATTCCATTCTTCATTTCCTTTACCAATGCATATTAAGGAGCCATCTCGCATATTGATTGGAATTAATAGTTTTTCGCCTTTACCTGCAGAAACAGCACCTTTTCTTAAGATCATTGCCTCAGTATCAATGTAATTATGAATTGTTGTAAACTCCTCTTCCACCTTTAGCTTCATTCCACGGATCAGCTCATCCATCATAGCTTTACGATTGAGCATAGCAAATCTTTGAATAATTTTCATATCATGAATATAATCCTCCATAAGTTGCCCTGATACATAAGCTAAAGCCTTTGGTATCTCCTCCTTGGTATTCCCGTTTAAAGATTTATATGCTTGATCCTGATAAAAATTTGCTACCTCAAGTCCAAGATGACGGCTTCCAGAATGAACCACAACATAAAGTCTACCTTCATCATCCTTATTTACCTCGATAAAATGATTTCCTCCACCAAGAGTCCCAAGACTTTTTACTGCTCTAGCAAGATTGATTTTTCCCTCTTCTTTACATCTTAATTGACTCAAATCAATCTCATCATTATACTTATGCTCTGTCTCTCTGATATTGTAGCCAGATGGAATCCTCTTATAAATTAATTTATCAAGCTTTTCTAATTCTATATGTTTATTTTTAATCCGAATGGTCTCCATTCCGCAACCAATGTCTACACCCACTAAATTTGGAACCACTTTGTCCTTGATTGTCATTGTTGTTCCAATGGTGCAGCCTGCTCCTGCATGTACGTCTGGCATAATACGGATTTTTGCGCCTTTTGTGAATTCCTGATCGCATAATGTCTTAATTTGATTTAGTGCAACCTCTTCCACATTTTCCGTATACACAATCGCCTTATTAAACATTCCTTCTATTATCTTCATACTATTATCATCATCCTTCTTTTCCTTTAATCTCCTCTGTTTCCTTCTAATCTTCTCTTCTTTTATTATTATGCTTAATTTTTCTCCTAGCCTAGATAATATTTAGTACAACAAACAAGATTGAGTTTCGTTCGCTAAACTCTAGCGTCTAGCACGGTCGGCATAGCCGACATTATAAAATTGCATGCGAGTGCAGCATACAGAACAACTTTCTATTAAATAGAAAAGCCGATTGTAATGATTCGCTTACCTAGCGATATTCACTTAAAATCGGCCTTACATTACAAATATTTGATTCCAATGTTCTGATAGCACGATTCAAATCATGCTATCAGATTTACTTAGACAGAAAATTAATCAATTATGGGTTACTATAGCAAAAACTATATCATATTAAATAATTTCAGCTTCCAGAGCGGAAGCGTCTCTGATGGGATATCATGCCGGACAATGTTCACTATATTAATTAGAGGCTGAACTATATCTCTTAATTGCTTCCAAGAACCTCTCCCCATACTTAGCAAACTTATAATTACCAACACCTGATACAGTAAGCATCTCCTCTTCAGAGGAAGGCATTATTTGACACATACCCGTCAAGGTCTTATCAGAAAATACTATGTAAGGTGGCACTTTCTCTTCTCTAGCAATCTCTAATCTGAGGCTTCGTAGAACTTCAAATAGTTCAGTATCGATATCAACGTCGAGTTGCCTCTTTGAACTAGTGACCTTCGTACTCTTTGCCTTCTTCGAGGTGTCTTCCCGCTTCTTTGAAAGTTTCATAATTACGGTCTCTTCCTCATGAAATACTGCGGCAGATTTCTCGGTCAGCTTCAAGATTGCATATTCCTCATTGGTTAACTCAAGGTAACCCTTTAATAGCAGATGGTTTAGTACTTGACGAACAAGAATTGCCGATTTCCCCGCAAGACTTCCATAGAAATCATTCTCCACCATGCGGTTCTGCCTTAACCTAGCCGCTTTACTTCCACGAACCGTATCTACAATGACGCCCATTCCAAATCTTTGTCCACAACTTTGCACACAACCGATCAATTGTTTTGCTATAGCGGTAACATCGATATCCTCAAATTGAGTTAAACAGTTTGAGCAGTTGCCGCAATAGTTTTCACCATACTCGCCAAAGTAACGAAGGATATAATCCCGTAAGCAGTCATTGGTAAAGCAGTAATAGGTCATTTTCTTTAAACGTTCCCGATCTCTTTCCTTAACCAGCTCAAGTGTATGGTAATCTAGTTCTTCATTATCATTATTATTTTCGATAAAGAATTGATTCGTTACAACATCCTTACCACCATAGAGTAATATACACTCTGCTGGCTCTCCATCACGGCCTGCTCTTCCAGCTTCTTGGTAATAACTTTCTATGTTCTTTGGCATATTGTAATGTATAACAAAACGTACATTTGATTTGTCTATACCCATACCAAAGGCATTAGTTGCAACCATAATTAGTTTTCTATCATAGATAAAATCATCCTGATTGTTTCTTCTTTCCGCATCACTTAAGCCAGCATGGTACCTGGTTACCGGATATCCCTCCTGATTTAAACGGTCACATACCTCTTCCACTTCCTTACGGGTTAGGCAGTAGATAATACCACTTTTCCCCTTGTTCTCACTGATATACTGTAGAACCACTTCATATTTATCCTTCGGTGCTTGCACTGAGAAGGATAGGTTGCTCCGATCAAAACCCGTAGTTAATACAAAGGGAGACTGAAGTCTAAGTATTCGGACTATATCTTCTTTTACTTCTTTCGTAGCTGTTGCAGTAAATGCACTTATAATCGGTCGTACCGGAAGTTTCTCCACAAACTCTAAGATTTTAAGATAGCTTGGACGGAAATCTTGTCCCCATTGGGATACGCAATGAGCTTCATCAATACTAATCATAGAAACATCAGCTTCCATTGCAAATTCTAAAAATTCTTCGGTTGTAAGCCTTTCCGGTGCAACATATATGATTTTATATCTACCTTCTTTGGCATATTGCAAAGCCAGTCGGTATTGATTATAGGTTAATGAACTATTAAGGTAGGCAGCATGAACTCCAGCTTGATTTAATGCTCCTACCTGATCCTTCATCAAGGATATGAGGGGCGATATTACTAATGTAATACCCTGCATCATTAGAGCTGGTACTTGAAAACAGATGGATTTGCCAGCTCCCGTTGGCATGATACCTAAGGTATCTTTGCCACTCAGTATACTGTCAATCAACTCCCCTTGACCATCCCTGAATTCATCATACCCAAAATATTTCTTTAGTATTACTTTCTTATTAATCATTCCCTACCTCTTTTTCTATAACCATATCACTCAATATCCAACTTCGATATCATTACTTTATCTACGATTCTATTACTTGAGATCAATTTATCTATCATTCTATCTTTTGGATTAAGCTACATCATTCTTAAAACTCCAGTACATTTTTTCAATGTCCGCTCTATGCTCCATAAAGACATCCACAATCTCTGGATCAAAATGTTTTCCCCGACCTTCCTGTATAATTGCAAAAGCCTGTTCTAAGGAGAAGGCCTCCTTATATGGTCGTTTGCTCGTTAGTGCATCAAATACATCAGCCACTGCTACAATTCTTGCACTGAGAGGGATTTCTTCACCCTTCTTTCCATTCGGGTATCCAGATCCATCCCATTTCTCATGGTGATTCTGAGCTATTTCAATCCCCATTCCAAACAAGCTTCTTCTATGTTTTGCAATATTCTTCTCTGCATATCTTAGCACCTCTGCACCATAGATGGTGTGTTTCTTCATTTCAGAAAACTCTTCCGGTGTTAGTTTTCCCGGTTTCAATAGGATACTATCACGTATGCCCACTTTACCGATATCATGAAGAGGACTATAGCGCTTAATTTGATCAATATAATCAAGTGTGATTATATCTTCATGCTTATTGCTACTATATAAGAATTCAGCAATTACACGTGAATATTCCTTCATTCTCTCCAAATGTTCTCCGGTGTCTTCATCTCTTGCCTCTGCCAGCTTTGCAAGTGCTAGAATACTACTATATATGATATCATCAATTAAGATGTTTTGATGAAAACTTATAGCAATACTATTGGTTAATATCCC
>JAAYSQ010000095.1 GCA_012523925.1 Clostridiales bacterium
AATACAAGTAATACAAATTCCCGGGATACTACTTCAAGAAATACCACAAGTAATGTGACAACACGTGGATCCAGAAATAACACTAGCAATACAACATCCAGAAATAATACAAGCAATACCAACCGCAAT
Organism: Clostridiales bacterium; assembly: GCA_012523925.1. Taxonomy (GTDB): domain Bacteria; phylum Bacillota; class Clostridia; order Lachnospirales; family Lachnospiraceae; genus Mobilitalea. Next base: position 130 of record JAAYSQ010000095.1, read on the forward strand.
AATTTCAGAAATATTGAAGACTTAGATAATAATTACTAATTTAATACCAACCAAAAACCCCTTAGAAGACTCCATCAAGTAGGAGTCTTCTGTTTTTTTGATTATTTATGCGCAAATATGACAGAAATGAATAAAATATAAAGGGAGAGTATATTTATCCTATATTATTCAGAAACGGTGGTGACAATATATGTCCTTTGATAATATAAGAACTAATGATATCGATCAGTATATCGGGAAGCCAAATGTCTTAATTATTGATTTGAGGGAGCCAGAAGAGTATGCTAATGGACATATTCCGACAGCGGTAAATATCCCCTATGATCATCTAGAGGAACGAAAATATAGTTTAAAAAATTATGATTTACTCATATTTTATTGTGATCGTGGAAATATTAGTTTATTAGCAGCAAGAGATATGCTCAAAGAAGGGTTCTATATAAAGAGCCTATTCGGTGGTTTAAGAGCCTATCGTGGGAGATTGGAGAAAAGTAGATAGTTGTCCATTGACGGATTAATGAAAGAGCTTTACAATAATATTGATAAAAATAGGAAGCAATTGAAAAATTAAAATCTTTCAAAAGCTAATTGTGATTTAATATACTCTGTAAGTATTGTGCTACTGCCAATATTTGCAGGAAGAAAGGTAAGGTTGTTAGATGAATCAATTGGAGTATATTTCACCGTGTCATTTTGGACTAGAGGCGGTTTTAAAACGAGAAATTATAGATCTGGGATATAAGATTGTTAAGGTTGAAGACGGTAGAGTAACCTATACTGGTGACGAAAGCACTTGTGCCAGGGCTAATATGTTTCTTAGAACAACAGAAAGAGTATTGCTTAAAATAGGTTCTTTTAAGGCTGAAACATTTGATGAACTTTTTGAAAATACCAAGGCATTACCATGGGAGAAGTTTATACCTAAAGACGGTAAGTTCTGGGTTACAAAAGCAAGTTCTGTCAATAGTAAATTATTTAGTCCCTCCGATATTCAGTCCATTATGAAAAAAGCGATTGTAGAAAGACTGAAATCAGTATATAAAATTGATTGGTTTGAAGAGAGTGGAAATCCCTACCCTATTCGTGTCACAATACGTAAAGATGAAGTTACTGTAAGTATTGATACTTCTGGTGAATCTCTTCATAAAAGAGGATATCGAAAACTAACAAGTAAAGCGCCAATCACCGAGACTTTAGCAGCGGCCTTAATCATGCTTACTCCATGGAATAAGGATCGCATATTGGTTGACCCTTTCTGTGGTAGTGGAACCATACCGATTGAAGCAGCAATGATTGGAGCAAGAATTGCTCCGGGTATTGGTCGAACTTTCTTAGCAGAACAATGGTCTAATCTATATCCGGATAAGATATGGATGGACGCAAGAAATGAAGCAAAAGATATGCAGCTTAAAGATATCCAGATGAATATTCAGGGGTATGACTTAGATGGTGATATTGTAAAAGCAGCTAGGCAGAATGCAAGGCTTGCAGGCGTGGAGCATCTTATTCATTTTCAGCAAAAACCGGTAAGTGAATTAAGTAGTAATAAAAAATATGGTTTTATTATTACGAATCCCCCTTATGGTGAGAGGTTAGAAGAGAAGGAGGATTTACCAGCTCTTTACCAGGAAATCGGTAAAGTATTTGGTTCATTAGATACCTGGTCATATTACATTATAACTTCCTATGAGGATGCACAAAGAAAAATTGGAAGAAAGGCAGATAAAAACCGGAAAATCTATAATGGAATGATTAAGACTTATTTTTATCAGTATATGGGCCCAAAGCCTCCAAGAAGAAGTAATAATCGATAATATTAAGTATAATAAAGATATATTTAAAATACAAATAATAACCGATGATTCTTAAAAATCCATAGTTGGATGATAAGTAATCATCGGTTTTTTTTAAATAACTTTATCTATCCATTGAAGAATATCATTATAAACCTCTTCTTTATTTATCTCATTAATTAATTCATGCCTGCAATCGGGATAAAGTTTTGAGCTTACATTTGTAAATTGAAGTTTATTTAAAATAGAAAGATAGTTCTTAATGTCTTTCCCGTATCCTCCAACAGGATCTTTATCGCCGCTGATTATGAAGATAGGCAAATTATTATTAGTCTTTTGTATTCTTTTCTTTATTGACGCATTTCGCACTAATTTGAGTAAATCACGATAAAAGGAGCTAGTACAAATAAAACCACAGTAAGGATCATGAATGTAAGCTCCAACTGACGTATGGCTTCGGGAGAGCCAGTCAAATATGGTTCGGTCAGTAAGGTCTGTATATTTTTTATTTCCAAAGATTAGCTTGTTTAGGAAAGGTGAAATATGCTTTGGTCCTTTTATTATCGTTAATATAGAAGAAATTAGTAGCCCTGCAGTAGTTAAAAAATTGGCAGGAAATGAAGTACCTGATAGAATTACTCCATCATATTCATCATAAGTTTGGATGACATTTCTTGCGATAAGAGAACCCATACTATGTCCCATAAGTAGAAAACGATTGCAACGATTGTTTCGCTTTATATGTTTACTGACAGTAATGGCATCTTCAATAACCAATTGGTGGCCGTTTTCTGCCGCAAAGAAGCCTAGATCTCTTATTTTCTTATCTGTACCATGACCCCTATGATTATAAATATAAACATCGATACCTTTTTCAGTTAAATATTCAGCAAAAGGATAATATCTTTTTTTATGTTCCGCCATGCCATGCAATATAAGTAAACTTGCTTTTGGCTCAATATCACATTGAAAATAGCTTATTTCGGTGATATATTCGTCGTTTTGTATTACTGATAGATAATTAACTTCATACATCGTGGCATCCCCTTCTCTACTGTAACAATAATTTTAACTCAGGAATTAGTTACAAATCAATTATATAGATAAATTTACCAGATTGCAATCCTTCATAATAGCAAGTTTTCTATTAGTATAGTATTCGATTAATGTTAAAATACGACAATAATATATAAATATATAACTTAGCGTAAAATTTTTGTAGGAAAATTAATATAAAATAAGAGAACACCAAACTTTGTGTTAAAATTAAGTCATCACACAAAACCAAACATAAAGGAAGGTGTTCTCTTATGATTAAAAGTAT
>JAAYSQ010000096.1 GCA_012523925.1 Clostridiales bacterium
CTTACTTCTTTCAATTAGAACCAATGGTTTTAACGAAAATATTTCATTATTAGAAAATACGATCTCATAATCATCCATTTTCTGATTAAGTGGTAATGCAAATGCATCATATTTGTCAAAGGACATCTCAAAGGAATTTCCTTCAAAACTAGTATGAGCAAGTACCTCACCATCTTCAATACTTCTCACACAGATGAGCTTTCCTTTGTCGTCTGCAAGATTTATTGCATTTGTAAATTCTATATTTTTCTCTGTAAATTGAATAGGAGCCTCTATATCACAGTACTCACCTGCTGACAATCCTCTACCGTATACTTTAATAAGTTCCGATAGTAAAAGTGCTTCATCAGCCTCTTTTGAACAATGCCCCAGATTATCAATAATACCGTCAAAATCATATAGTGTACAAATCAGAGAAAGAGGATTGCCCCAATTATTCACAGATTGATAATATAAAAAATTAGTTCCACTTACCTGGTTGTAAGCCCCGAGTAGTTTCCCGCCAGCTAACATTTCTCTTTTCAGTATAAAATGTTTACGATCTGTCTCACTAATCATAAAAGGCAAGCCCTTTTTCTGTATATACTTAGAGTAGAGAGATAGGTTATAATCAAAGGCTGGATCTGAAAATGTAGGATAGAAATTATAGGCTGGTATTACTCCATCCGTCAAGCCTCCGCTTCGTTTGATATCGCCTTGTCCAGCACAGGTAAATAAGGGAACCTTAATACCATGATCAAGGGCCATATCTCTTAGATTACTTATGTATCCCTCAACATCTTGGCAATCAAAAAAATCTAATTCATTTTCAAGCTGCAAAAGAATTACACTACCATTTGAATCCTCGCCAATTTGATGCCTTGCGATAATAGGTAGAATATTATCATACCATCTTTTTACCTCTGCAAGGTATTTCTCATCATTTTGTCTGATGTCATGATTACAGATTACCCAGGAAGGTAAGGCACCGCCATCCCATTCTGAACAAATATAAGGACCTGGGCGCGCAACTACATAGAGATTATTTTCTTCACAAATCTTTAAAAAGCTGTCAACATCACGTTCCTCTGTAAAATCAAACATTCCAGGTTCTGTTTCATGAAAATTCCAGGGGAAATAAATATCAACGCAATTATAGCCAAGATCGGATATTAACTTTGCCCTAGATGCCCATTCTTTTTTCTGTATTCTAAAATAAAAGAATGATGCACATAATAATATTTCTTCTTTTCCGTTAATCACTATTCCATTTTTTTTAAGTTCTATCTTCATAAATATTTTCCTTTTCTATCATCAAAATCAATATCTGACGTTTTTATAAATGACCATGGATCATCATTGGGACATTTTTTTCTATAATCTCTAGGTGGAACACCTTTTATTAAAGAAAAACACCTTGAAAAATACAATGGATCCTTATAGCCAACCATTTTACTTATTTGTTTGATATTATACTTGTTATCCTTAAGCAAATCACAAGCATTGGCAACTCTGAACATCATTAAATATTTCATTGGTGTAAATCCAACCTGTGATGAGAACAAATTCACAAGATAATTCGGACTAACACCTACACTTTTCGCAATCAAGCCCAGTGTAATATCAATTTTATAATTGTTGTTAATGAAAATAAGTGCTTCCCGAACAATTCTATTTACACTTCTAGAAACAGTGTGAGAATTTTCTTCAATTAGCCTTGCAAGTATGTGAACAAGAATAACAGAGCTTTCTAGACGCCGTCCTCTTTCCAGATATGCATCCAACATTTCTTCAAACCATTTCCCCATCTTTGAGGTTTTGGGTTTAACAAAGCATTTGTCTTTTTCTAGTCCACATTTTTCAAAGACCATATCTAGGTTTTCTCCGACGAAATCAGCCCAAACAAATGACCAGGGATTATTTCTGTCCGGATAATATATAATATCCTCGTTTTTCCTTATTAAGAAAATATCTCCTTTTACAATTTTAAATTTTTCTTTATTAACAGATATATAGCCCTCACCCTGAAGAACATAGTGTAAGCTATGATAATTTCTGTTTCCATTTTCTTCGGTTTTACTGGACAAACATCTCTCTATGCCACATTTTATAAGTCTGACTGAGACATCTTCATCGAAAACCCAAAATTCATCGTCGACATGAATTTTTATCGTTCCTGACATATTAAAATTTCCTCCGCTAAATATTCTTTCTGCAGTAAGATCTATTAGCTATCAATAGTATATCTAGTATGAATTATATTTTCAATTACTATGAAAAATATCATAATTTTATCCATGTTTTTATCTTGTCATTTGTTGAATTAAATAAATATATTGAATATGAAAAGACTCCATTTTCGTAAGCGGTTAACAACAGGGTGCCTTGTAAATAAGGGTTCTATAATATATGTTGGGGTATGCGAATAAAACTTTCACAAC
>JAAYSQ010000097.1 GCA_012523925.1 Clostridiales bacterium
AAATATAATTTTAAACCTAATGGAACGATGGAATTGAAACTTCGCCCAGTCGTGGTAGGCACAGGTCCTGCTGGGCTTTACTGTGCATACCTTTTGGCAAAGCATGGTTACCAACCCCTGGTAATAGAACGGGGTGAAGAAGTAGCCAAAAGGGTGCAGGCAGTTGAACATTTCTGGAACTGTAATGAATTGAATACAGAATCCAATGTTCAGTTTGGAGAAGGTGGTGCCGGTACCTTCTCTGATGGTAAATTAAATACGATGGTGAAAGATGTATCTCATCGCTACCGTTTTGTCCTTGATACTTTTGTTGCCAATGGAGCACCTAACGATATCCTTTACCGTAATAAACCGCATATCGGAACGGATAAACTCCGCGAAGTTGTTGTAAATATTCGAAATGAGATTATACGACTTGGTGGAGAGGTCCGATTTGGTACTAAATTAACCGATATAATAATAGAGAAGGGCAGTTTAAGACAGATTGAAGTAAATCATAAGGAAAAGATCCCCTGTGAGGTTTTAATATCTGCCTTGGGGCATAGTGCAAGGGATACTTTTGAAATGTTTTTAGAAAGAGGGCTAACTTTATTACCAAAGCCATTTGCAATTGGGTTTCGTATTGAACACAGGCAGGAAATGATTAACCATAGTCAATATGGTGATCAAGCAACTTACCTTCCACCAGCGGAATATAAGTTGACGCATAAGACGCAATCAGGTAGAGGTGTTTATTCCTTTTGTATGTGCCCAGGTGGTTATGTGGTGAATGCATCCTCTGAAGAGGGACATCTTGTTGTAAATGGTATGAGTAACTATGCTAGAGATGGAAGAAATGCTAATAGCGCAATTGTGGTCACGGTAAAGCCTGAAGATTTTGGTTCCGAAGGACCTTTAAGTGGCATTGCATTTCAACGTCAGATGGAGCGTATGGCATATGAGGCGGGGAAAGGCCTTGTCCCTATTCAGTTGTTCGGTGACTTGTTAAGGAATAGGGATAGTGCTACAATAGGTAATGTTATACCCAATATCAAAGGTGGTTATCGCCTAACGAATTTAAAGAATTGTTTACCAGAAGTGATCCACAAGGATATTATAGAAGGAATACTCGCTTTTGATAAAAAGATAAAAGGCTTTGCCGATGAAGAAGCAGTTTTGGCTGGCGTAGAATCAAGGACCTCATCACCGGTTCGTATCCTTCGAAATGATGAATTGGAGAGTAATATTGCAGGGATTTACCCCTGTGGGGAAGGGGCCGGTTATGCAGGAGGAATTACTTCGGCTGCAATGGACGGAATTAAAGTGTTTGAAGCTATTGCTAGTAAATACCGTCCTACTTATTAAGGAGGATGCAAGATATGGAGGCCAGAGAGGCACTAAAGAATAAGAAAAGAATTGTAATTAAGATAGGATCCGCTTCCTTAACACATGAGGAAACAGGAAGTTTAAATTTAGAGAAGATGGAACGTCTCGTTCGTATATTAACGGATTTAAGAAATCAGGGTAAGGATGTAGTTTTGGTTACCTCAGGCGCTATTGCCGTAGGAAGAAAAGCATTAGGTTTAATTGAAAGACCCACTGAGCGTACAATAAAACAAGCATGTGCAGCAGTTGGTCAAGCTAATCTCATGATGCTGTATCAAAAATTATTTGCAGAATATAGCCAGATTGCAGCCCAGATACTTATGACTAAGTATACCATGATTAATGACATAAGTAGAACGAATGCACAGAATACATTTAATGAGTTATTTCGGATGGGTGTTATCCCAATTGTCAATGAAAATGATACGGTATCAACGGATGAGTTAGATTTTGGTGATAATGATACCTTATCTGCTATTGTTACGGCATTGGTAGGAGGAGACTTATTAATTCTCCTTTCTGACATAGACGGATTATATACAGATGATCCACACAAGAACAAGGATGCAAAACTCATTCCTTGCGTAACTGAATTCACGAAAGAGTTATGTGAAATGGCAAAATCCTCAACCAATTCATTGGGTACTGGTGGTATGACAACAAAAATATCTGCTGCTAAAATTGCGACCTCATCCGGTGCAGATATGATAATAACCAATGGGGGAGACGTACATAACATAAATCGTGTTATAAACGGCAAAGAAATAGGCACCCTATTCCTATCCCACAAACAAGACCACTTCAACATCATGAACTACATCACAACTAAGCAATATTCGCGATAAGCAGATTAGTCAATACGTGTAGAAACATTTACCAAGCTTGCCCCGGTAAATGTTTATGCACGGATTGATAAGTGCAACGCGAGCTTGGTAACGAAGTTATCAAGCTCCTAATCTGCTTAACTAGAATAAATCAAAACAAGTAAATCTACACCAAGCTTGCCCCGGTAAATGTTTATGCACGGATTGATAAGTGCAACGCGAGCTTGGTAACGAAGTTATCAAGCTCCTAATCTGCTTAACTAAAACAGATCAATACAATTAAATATACACATTAAAGGAAAGGAACAACTATGGATCAAAATCAGCTAGATAGAATTAACGAACTATACCGTAAATCAAAAGCAGAAGGCCTTACGGAGGAAGAAAAACAGGAACAAGCAAAACTTCGAAGCGACTATATCAGTACAATACGTCGTAACTTAAGAGGTACATTAGACAACGTATCCTTTGTTAACCCGGATGGCTCTGTTTCTAAACCTAAAAGTAAAAAATGAGATATTCAATAAATAATTAATTTAAACATATACAATTAGTTCAACCTGAATCACAATAAGTAGATACAAGCAAATTCAGTCTTCAGACAGGATGTGAAGGAATGACGAAAGCGCAAATAAGGGACCGAATGAAAGAAGAACGTAGCAAAATGCCAAATGCGGAACTCGTTCAAAAAAGTAAATTAATTCATGAGCAATTACTGCAGACGAAAGCATATGGGCAATGTTCGAAAATATTTTCATTTGTATCCTTCGGTAACGAAGTAGACACAAGAGAACTAATTTCTAGGGCTTTAGCTGAACAGAAGATTGTTTATGTTCCTAGAGTAGAAAAGAAAAATTTAGAGTTCTATGAAATTCAGAACTTAAGTGGGCTAATTCCAAGTAAATTTGGAGTTCCAGAGCCCGAAATAAATCCTGAACTCAGATTTTCCCTATCTAGTTGTGAACCGATGGAAACTGCACTAATGATAATGCCAGGATTGGCATTTGACTTAATAGGTAATCGAATTGGCTATGGTGCTGGTTATTATGATAGTTACCTATCCAGGTTTCCCAGTAGTCAATTCATAAAAATTGCAATTGCTTTTGATTTTCAAGTAATCAAGCAAATACCTGCTGAGGAATATGATGTACTTATGGATGCTATTATAACACCTACAAGAATAATAACCTGTAAACCATCCATTACTATCTAAAGTAATGTTATTCAAGTGTATCTTAATTCATAATATCTAAATTAATCTATATATATCAAGGTATTTATATCTCTACATGTAGTTATTTGAAAGACAATACTATTATAATAGTTAATTGCGAAACTTAATAACTATCTATTTTTTCGTAATTATCTAATTCTATTAGAATTTAGAAAGGTGGGGTTCCATGAGTGATTTAATTCAAATAGGACAGCGTGCAAAGGAAGCATCAATTACTTTAGGACGACTAGGACAGGAGGATAAGAATAAGGTTCTTAAGACCTGCGCTGAAGCGATACTAGAAGCAGAGGCTGAGATTATGGCTGCCAATAAAAAGGATGTGGAAATTGCGGAAAAGAATGGTGTAAAAAGTTCTTTGATTGACCGCCTCCGTCTGACTCCGGATCGCCTACAGGCAATGGCAAATGGATTAATTGAAATTACGGCATTACCTGATCCTATTGGTGATGTTATATCCATGAAAGTTCGCCCTAACGGATTAACGATTGGACAAAAAATTGTACCTTTGGGCGTAGTTGGAATTATTTATGAATCCAGACCAAATGTCACAGCCGATGCATTTGGATTATGCTTTAAAACTGGAAATGCGGTAATTTTACGTGGTGGCAGTGATGCAATTCACTCAAATATCGCAATAATAAAAGCATTGCAAAATGGGCTAAAGGAAGCTGGATGTACTCCGGATGCAGTACAGCTATTAGAGGATACATCAAGGGAACTTGTTAAAGAATTTATGCGCATGAACCGATACATAGATGTATTGATACCTCGGGGCGGTGCTGGTTTGATTAAGTCAGTTATAGAGAACAGTACCATTCCGGTTATTGAGACAGGTACCGGTAATTGCCATATATATGTTGATGAATTTGCAGACTTTACTATGGCATTAGATATTATAGATAATGCAAAAACACAACGCCTTGGCGTATGTAATACTTGTGAAAGTCTTGTTATTCATGAGAAAATTAGTGAGAGATTTATTCCTATGCTAGTTGATAGACTTTCATTAAAAGACATTGAAATAAGAGCAGATGAAAGAGCTTGCCAGATAAGCGGTAGATGTATCCCTGCGACAGAGGAAGACTACATGACCGAGTATCTTGATCGCATCATTTCCTTAAAGGTTGTGAATTGTATTGAAGAGGCGATCATCCATGTCAATACTTACAACACCAAGCATTCTGATGCAATCATAACTCAGAACTATGATAATGCGATGAAGTTTCTCAATGAAATCGATTCGGCTGCGGTCTATGTCAATGCATCTACACGATTTACCGATGGTAATGAATTTGGGTTTGGTGCAGAGATTGGCATCAGTACACAAAAGCTCCATGCGAGGGGACCTATGGGGCTAAAGGCTCTTACAACTACGAAATATATTATATTTGGAAATGGGCAGATACGTAAGTAGTAGATAGAAGCGTAGATGAAGTAAATTATGATTAAATATAAAATTCAAAGGTTTCGTCGTGATTTTATACTTGATCATTGATTTGATACTTATATTAAGAAAGAGGGTAAGTAAATGACGGAAAAGAACGTATATGATTTTCCAAGCGGGAATAATTTTAAAGACTTTTTCAAGAAGGCTAGTAGAATTATACTACTCGTAGTATTTATCATATTCGCAACTGTTGTTGCATTTGGATCATTTTACACAATTAAAGAGCAGGAACAAGCAGTTGTTACAACCTTTGGTAAAGCTAAGACAGTAAGTACTGCAGGTCTTCATTTTAAGATACCTTTGATACAGAGGGTAGAGAAAGTAGACACTACCATCCAAGGTTTCCCCATAGGATATGATGCTACTACAGGTGAATTTATTGAATCGGAATCCATGATGATTACGGAGGATTTTAATTTTGTAAATGTCGATTTCTTCGTTGAATACAAAGTATCCGATCCAGTGAGAGCTCTATATGCATCGGTAGAACCGGTAACCATACTTAAGAATATGGCACAGAGCAGTATCCGTATGGTGGTAGGAAGCAACGATGTTGATAGCGTAATAACAACCGGTAAAAATGAAATTCAAGCCGAAATTAAAGAGTCAATACTTAATAAATTAGAGAAACATGATATCGGTATTCAATTAGTAAATATAACAATACAAGATGCGGAACCTCCCACAGAAGAAGTTATGGAAGCCTTTAAATCCGTTGAAACTGCGAAGCAGGGCAAGGATACGGCCATAAACAATGCGAATAAATATCGTAATGAGAAACTTCCACAAGCAGAAGCCGAAGTTGACAAGATATTGCAGAAAGCGGAATCAACTAGAGCTGAGCGTGTGAATGAAGCTGAAGCTGAAGTTGCTAGATTTAATGAAATGTTTGAGGAATATAGCAAGTATCCATTGATCACTAAACAAAGAATGTTCTATGAGACAATGGAAGATGTACTTCCTCACATCAAAGTAATTATTGATAGCAGTGAGGGCGGAGTACAAAAGCATCTACCCTTAGAATCATTCTTTACACAGGGGGGCAATACCTCCGTAAGAGAGGGGGAATAAATTATGGCAAAGATAGCGAAGAAAATATCAGGGGTACTGGCAATCCTTTTAATAATAGCTGCACTAATATTGCTTTCAACTTCCTTAGTGGTTACACGGGAGGATGAATATACTTTGATAAAGCAGTTTGGTAAAATCGAGAGAATTGTCGATAAAGCTGGTCTTTCCTTTAAGGTTCCTTTTATCGAGATAACACAGACAATTCCAAAGCAAATTCAATTTTATGACATGCCGGAATCTGACGTAATAACCATGGATAAAAAAACCATGGTAGCAGATAGCTATGTACTATGGAGGGTATCTGACCCCTTGGTTTTTGCACAAACATTGAATTCCTCTGTCATATTAGCAGAAACGAGAATCGATACTACTGTCTATAATGCCATGAAAAATGTTATCAGTAGCTTATCACAGGCACAGGTAATTAGTGGTCGTGATGGCGAACTAGATCAAGCATTTATGGATAATATCGGTGATACCATGACCAACTATGGTATAACACTGATATCAGTTGAAACGAAACATCTAGATCTTCCTAGTGGTAATAAATCCGCAGTTTTTGATCGAATGATTAGTGAGCGTGCGCAGATGGCTGCAACCTATACAGCAGAGGGTGAATCTGAAGCACAGAAAATTCATAACGCAACCGATAAGGAAGTAGCTATTAGCATTTCCAATGCAGAGACCCAGGCTGCGAGAATTGTGGCAGAAGGAGAAGCGGAATATATGAGAATTCTTTCTGAAGCATATTCCGATACAGAACGAAGTGAATTTTATACCTTTATTCGTTCCTTAGAGGCAGCAAGAGCTTCCTTAACTGGAGCTAATAAAACCTTAATCTTATCCGAAGAATCACCAATTGCACAGATTTTTTATCAGATTGATTAATTACATAATATTTGCTGTATTATTATGTGTTTTTACTTTTTATTAAAATTTATACATCTTGATAGAACATTTACAGATTGCTGTCATATTTTTGCTAATTCAATCATAAAATACTTTGATTAAATGAAATATAAGGAGTCTGTATAATGATAATCAATCTGGATGATACAAATTTTTCTTATGATAAATTTATTACTGTATCAAAAGAATTAGCGAAAAAATATAATGATATATTAAAATGTGTCACGATTGGACGGTCCCATGACAATCGTGACATCCTTTTATTAAAACTGGGTTTAGGTCAAAATTATATGGTCTGTTGTGGTGGAGTCCATGCAAGAGAAACCATTAATCCAATAGTTCTTATGCGTATTGTAGAGCTTTACGCGGATTTGTATAAAAACTATAAAACGGAAAGACAAGACTTTAAAAATCAGTTATTAAACACCAGATTATATTTAGAAAATGAATATCAGCAAATGCTTTATCAAGGTTGTACTTACGAATTGCTTCAAACGTTTACAATCCTATTTATACCACTTTTAAATCCTGATGGGTATATGATATCATTAGAAGGGTTTGATTCTATAAATAACAAGCAATTGAGAGAAAAATGTCAACAATATGGCATTTCCGCTGAGCAATGGAAATTCAATGCAAGAGGTATTGATATCAATAGGAATTTTCCCAGCAAATTATGGAGGCAGAAGAGCAAGAAGGATGAGGCGGCTAGTGAAAACGAAACCAAGGTATTAATGGAAGTATTTCAACGCTATAGTCCGTTAGGTTTTCTTGATTTCCATTCCAGAGGGGATGCTATATATTATTATCGCAGTACAATGTCGGATGCTTATAATGAAAGGCAATATAAAATAGCTGAAAGGCTACAGGATATTACGAATTACCGCCTGATGGACCCAGAAGAAGAAATTGATATGGGGGACAGTGGTGGTAATACTGTTCATTATTTCTCCGAACAATTCCATAAACCTGCGTTGACGATAGAAACGGTTAATGAAAATGCCAGTTTTCCACTTAATCCAGATTATCGAGCTAGCGTATTTGATGATTTAAAGCTTGTTATCTTGGAATTTGGAAGCATGATTATATAATCTGATTGACAAAAGTCATGGACATATGAACATAAAACAAACGAAATTTATTACTAAGTTGGAGGATACAATGGATAACATGCAAGCAAATGGAAACGCACTTGAATCAGCGAAACAGCAAGAAATTATTGAAGAGTTAAGTAAGCAATATGCCTTAGAAGAAGAGAAAACCGGGAAAAAGAAAACTTATCATATTGTTACCTTTGGATGTCAGATGAATAGTAGAGATTCTGAAAAAATATCGGGTATCTTAAAACAAATTGGTTATGAGGAAACCGATTCGGAAGATGCAGATTTTATACTCTATAATACTTGTACCGTAAGAGAGAATGCGAATAATAAGGTATATGGACACCTGGGCTATGTAGGTAAGTTAAAAGAGAAAAATCCAGACATGCTAATTGCTATATGCGGTTGTATGATGCAGGAACCCCAAGCGGTTGAGAGAATTAAAGAAAAATATAAGTTTGTTGATATTATATTTGGAACACACAACATATTTAAATTAGCAGAACTACTTCGTACAAGACTATTATCGGATCGTGTTGTGATTGACCTATGGAAGGATACTGATATGATTGTTGAAGACCTTCCAAGTGATCGCAAATATAGCTTTAAGGCTGGAGTAAATATTATGTATGGCTGTAATAATTTCTGCAGCTATTGTATTGTTCCTTACGTTAGAGGAAGGGAACGTAGTAGAAATCCGGAAGATATTATTGCAGAGATAAAGGATTTGGCTTCGGATGGTGTTGTTGAGGTCATGTTACTTGGGCAGAATGTGAATTCTTATGGTAAAAATCTGGAGAAGCCGATGACCTTTGCAATGTTGCTAAGAGAGATTGAGAAAATTGATGGAATTGAACGCATCCGTTTTATGACTTCTCATCCAAAGGATTTGTCTCAGGAACTAATTGATGTTATGAAGGATAGTAAAAAAATTTGTAAACACCTTCATTTGCCGCTGCAATCTGGTAGTACTAGATTATTAAAAATTATGAACCGTCGCTATACCAAGGAAGGCTATCTTGACCTTGTGGATCGCATCCGTACAGCGATCCCAGATATCTCATTAACGACTGATATTATTGTTGGTTTTCCTGGAGAGACGGAAGAAGATTTCCAAGAGACATTAGATGTGGTTGAAAAAGCATGTTATGAAAGTGCATTTACATTTCTTTATTCAAAAAGAACGGGCACCCCTGCTGCCGCTATGGAGAATCAGGTGGAAGAGAGCGTTGCTAAGGAGCGTTTTGACCGTTTGCTAAAACTTGTTAAGAAATGTTCGGCAAAGGCAGCAGGCAAGGATCAAAATACAGTACAAAAAGTGCTTGTTGAAGAAATTAATACTCAAAATCCTAATCTTCTAACAGGTAGGTTAAGCAATAATTTATTGGTTCATTTTAAAGGAGATGAATCTCTCATTGGAAAGATTGTTGATGTCTATCTAGAAGAAAGCAAAGGCTTCTACTATATGGGGAAATTAATGGAACAGTAGTTGTTGGTATTCCAAGTTTTAGCTAGAACATGCATTCGGAATTTGTATTTCATCGTTATGCTTGTAGTAAATCTTTTTCAAAGTAAGCTTTATTTTGTGCCAGACCTATAAATATTGTGATTTTTTCAATGGTATTCTACTATATTCTGACATAATAGATAAAATATTCGTGTTAGCGTAAAATTACTTTAGGATATATGGGTAAAAATTGCATTTGTATTTTTATATACAGAAAAGCACCCCTTTGTGGTAAAATTAGGTTTATCGAAGACCAAAAAACTACAAAGGAAGGTGCCTTTCATGTATGAAATTATACTACAATGTCTAACACAAAATCTAGAGGGATTTACAGAAAAACTATCAAATATTCTTAAAACTAAGAAAGACGCTTCAGATCTAGCAATCGGTGTCAAAGATGGAACCGATGAAATGGGCAGAAACATTATGACAATGCTAATGGAAACTATGGATGAAGTTATAAAAAATGAGCCAGGGAGAAGCGACCGATACGAAGTAGTCCATACGAATAATCCGAATACTCTTCTGTGTTGCCTAGGAAGTTTTACCTATGATAGAACCTACTATCGGGACAAGAAAACAGGTGAGTACATTTACTTGTGCGACCGCCAGTTTGGTATAGAACCTAAGGCGAAGACAATGGAGGATTCGAAAGCACTTGCACTAGAAGAAGCTATAGAAACAAGTTATCGTAAGGGTGGGTTAAATGCAAGTGTAAAAGAAACACTCTCAAAAGGAAGCATTAAAAACCTGATACACAACCTTGTTGTTGAAATGCCTAGGCCGGAAATTAAGGAGAAAAAGAAGGTAAAGATACTGCACATCAATGCAGACGAGGATCATGTAGCAGCTCAGTTTTGGAATGTTAAAGGAGACCTAAAGAAGAGCGAAGACGGAAGAAAGAGCAATACTATCATACCAAAATTGGTATATGTCTATGAGGGGATAGAAAGGGAGCATCCAACGAGTAAACGCTGGAAGCTAGTAGAGCCACACTATTTTAGTGGCCTGTATGAAGGGGAAAAGAATCAGGATTTATGGCTTGAAGTAGCTGATTACATAGATACCCATTATGATATGGATTACCTAGAAACCGTGTATCTGTGTGGTGACGGAGCCAACTGGATTAAGCAGGGTCTGTCATGGATCAATAAAAGTATGTTTGTGCTTGATAAGTTCCATTTAAAGAAGTATCTTCAGAAAAGCGTGGCTCATATGGAAGAACATACAGAAACCGTAAAGCAGATGATAGAGGATGAATTTAGTTTTGAGGATAAGGTAGCAATTAATGAGATATACAAGAAACTGAAAGACTTTGCTGAGAGTGATAGTAAAAGGGATGATATTGAATCTGCAAGAAGATATATCATGAACAACTGGAATGGCATTGTTATCTATAACACTAGAGGGCATGAAATAACGGGCTGTAGCGCGGAAGGACACGTAAGTCATGTCCTATCGTCGAGGATGAGCAGCCGTCCATTGGGATGGTCAAAAAAAGGAGCAGACAGGATAGCAAGACTCCGTGCATTTGTATGGAACGGTGGAAATATATATGATTTATTGATGTACCGTAAATATAAAGAAAAGCAAGCAGAAAGAGATGAAGAAAGGGATACCATTGTCAAAAGAGCTAGAGATCGTATAGCAAAGAGAGAAACTAGTATCAATCATAGTCTCGGAGCAATAAATGGCGGAAAAGTAAACTGGCTGCATGAGATGATGAAGGGTATCCGTGGAATCTGCGGATAGTACACCTTATTTCTCTTAACTATCATACAGTGGATGGAAATGGTCCGGTCAAGGATGCGAAGCACCGTTGTAAACGGCATGTCCTTGAGTGGGCTATTTACAGACGCTATAAAAAGAAAAGAGGAATAATGTGTTGAAAATAAAATAAAAATGATTATAATGATGATAAGCAAATCTAAATTTATCATCAAGGGGACATTCTGCCCAATCAAATCCTAAAGTAACTAAACGCAATCAATATTCGTCGGTCTACTTGACATATTTATAAAAACATTATAAAATTTATATATTGTATATTTTGTACAATGAAAACTGAATAAGGAGGTGCTCCTGTGCAAGATGCTTTACCGATAGTGATTGCTATTATTATTACCTTCGTTATAGTAGCTTTCCTTTCTTGGAAAATGGCAACTGCTTATCGCATAAAGGTTTATGAGGCGAAAATAGGCAGTGCAGAAGAGAAAGCTAGAAATATCATAGATGAAGCATTAAAAACTGCTGAAACCAAGAAGCGCGAGGCCTTACTTGAAGCAAAAGAAGAGGCTTTAAGAGCGAAGAATGATTTCGAGAGAGAAACTAAGGAACGAAGAGCAGAGCTACAACGCTATGAAAAGCGGGTTTTGACCAAAGAAGAAACTTTGGATAAGAAAACCGAAGCACTGGAAAGAAGGGAATCTAGACTAGCTGCAAGGGATGCCGAACTGGAAAAAAAGTCAAAAGAAATTGAACGATTCCAGGAAAAGCAATTGCAAGAATTAGAAAAGATTTCAGGGCTAACCTCCGAACAAGCTAAGGAATATCTTTTAAGGACTGTTGAAGAAGACGTTAAACATGAGACCGCTATGTTGGTCAAAGAACTGGAAAACAAAGCAAAAGAAGAAGCGGAAAAGAAAGCAAGGGATTATGTAGTTACAGCGATCCAAAGATGTGCTGCAGATCATGTTGCTGAGACAACAATCTCTGTTGTCCAGCTTCCTAACGATGAAATGAAGGGTAGAATCATTGGTAGAGAAGGTCGTAACATCAGAACGTTAGAAAATTTAACTGGTGTTGACTTAATTATTGATGATACTCCTGAAGCAGTCATTCTATCAGCATTTGATCCAATTAGAAGAGAAATTGCAAGAATCGCTCTTGAAAAATTGATTGTTGATGGTAGAATTCATCCTGCCAGAATCGAAGAAATGGTAGAGAAGGCCCACAGAGAAGTTGATAATCAAATTAAAGAAGCAGGTGAAGCCGCTTCATTAGAGGTTGGGGTTCATGGTATCCATCCAGAACTTATCAAGCTTCTTGGCAAGATGAAATTTAGGACAAGCTATGGACAGAATGCATTAAAGCATTCCATTGAGGTAGCTATTTTATCCGGATTATTAGCCGGAGAAATCGGAGTTGATGTTAGACTAGCAAAACGTGCTGGATTACTGCATGATATTGGCAAGTCAATTGATCATGAAGTTGAAGGAACTCATGTGCAAATTGGCGTTGACTTATGTAGAAAATACAAAGAGCCAGCTATTGTAATTAATGCAGTCGAGGCACATCATGGTGATGTAGAATTCCAATCTTTAATTGCATGTATAGTTCAAGCGGCGGATACAATTTCTGCAGCAAGACCTGGTGCAAGACGTGAGACATTGGAGACTTATACTAACCGATTGAAACAACTTGAAGATATTACCGATAGTTTTAAGGGGGTTGACAAGTCATTTGCAATCCAAGCAGGTAGAGAAGTTCGGGTGATGGTAATTCCTGAGCAGATCAATGATGCTGATATGGTGTTACTTGCACGTGACTTATCAAAGAAAATTGAGAGTGAACTTGAATATCCAGGACAAATTAAAGTAAATGTAATCAGAGAATCACGAGTAACTGATTATGCGAAATAATTTGTGATCTAATTAGTTAGAATTCTATTAAAATGGCTGAACTCTTGAAAATATTGATTTTCAAGGGCTCAGCCATTTGTTTATTATCTAGTAATTTCTCTCTTTTAAAGAATAAATGCTCCACGTATATGAAGGAATTTCACACTGGGATGCTGCACTTAGCCAACCTATTTTGCATCATTTTAAGAGATAAAATGCACAAATTGCACAATAATTCCGTGTGGCACGTACATATGACTATTACAGGAAATACTTTTTTAGAACTTCTTTGATATTTTTGTTGCATTATTAAATCATATGTATTACAATGTACAATATATTTTTATACGGGTTAATAATTTAACACTAATGTTATAGGTATGTATGTTACAATATGGTCTTGAAGACAGTATACAATTTTGAGTTTTATTAATGGGATATATTTGAAAAAAATTAATAGTATTATATTAATTTGGTTATATGTATCATACATAGCTTTATTAACAAGAAGAAAATAGAATAGATAAAATAAGGACGGTGTATTATGGCGCTAACATTATCAACAAAGGCACAAGCAGTTAAACCATCTTCAACTTTATCAATTACTGCAAAAGCAAAAGAGCTAAAAGAAAAAGGTATTGATGTTGTTGGATTTGGAGCAGGAGAACCGGATTTTAACACACCGGAGAATATCTGTGAAGCGGCAATTGAAGCAATTAATCAAGGTTTTACGAAATATACTCCAGCATCTGGTACACTGGAGTTGAAGAAGGCAGTATGCGATAAATTCTATAATTTTAATGGCCTACAATATAATCCAGACCAAATTGTTATCAGTAACGGTGGTAAACATTCCTTAACAAATATATTTCAGGCAATCCTAAATCCTGGAGATGAAGTAATCATTCCAGTTCCCTATTGGCTAAGTTATCCTGAAATTGTGAAATTAGCTGATGGTGTACCGGTTTTTGTTCGTGCTGAAAAGGAACAAGATTATAAGGTGACAGCTGAGCAGATTGATGCTGCTTGTACATCTAATACGAAAGCTTTAATCATCAATTCTCCTAATAATCCATCTGGTATGATTTACACTAGAGAAGAATTAGAAGCTATTGCGGAGGTTGTTGTTAAGAGAGATATTTATGTAGTATCCGATGAAATATATGAGAATTTGATCTATGGAGATAATAAACCGGTAAGCATTGCTTCTTTGGGTGAAGAGATTTATAAACGCACAATTACATGCAGTGGCCTTGCGAAAAGTTACTCCATGACCGGTTGGAGAATAGGGTATACGGCCTCTTCTAAAGAAATTGCTAAAGTTATGGGAAGTGTACAGAGCCATCAGACATCGAATCCGAATTCTATCGCACAGAAAGCTGCTCTTGAGGCATTAACAGGTCCTCAGGCTTCAGTTAAAGAAATGAATAAGGAATTTAACGCAAGAAGAGAGTATATGTATGAAAGGATATCGAATATGAAATATATCTCTGCCTTAAAGCCGCAGGGTGCATTTTATCTATTTGTCGATATCCATGAAATATTAGAAAAAGAGTATAAAGGTTCCACTATAAAAGATGCTAATCATTTGGCAAAAATATTGATAGAGGACTTTAATGTGGCCGTAATTCCTTGCACTGATTTTGGTTTTTCTGATCACATTCGATTGTCTTATGCAATATCATTAGAACAAATCAAGAAGGGTCTTGACCGGATTGAGGAATTTACGAATCAGTTAGTATAATAAAGATGGGTGGTGTATTTTATAAACAAGCAAATACATTACCCGTTTTTTGTTTGTATTTGTTTACCAAATTGCATATTTGTGATAAAATGGTGAAAGATACAACTTTTTATGTTTAGATTAAAAAGAAAGAAGGAATATTATGGCGTTATTTGGATTTGTTGGTGTGGGCAATATGGGCTATCCTTTATTAAAAGCTGCATTACGTACCTTTGGTAAAGATGAAGTGGTTTATACCAGTGCCACTATGGAAAGTAAAAAAGCAATTGCTAAGGAGACAGGGATACCATATTCAGAAGACAACAAAAGTGTTGCAGAACAATGTAAGTATCTAGTTCTCGCTGTAAAGCCACAGACCTTTCCAGAGGTTTTAGATCAAATAAAAGAAGTTGTGACAAAGGATCATGTAATAATCTCATTAGCAGTAGGAATTACGATTGCTACTATAAAGGAAAGCTTATCACAATCGGTAAGAGTTGTGCGAGCTATGCCCAATACCCCTGCACTTGTATCCCAGGGTATGACGGGTATTAGTTTCTCAGATGATCTCTATAACGATAATGAGCGACAAATAATCGACCAGTTCTTCTCCTCCTTTGGTAAATATGATGTGTTTGGTGAAAATCTAATGAATGCAGTTTCAGCTGCCAGTGGAAGCTCACCTGCCTATGTATATATATTCATTGAGGCTCTAGCAGATAGTGTTGTAAGCTATGGTATTCCAAGAGACAAGGCCTATAAGTTAGTTGCGCAGACACTCCTTGGTGCAGCAACTATGGTATTAGAGACTGGCGAGCATCCGGGAATTTTAAAGGATAAAGTTTGCTCACCAGGTGGTACTACTATCGCCGCGGTTAAAGCTCTTGAAGAACATGGTTTTCGCAATGCAATAATGAAGGCGACGGATGCATGCTTTGCAAAATCAGAGCAGATGAGCGGAATTGGTAAAAGCAATTTATAAGGAAAGGTATGGATAAAATAATGGAACATTATAAAAGAATTAATAGAGAACTAGTAAGCAAGGGAAGTGTAATTGATTACTATCAAGATACTATTGAAGTTAATGGTGAGAAGAGGGTAACCTTTGATTATATTGATCATAAAGGGGCATCTGCCATGGTTCCGGTAGACTCAGATGGTAAGATAATATTGGTTCGACAATACCGCATGGCAATTGATCAGGAAACTTTAGAGTTACCGGCAGGTGGTTTAAATCCAGGAGAAGATAATAAAGCTTGTGCAATTCGCGAGTGTGAGGAAGAAACCGGTTATCGTCCAGGAGAGACCCATCACTTGATTGATCTATATACAACCGTTGCTTTCTGTAATGAACGCATTTCTATATATTATTCCAAGGATTTGACAATTACACATCAAAATTTGGATGAAGATGAATTTGTATCAACGGAACGTTATACTGTAGATGAACTTGTTCAAATGATTTTAGATGGTAAAATCGTAGATGCCAAAACCATTGCTGGTATTCTTAGCTACAAGACAAAGATGGGTTTATAATTCAATAACACTTGTTCTAATTCGTTTTCTTTTTCATATCTATGATATATAGAAATGAATGATTATCTCGACAATAACAAAATTATATAAGTAGTGAGTCCTTTGTCGATATATCTTTAGAAAACGGAGTTGGCAAAATTATGAGACGATTCAAGTTCCAAATACATCAATTGAATGTATTGCAGGTGGCTATTATATTATTAATATGCGGATTGTTCTTTGGTGCTTTATCTGCAAATTTATTCAAGGATACCTTTGTAGCACAGCTTAGGAACTATCAAATCGCGGTATTTACAGACATCTATCGAAATGATATTGACTATACAGGGCTATTTTGGTACATCTTGGCTGACAGGATGAAAGATTTCATTTTATTCTGGATGCTTAGTATTACAATACTTGGATTACCCTACATGGCCTTAAAAATAAGTTCATTCGGTTTTTATATCGGCTTTTTTATTTCGGAAGTGACGATGCAATATGGTCTAAAGGGTTTGCTTCTGGTACTTACCTTTCAATTTCCTCATGGACTAATCTATCTTCCAGTAGCGATTATTTGTTTATACAAAGGTTATGAGCTTTGTAGAAAGATATATCACGATAATCGTGGCCATTTAATTGGATTATTCAGTATTTTAAGACCTTACTTATTACTAATTTTATTACTAGCATTGGGGTTGCTAGTTGGGAGTTTCTTAGAAGCATACGCAGGGTCTTTTCTCCTAAAAAAAATAATTCACTTATTTTTATAACACAGGATAAAGATGCGTAAAAGTTACTGTTATTATTCGAATGAGGAGGTTGCAAATGGAACGTGATATCTACGAATTTATTACATATCTCCGGGAGGTGAAAGATGCTTCTCAGAATACAATTCAGGCTTATCAAAATGATTTGAAGAAACTACACTTGTATTTAGAAAAGCAAAACATTACAACGGTTACAAAAATAAGTGAGACAAGTTTGAATTCCTATGTACTAAGCTTGGAAAAGGAAGGTTACTCGCCGGCATCTGTTTCTAGAAATATTTCCTCTATGAAAGCATTCTTTCTTTATCTTATTAAACAAGGTAAAATCAATAAGGATCCTTCAGAAAGATTAAAGCCTCCCAAAATTACCAGAAAGGCGACAGAGACCATAGATGTAAATGATATGGATAGGCTTTTACAGCAACCAGATCGAAATACTGCGAAAGGAATCCGTGATAGAGCGATGCTGGAATTACTCTATGCAACGGGTATTAAAGTGACCGAGTTGATTTCTTTAAAATTATCAGATATTAATCTCCGAATGAAATACATCACCTGTGAGGGCAAAAAGGAAAGGAATATTCCATTTGGTAGACCAGCCAAGGAAGCTTTAGAAGAATATATGGCTATCCGAGAGAAAGATTTTAATAAATTGGATAATGATTATCTTTTCTTAAACGTTTCGGGTGATAGGTTAAGCAGACAGGGATTCTGGAAGATAATTAAGGGATATGCGGAGGCAGCAGGTATGGAAGGGATAAACCCTAATCGTATACGTCAAACTTTTGCTAAACATCTAATAGAGAATGGTGCAGATTTAGAAAGTGTTCGAGAATTAATGGGACATAATGATATTATGACAACTCAGCAATATTTATCAAGAAGTCATAAGAATAGTAGGGAAGTATATCTTAAGACGCATCCCAGAGTATAATTGCTTTGATAAGGCATTGACAAGCTTGGAATTAAAAGCAGGAATTAAAAGCAGGAATTAAAAGCAGG
>JAAYSQ010000098.1 GCA_012523925.1 Clostridiales bacterium
CTAATAAATTAGTATAGAAAGGGCTAGCAAATTAAGGGTTGTATTTTTAAGAAGTTATGATATAATTATTACGTAATTGTTAACAGAATTAAAATATATTTAAGAATGTAACATTCAAGGAGATTTAAAATGAAAGCAATGAAGAAACTTCTAGTTACTCTTTTTACAGTGACAACTCTTTCAATCTGTTTGGGTAAAACGGTTTATGCTTCCGAATTAGAAACGATTGCATTAGAGCTGGCACAAGAAGTAGTTTCAGAAGGTACCGATCTAGATATAATAGCTACAGAATTAGAAGAGGAATCAACTGATGATGAAAGCCAATTGTCTGTTGATAACGATTTAAAACAGAAAGAAGCTGAAATTCCCGAAGGTAATATGTATGTAGATGAGCAAGGCCAAGTTTATTACATAGAACTGGATGAGGAAAAAGAAGCAGAAACAAAAGAAGAAAAAGAAGAAGGAAGAGACAAGAAAGACAAAGAAAAGAATGCTAAAGAAGAGAAGGTAGAAAAAAAGAAAAAGAAGAAACCTACTTATTCAAAAGAAGATTTAAGATTACTGGCAGCCCTGATTTATGCAGAAGCAGGTAATCAATCCTATGAAGGTATGTTGGCGGTCGCTAATGTTGTTATCAACCGTGCAAATAGTGATGTTTACTGGCATGTAGATACCATTAAGGAAGTTATCTATGATAACAAATGGTCCGTTCAATTTGGCGTAACTATTAAGAATAAAAAAACCGGTAAGAGTCGTTTGGATAAAGCGCTTGAGTGTTATGATACCGGCAAATTCCCTGGGTCCAATGCGAAAGCAGAAAAAAAGGCAATGCAAAGGGCTATCAAAGCAGCTAAAGCTGCTTTAGAGGGAGAAAATAATATTGGTAACTTCCTTTGTTTTAATGCAAATAGGAACACATCAAGAATTAAGAAAAAATATGACTATAAGATTCTTGGAGATCATATTTTCTATCGAACAAAATAATATAATATACTAACAAGCCCCCGTTTATAAGCGGGGGTTTTTAGTTGGCTAGGCTTATATCTTTTGCAGAAGGCAATCTGAAAGTTGTTTTGTAATGCGCAAGAAGTCCCTTTTTTAATTTTACTCTTTAAAGTCATCGTAAATTGTGGTATTATATAACATATGTTATTGTCACATTTAGTAAGTTTTTCGCTTTTTAAGCAGTAAATACTTCATAATAGAGGATGTCTATAATGATGTCCATAGTTACTTATCATAATTAACTAGCATAGAAGTTAATTATGGCAATGGGTTTAGCTTATTATTACATATATATGTAGTATAAGAAACGGAGGATAAGAGATTGGCTAATTTGTTTTCTGGATTAGAGGAATTAGGTCTTAAGAACCTATCAAAGATGGATATATATGATAAAGAAAAAGAGAAGAAGGTTCCAGAAGCAGAAAAAAAGCAAACAATTGAAGAAGCTGATTTTATATTTGATAAGTCATATATATGTCCTGTATGCGATAAGGAATTTAAGTCTAAAATGGTCAAAGCCGGTAAATTTAAGTTACAAAAAATAGATACCGATTTAAGACCGGTTTATCAATTCGTGGATCCCTTAAAATATGATGCTATTGTTTGTCCACATTGTGGATATGCTGCATTAAGCCGTTTTTTCAAATATGTTACATCAATGCAGGCATCTTCAATTAAGAATAATATCTCGTCATCATTTCAGGGATTAAAGGAAGACGGAGATGTATATAGCTATGATGATGCAATTGTAAGACATAAGTTAGTATTGGTTAATACGATTGTAAAAAAAGCTAAAACTTCTGAACGCGCTTATACATGTCTGAAGATCGCATGGCTTCTACGGGGAAAGGCAGAAAGTTTAAAGAAAGATATCCCTAATTATAAAGAACAGTTAATTGCACTTGTTAAGGAAGAACTAGAGTTTATTAAAAATGCTTATGACGGTTTTGAAGAGGCCTATAGTAAAGAAACTTTTCCAATGTGCGGAATGGATGAAAATACAGTAACTTTACTTGTTGCTGACTTGGCGAGAAGAATTGGTAAGGTTGATGAATGTAGTAGATGGATTTCGAAAATACTAGTTGCTAGAGATGCAAATGAACGCTTAAAATCCAAAGCGCGTGAAATTAAAGAACTACTTCAGGAAAATAAAAAATAATCAATAATTATTGATGGAATAAGAAAAGGCGGATGCAATATTGAAAGAAAAACTATACACAATTCCGGTTAATGATGCTTTTGATGAAGATTGTGAATGTCCGGTCTGTTCTATGAGAAAAAGTCTTGAATCCAATGCGATTGACTTTACCATGGGTCCAAGCTATATGGAAGATGATGTCCGGGGAGCTACTTCACGTTTAGGTTTTTGTGAAAATCATTTAACCTTATTATATAAGCATCAAAATCGATTGGGATTGGCTTTAATATTAAAATCACATATGGATAAGATTATTAAAGATACAGAAATGTTGTCGGAGGCCAAATTAAGTGCTCCTTCCTTTTTTAAGAAGAAGAGTGAGAAGGCAGAGATTGTTTCCTATTTAGACAAACTAGAGGCATCTTGCTATATCTGCGATAAAATTAATAATACTTTTGAACGATATATCGCGACGATATTCCATCTTTACCGTCATGAGGAAACCTTTCGAAAGAAGTTTAACTCATCAAAGGGATTCTGTACCCAGCATTATAAAATACTTTACTCTGCAGCAACAAAGTATTTAAGAGGCGAAGAACAAAACCGTTTTCGAAAGAAACTGAATAATCTTTATTTAGATAATATGAAACGGGTACGAGATGATTTAAGCTGGTTTATAGATAAGTTTGATTATCGCTATGCTAATGAACCATGGAAAAATTCAAAAGATGCCCTACCTAGAGCCTTGGAGAAAACGAATGGCATCTCCTTGTCATAATAATTTATGATATATTTTAGAAATTGTATTATAAAATGGAAATTCGAATATACTAGAGTAGTACGATGTCATGATAGTAAAAGTTATTACCATTATGGTAATAACTTTTTTAAATGTAAGTTAAAATAAGGTTAATTTAGGACTGCAAGATTATCATTTTTTAAGATATTAATAGAAAAAGTGAGATAAATTAAGAAAAACAGAGCAATGATTAGAAAAACTGGGAATATGCAGAATTTCAAAAGAGAAGTGAAGTTGCATAATATAGGCAAATTTACTAATATATAATCTATCAGTTAGCACTCAACTTAAGCGAGTGCTAATAATCTCTAAGTCGGGATTTGTTCCCAATAAATCTAAAAGGAGGAATCATATCTATGAAACTTGTACCATTAGGAGATAGGGTAGTATTAAAGCAGTTATTAGCTGAAGAAACTACAAAATCAGGTATTGTGCTACCTGGGCAGGCAAAAGAAAAACCACAGCAGGCTGAGGTTGTTGCTGTTGGCCCTGGCGGAATGGTTGATGGAAAAGAAGTAACAATGCAGGTTAAAGTTGGCGATAAGGTTATTTACTCTAAATATGCAGGAACAGAAGTAAAGATTGAAGAGGAAGAATTCATCGTTGTAAAACAGAACGATATTCTTGCGATAGTAGAAAACTAATTGTAGAAAACTGATTAAGGAGGTTTGTTATAATGGCAAAAGAAATTAAATACAGTTCAAAAGCTCGTGCTGCATTAGAAACTGGTGCAAATAAATTAGCAGATACAGTGAAAGTAACACTTGGACCAAAAGGAAGAAATGTCGTTCTAGATAAATCTTTCGGCGCACCGCTAATTACAAATGACGGTGTTACCATTGCGAAAGAAATCGAATTAGAAGATGCATTTGAAAACATGGGTGCTCAGCTGGTTAAAGAAGTAGCTACAAAGACAAATGATGTTGCTGGTGATGGTACAACAACAGCTACTGTACTTGCTCAGGCAATGATCAAAGAAGGTATGAAGAACCTGGCTGCAGGCGCGAATCCAATCATTTTAAGAAGAGGTATGAAGAAAGCTACTAAAGTTGCTGTTGATGCAATCTCTAAAATGAGCTCAACCTTAAAGGGTAAAGAGCAGATTGCTAGAGTTGCTGCTATTTCTGCTGGTGATGATGAAGTTGGTCAATTAGTAGCAGATGCTATGGAAAAGGTATCTGCAGACGGCGTTATCACAATCGAAGAGTCTAAGACAATGATGACTGAGCTTGACTTAGTAGAAGGTATGCAGTTTGATCGTGGATATGTATCCGCTTATATGTGTACTGATATGGATAAGATGGAAGCAGTATTAGAGAATCCATATATCTTGATTACCGATAAGAAGATCTCTAATGTTCAAGAAATTTTACCTCTTCTTGAGCAAGTTGTTCAAAGCAGTGCAAGATTACTTATTATTGCAGAGGATGTTGAGGGCGAAGCTCTTACTACTTTAGTTCTTAATAAATTAAGGGGTACCTTCAATGTTGTTGCTGTTAAGGCTCCTGGCTACGGTGATAGAAGAAAAGCAATCCTTCAAGATATTGCTATCTTAACTGGTGGTACAGTGATCACAGACGAATTAGGATTAGACCTGAAAGAAGCTACATTAGAGCAATGTGGTCGTGCAAAATCCGTTAAGGTTCAGAAAGAGAACACAATCATTGTTGACGGCGAAGGCCAGAAGGATGAAATCCAGGCTAGAATTAATCAGATTAAAGCTCAGATTGAAGAGACAACTTCTGAGTTTGATAGAGAAAAATTACAGGAAAGACTTGCTAAGCTTACCGGTGGTGTAGCTGTTATCCGTGTTGGTGCAGCAACCGAAACCGAAATGAAAGAGAATAAGCATCGTATGGAAGATGCTCTTGCAGCTACAAAAGCAGCTGTTGAAGAAGGAATTATCGCAGGTGGTGGATCTGCTTACATCCATGCTTCCAAGGAAGTTGCTAAGCTTGCAGCTGAATTAGAAGGGGATGAAAAGACCGGTGCGAATATTATCTTAAAGGCCCTAGAAGCACCTATCCATTGTATCGTAAGCAATGCTGGATTAGAAGGTTCTGTAGTAATTAATCGTGTAAGAGAAAGCGAAGTTGGTACTGGATTTGACGCTTTAACAGAGAAGTATGTAGATATGGTTGAAGCTGGTATCTTAGATCCTACTAAGGTTACTAGAAGTGCTCTTCAAAATGCAACAAGCGTAGCTTCCACTTTATTAACAACAGAAGCTGTAGTTGCAAATATAAAATCTGACGACCCTGTAGCTCCAGCAGGTGCTAATATGGGTATGATGTAATTTGAATTTAATCAAATAACTAAGATAAATATTGAAATAGCATGTATTCATAAGAGTACATGCTATTTTTAATCTTAACATTTATCATTTAGTCTATGCGGGATGTTTAGATATGAGTCTATCATTTAAAGTTTATTATGTAAATATTTACTTGACAACTGTTAGTATATTGCGTAATATGAAGCTGTACAAATAAAATACATAATTATTATATGCTAGGGGAGCCCACGGCTGAGAGGTATGATTTTATTCCATACTGACCCTCACTACTTGATCCGGATAATACCGGCGTAAGGAAGCAATCAAGTGGCCCCTCCGATGCAATCAAAGGAGGTTTTTTTATGTTCCAAAAGGTTTTTGATTTCTTTATTTATACGGATACCAGTTATGAACCGTATAGCTACTATCCAACGACAGCAGGTAATATTGCCTTAATTGTTATTATTTTAATATTACTTGTTGCAATGCTTGCCATCAGCGGTACAAGCAAAAAGATGCAAGCAAAGCAATTGGCATTTTCCGCTTTAGCGATGACACTTGCGGTAGTTACTTCACTATACACGGTTGTTGAGTTTCCTTTCGGGGGATCCATAACACTATTTCGTATGTTCTTTATCTGCTTAATAGGCTTTTTGTATGGTACACGAGCTGGTATTATAACCGGTGTAGCATACGGATTGTTGGATTTTATCTTAGGGCCTTATGTAATCCATCCGGTACAGCTATTATTAGATTACCCGGTTGCCTTTGGATTTCTGGGTCTTGCGGGATTATTTAATAAATCCAAACATGGAATGATAAAAGGATATCTCTTAGGTGTCTTTGGAAGATATCTTTGCCATGTAGTTACAGGTGTTATTTTCTTCTCCGAATATGCTGGAGAACAAAACCCATTTATTTATTCAGTCATTTATAATGCTTCCTATATTGTACCTGAAGCGATAACCACCGTATTAATTCTTCTAATTCCTGCAGTTCGCAGTGGATTATCCGAAGTTAAAAAGATGGCATACGAGAATTAATCGATACCATAATCAAGGCTGTTCAAAATAAATTCGTTTTTATAATCGAATACATTTTAGAACAGCCTTGATTTATTTAATGACAGTAAAATTGCCTTCTTAAATCCATTGTATATTATTCCGCAATCCTTGTAACGGCAACATAGATTCCGGAGATTCGATACCAGGTAGGGAAATCAACAATTCCCGTCACTGGCATACCGAAGGTCTGCTGGAAGGCACGAACAGCATTTGCTGTTTGTTCATCGTATTGGCCATTAACAGCAACCCTTGGAATAGCGATATAGGTATCTGCAATACTGTTAAGTTGCTCTTGAATCATTCGAACGTTTCCGCCAGATGCACCAATATTAAGATTCTGACCTGGCCAGGAAGCTGGGACTCCGGATACTTGCGGTGCAGTATTAATAAACATATCATTTCCATAGAAATGTCTTATGATACTAATTGCATCATAACCTTGGTCTCCTAAATCCTTAGAACCCCATTGTGTCATCCAGTTTGGACATTGTACCCGGTATCCATCACAGTATTGCGTAAGGATCGGTTGTTTAACATTCGGCCTCGATAAATAATTAACAAAGACCTGATCAACAATATTACCGATGTTATTATAAACATTTCGTCCTGGTATCCATTTGTGGTCAAACGCGGTCGAGGAAGTTATGGTAAAGTTGAAACCTTGATTCCGGTACCACTCGGTGAATACACGGTTTAAGGTGAAGGAGAGTATGGCAAGTATATTGGCAGTGATTGTTGCCTCCGGCCAAGTTGCATAAATCTCGCTGGAAGCAACATTTTTAATATAATCTCGAAATCTTACATAGTGGTTTGTGGCTGATGTATCCGTCGGAGGTCCGTCATGAACGATGACGAACTCAGGGACTACTACGTTTTGTAATACGATTTCCCCGGTTTCCGCGGTTTCCTTAATCTCTGGCTCAGCAATTTTTGGCGGATATTCATAAAATAGTGTATGAGGAGCTACTACATACACATTCTCTTCAGGGACTTCTCTTTCCTCCAATTCGGTTTCTTGTATTGCTGTAACATCCGGGAGGATTTCCGCGTCTTCGATAGTTAATGGAGCAAAATTTGGAGCAGTAACCTGAATAGTATAATTGGAATACGGTTGTGCTTGTTGTGAAGGGTCCAAACTATAGTCAATTGGTGGGGCTGGCAGTTCAACCTCGCCCGTCTTACCGGATACATCTGTGGTTAACTGTTCGACAGGAGAATCTGGTACTCCGGAATAAGAAATGGTAACTGTTGCATTTTCAATTGGTGCAAAACGGTTATCCCTACAGAATACTTGCAAACGACCAAAATTTTGCCTACCCATTTCTGCTGGATATATCCGATAAGGATTGACTGTTTTTCTGCTGTTATTATAATTTTCAAATAAATACATAGGTTTACCTCGAATTATCATTCATTAATAAAATATGATATTGGATATGATATGTGCAATTATTCTGCCATTCTAGTGACAGCAACATAGATAAAGGATATTTTATACCATGTAGGAAGGTCGACAATGCCATTTGCTGGCAGGTCAAATATACTTTGGAAAATACGTACTGCTTCTTGCGTTCTAGGCCCATAGATTCCATCGACCGATACTTTTGGTATTGCTGGGTAGTTATCTGCGATTGCATTTAATTGCTCTTGAATAATACGGACCGACGTTCCTCTAGATCCTACGGTAAGATTAAAGCCAGGCCAGGAAGCTGGAACGCCAGATACTTCAGTTGCAGTATTAATATAGATAGAGCTTCCATAATAATTTCTTAGTATTTCGATTGGGCTATATCCCTGATCTGCTAGGGCTTTAGAACCCCATTGAGTCATCCAACCAGGACACTGTACACGATTTCCATCGCAATATTGCGTTAGGATTGGCTGCCTTACGTTTGGTCTTGATAAGTAGTTTACAAAAACAGAATCCACTAAAAAGCTAATATTATCATAAATGTTTCTGCCCGGTATCCACTTATGGTCATATGCTGTAGAAGAAGTGATAGTAAAATTAAAGCCTTGGCTGCGATACCATTCTGTGAAAACGCGATTTAATGTAAAGGAAAGTATGGCAAGAATATTGGCATAAATCGCTTCTTCTGGCCAAGTTGCATAGATCTCACTGCTTGCTACGTTCTTGATATAATCCCGGAAACGAACGTAGTGATTTTCTGCAGCAGGATCAGTCGGTGGTCCATCATGAACAATGATAAATTCAGGAACAACCACCTGTTGCAATACGATTTCACCAGTTTCTAATGTTGGTTTTATCTCGTCCTCTGGTATTTTGGGGGGATATTCTGCGAATAAAGTGTGGGGAGGAATTACATAGAGAGCATAATCCTCCGGCTCTGGAGGTGGGATTAAAGTAGCCTCCTGACGTGAAAGTACATTTGGAAAAATTTCTGCTCCGTTAACAGTTACAGGGCGATAATTTGGTGCAGTAACTTCGATATTATAATTAGAATATGGCTGTACAGTAGATGGTTCTAGACTATAATCAATTGGGGGTGCAGCAAGGGGAATTGTATTTGTGATACCGTTGTCGTCGGTTATTAGCTGTTCAAGTATGGTATTCGGTTCGTTTGGAGCAGTAATATTTACTGTTGCACCAGGTACTGGAACAAGGTTCGGTGTAACAGCACGAACCTGCAGATTTCCGAAGTTTTGTGTTCCCATTTCCGCGGGATATATTCGAAAATTATTCCTATACGAATACTTTGGCTTCATGCTTATGGCTTCCATCCTTTCCTATCAAGATTGAGTGTACTACATCGGTAGGTAGTACTAAGGCTAAGATACTATTATTATTAAATTATGACTTAGGATAGAATGTGTGATTTGTATTAAATAAGTATTTGAAGAAAGAAAATGAAAATGGGGCTGTCGCAACAATGATAAATATAGACGCCTTCATAAAATAATATTGTTTATCACATCAAAGAAGAATTGCGTATGATTTTTAATCCATAAGTAGGACCGTTTGTCGCCATTGGTACTTAGGCCCGGGCCTTATGTACCGCTATGAGCGACAACCGAGCGGGAGCGTGTCTACGTTGGATAAAAATCATACGCTATTTTCGAAAACTTATATGTGATAAAGAACATTATCATAGAAAGGCGTTCAAATACTAATGCGACAGCCCTATTCTAAGAATCTTCTATTACTTATTCGATGGAAGAATTTCAAGCCAGTATCCATCTGGGTCATTGATAAAGTAGATACCCATACTAGGATTTTCGTAGCAGACACAATCCATTTCTTTATGTTTTTGATAGGCTGCGTCATAGTCATCGGTCTCAAATGCTAGATGGAATTCATTATCACCGAGGTTATATGGACGATTCCAATCTCTTAGCCAAGTTAGCTCAAGAAGATGATTAGAGTTACCATCTCCGAGATATACAATAATAAAATCACCGCTTTCTGGTTCGATACGTCTGGTTTCCTTCAGTCCAAGTGCCTTTTCATAGAAATCTAAAGATTTCTGTAGATCTAAAACGTTAATATTGTTATGAACAAATTTAAAATTCATATTTTCCTTCATTCCTTTCTTTAAAATTATTTAATAGTCAAGCCGCTTAATATGCGGAGGGTGCCATCATAATAGGATGTTAATGAATTGTGATAATTCATTTATATATCATAACCAATCGGAGTAAACTATGCAATAAATATTTAATTTATAGCCAAAAAGACCATGAAACATCAAATAGATATGTTTACATGGTCTTTGTAAGTTAGTATATTTAAATTTTGTGTTTATCCTCAGAAACTGCTTCTCGCTTTTCATTGCCGGCTTCGTTAGAAGGTTCTTGATTGTTCTCTTTATCAAGATTGTATCTTTCCGCTAGGAATTGATCTAGAGCGTCAACTAATTTACCGGATTCCGTGGAGGAAGCGATAGCTTTCTTCTCGGAAGTTCCATTAAAAAATTCTTCTAATGCTTTAGAAAAGCCTGGTAACATCTCCATTTCAGAGTTAGAACTTAAATAACGTTCTAAAGCAGAAGCGTCGTCTGGATCTGTTACGATTAATGTGCAAACGTCAAATTTGTTATTACCATTGATGTATTTGGCATCGATTTCAGCGAATAAATACGTAAGTCCCTTGCTTTGAGCAGTAACACGTCCACCAACACTAATTGAAGCGATGTCAGAGTTATAGCTTGAGAATTTGGCCAACTCAACTGTATTACTAGGCTTTAAAATAACCTTTAATATATCGCTTTGATTTACACCTAAAATAATACGGGACTTTGTAATTCTTACACTGAAAGCAGGAGGACCGACAGTAACATCACATTTTAAGCTGGTAGAATTATCACCATCTTTTATTGTTGCTACAACAGCCGTGGTTCCTACTTTTTTTGCAGTTATCCTGCCATCATCATTAACAGAAGCAATTTCCGAATCATTGGATTTAAAACTAACCTTAGCATTTTCGCTTAAATTGTATACCCTTAAAGTAAATGATTTATCAGTAACTAAAGTGATACTTCTTATGTTTAGTCTGTAATCATTCGATTTCTCTTTCTCAATACTAACTGCCTTTACCGTTTGTGCATTGTAAGGTGTTAGCGGTATGATTAATGTGAAAAAAAGAAGTAAGCCAAGGGTAATTGTTATTTTTTTAATCAATTTGATTAACATGGCTGTCCTCCGAATCTAGAAATTCCTTATGTCACATCCTATCTTTACTTTACTTAGTATAACTATATATTTTGTCAAAAAAGAGTCAAGTCCAAAATAGTGTGTAAAATGCCTCGGTAGTAAAATATTTTGAAATTCTTTAAAACGATATTTTTTGCACCTTGAAAAACATAAGCGTTTATGCCGCGAAAGCCTGTTGATACGGTGGAG
>JAAYSQ010000099.1 GCA_012523925.1 Clostridiales bacterium
AATGCCAACTCTTTTTTGTTATTCTTTATTTTTTTCTTTTTTGCCTCCGAAGTCTCTCATAGCAGTCCCGATCTATTTCATAGATTGTATTATCTTCAATTATTAAATCGTCATCCTTTCTTAAATTTTTCTTAATGGATATCTCATTTGTTAATGACTTTTTCTTATAGTTTTTTCCATATGGTAATTCAGAATCTTCTCCAGAATGATAAAACGTACGGTTCATACTCAGCCTCGATTAATGTTATCATTTTAGTATATGAATAATAAAATGCAAATGTTTTAAAAAGATTGAAAGTAATCATTTTTTCTAATATACTAGGAATATGAATTTTGGATTGACTATTTTACAATCCGTGTGTCAAAAGCCGATTAATGTAATCCAAGTACCAACGACTGCATACAGTTGCTCTTTAAAATATTTTCATATCGCTTAGAAATTTGTTTTCTGCAATTGACAAACACTATCTATATGAAGGCTTTTGACAAATAATATATTGAAAAAATGCTACAATAATGAACAAATGTATTCACTAGGTAAAAATAATGATACTTTTTAAAAAGAATATAAGAAGAGGTGATATATATGTCAGGTTCTATATATGGGAACATTTTTCGAATTGCAACTTGGGGTGAATCCCATGGGACTGGGATCGGCGTTGTTGTGGATGGTTGCCCAGCCGGTCTCCCCTTAGATGAATCCATAATTCAACCATATTTGGATCGAAGAAAACCAGGGCAAACACTTTATGCTACTCCAAGAAAGGAGGAGGATAAGGTAATTATTCAATCCGGTATTTTTGAAGGTCGTACCACAGGCACTCCAATTTCCATTGTCATCTATAATGAGAACCACCAATCCAGGGATTATTCAGAGATTGCAAAATACTACCGTCCAGGTCATGCGGATTATACCTTTGATCAGAAATATGGTTTTCGCGATTACAGAGGTGGCGGTCGCTCCTCAGGAAGGGAAACAACAGGAAGGGTTGCTGCAGGAGCGATTGCCTTGGCAATACTAAAAGAATTAGGGATAAAAGTCAATGCTTACACCAAATCCATTGGTCCCATCACCATAAGTGAGCAAGAGCTTCAATTAGAACAAGCCAAATTAAGTCCTCTCTATATGCCAAATTTGGATGCATCTAAAAAAGCAGAGGAATATCTATTGGGGCTAAAAAACGAACAAGACTCCGCAGGGGGAATTGTTGAATGCATAGTAGAAGGAATGCCAACTGGTATCGGTGAGCCCGTATTCGATAAATTGGATGCTGCATTGGCGAAAGCGATTATGTCCATAGGCGCTGTGAAAGGCGTGGAAATTGGTGATGGCTTCCAAACGACAACCAAGTCCGGCTCTGAAAATAATGATAGCTTTTACTGTGATAGTGATGGTAATATCAAAAAATCCAGCAATCATGCCGGAGGAATATCTGGAGGTATCAGTGATGGCTCTAACATAATTCTACGGGCAGCGATAAAACCCACCTCTTCCATCTCTCGGAAACAACATACGGTAAATAAAGATAAGGAAAATATTGAAATCGAAATCGGAGGTCGTCATGATCCTGTAATTGTACCAAGGGCAGTTGTAGTTGTTGAAGCCATGGTCGCAATAACTCTTGTTGATTATTTATTTGTTGGAATGACTTCGAGAATGGAATGGATCAAAAACTTCTATCGCAAGTAGTTCTAAACAGCGCAACGCAAAGCACTGAGTTCGCCGTAGAAAGTACTTAGAATTTAGTGATTGAAAGAGTACGAATTTAACTTGTATATAATAAGGAATAAAAACATGTAATTTATCTAAAAGTAATAAAGAAGAATGTTAATCATTGTGTATAACACAGACTCAATTATGATGATTAACATTCTTTCTTTTTTATCATAATCGTATACTGTTAATTAATTTTATTATTTATAAAAAATCCATTGACAATATGGAAAATATAAGTATAATAAATATTGCCATTCGTTTAGTTTAACTAAACTTCAAGTTTATTGTTAGTAAGATTTTTGAAAGGAAGTTAATTCGAATGAATATTGGTAATAAAATCAGAGAATTGCGTATACAAAAGAGTCTAACCCAAGAAGAGCTAGCCGATAGAGCCGAACTCTCCAAAGGATTTATCTCGCAATTAGAACGCGACTTAGCTTCTCCATCCATAGCTACATTAGTAGATATTCTTCAATGTCTCGGTACAAACCTGGAGGAGTTTTTTAGCGGAACCACTTCGGAGCAAGTAGTATTCAAAAAGAGTGATTATTTTGAAAAATACGATTCAGATTTAAAGAATGAAGTAAAATGGATTATCCCCAATGCCCAGAAAAATATCATGGAGCCTATCCTACTTACTCTGGAAGCAGGCGGATCAACCTATCCGGATAATCCCCATGAGGGAGAAGAATTCGGATATATCCTTAGCGGAAGCATAACTCTCCACATCGGAAACCGGGCACATAAGGCAAAGAAAGGTGAATCATTTTACTTTACCGCCAACAAGCAACATTATATCACCGCTTCCGAGAAAACCGGTGCTACCCTGTTATGGGTATCTACACCACCTAGCTTTTAAATCGATAAGGGGGTTTCAACATGACAGATAACAAATTAATCAACCTAATTAACATTTCAAAGGCATACGGCGAAACCGTCGTATTGGATGATCTAAATTTATACATTCGAGAAAATGAGTTTTTAACTCTACTCGGTCCTTCCGGATGCGGAAAGACAACTACCCTACGTATTATTGGAGGCTTTGAAACTCCAGATCAAGGCAAGGTGATCTTTGAGGGGAAAGACATCTCAAAACTCGCCCCAAATGAAAGACAGCTTAACACAGTATTTCAAAAATATGCACTATTTAACCATATGACGATTGCAGAAAATATCGCCTTTGGCTTAAAGATAAAGAAAAAAAGCAAAAACTATATTAATGATAAAATCAAGTATGCTCTTAAGCTTGTTAATCTCGAAGGCTTTGAAAACCGTATGCCGGATTCACTAAGCGGCGGACAGCAACAACGTATTGCGATTGCTCGTGCAATTGTAAACGAACCCAAGGTACTCCTACTGGATGAACCACTTGGCGCTTTGGATCTCAAACTTCGTCAAGATATGCAATACGAATTAATTCGTCTTAAGAACGAACTTGGCATTACCTTTATCTATGTAACCCATGATCAGGAGGAAGCTCTTACCATGTCCGACACAATTGTTGTTATGAATCAAGGTTATATTCAGCAAGTAGGTACTCCTGAGGATATCTATAACGAACCAAAGAACGCTTTTGTTGCTGACTTTATCGGTGATAGCAACATCATTGCTTCTACTATGGTGGAGGACAAAGTTGTTAACATATTAGGAACGAATTTCCCCTGTGTTGATACTGGTTTCGGAAAAAATAAGCCAGTAGATATTGTAATACGCCCAGAGGATATTGATCTAGTCAAACCTGAGGAAGGAATTATTACTGGTCGTGTTACATCTCTTATCTTTAAGGGAGTCCATTATGAGATGGAGGTTATGGCTAATGGTCATGCATGGCTAGTCCATTCTACCGATTTATTCCCGGTTGGAGACGAAGTAGGAATAAAAGTAGATCCTTTCGATATTCAGATTATGCATAAACCCACTTCGGAAGACGAAGAAGCAGTAGAATTGGAAGAATAATTATTTTATAGGTAGGAGTTGAACACCAATGAATGTTCCACTTAATGTTAAAAACAGATTGCAACAAAAGAGGAAGAAGGACCATGATCGAACACTTAAGATAGGTAAGTCCAATAATATTAAATTACTGTCCTTCCCCTACATTATTTGGATGGCGGGTTTTATCATCATTCCATTATTCATGATTTTATATTATGGATTGACGAACAAGAATAAGCATATAACCCTGGAAAACATTACGTTAATATCCAATCCCATCAATCAGAAAGCATTACTTCTGGCACTGGAACTAGCTCTTATTAGTACGGTTATTTGCCTACTGCTTGCCTATCCACTGGCTCTTATATTAAGAAAAAGTCATAAGAGAAATAATAGTTTTATTGTCCTTATTATGATTCTGCCAATGTGGATGAACTTTCTCTTACGAACCATTGCATGGCAAAATATTCTAGAAAAAACCGGAGTTTTAAATAATATCCTTAGCCTGCTAAACCTACCAACATTAAATATCATCAATACCCCAACTGCTATTGTTCTGGGTATGGTATATAACTTCTTGCCATTTATGGTACTACCGATCTACAATGTGCTGGTAAAAATAGATAAGGATGTAATTAATGCAGCACGGGACTTAGGAGCTAATGGTTGGCAGACATTCGCTAAAATCATATTGCCCTTAAGTATTCCTGGTGTAATCAGCGGCATCACCATGGTGTTTGTACCTGCCTTAACTACATTTGTAATTTCAACCATCCTTGGCGGAAGTAAAATTGTCTTAATTGGTAATGTAATTGAACAGCAGTTCCGACTAGGTAATTGGCATACCGGTTCCGGTTTATCCTTGGTATTAATGGTATTTATATTGCTAAGTATGGCAATCCTATCTAAATATGATAAAGAAAGTGAGGGCAGCCATATATGGTAAAAAAATTTTTTGAACGTTTTTATATCGGCATTATCCTATTGTTTTTATATGCCCCCATTATAATATTAATTGGCCTATCCTTTAACAAATCAAAATCAAGATCTAAATGGGGAGGCTTTACCTTTCATTGGTACAAGGAACTATTCCAAAATAGAGAAATCATGAACGCACTCTACACGACACTAATCATAGCATTTCTATCCGCTCTCATTGCTACCATTATTGGTACCGCTGCAGCAATTGCCATGAATAGTATGAGGAAAACGCCACGAACTATACTCATGGGAATCACCAATATTCCTATGTTAAATGCCGATATCGTAACGGGTATCTCATTGATGCTAATCTTTGTAGCATTACGTTATACCTTGGGCTTTACCAGTGTCTTAATTGCACATATTACATTTAACATCCCCTATGTGATACTAAGTGTTATGCCAAAGCTCAGGCAATTAAATCCGAGTACCTTCGAGGCGGCTTTGGATCTCGGCGCAACACCTGTATATGCGTTTTTTAAGGTAATCCTTCCAGATATATTTCCTGGTGTGATTTCTGGTTTCTTCCTGGCCTTTACTATGTCCTTGGATGATTTTGTTATCACCCACTTTACAAAAGGCCCCTCAATCAATACCTTATCTACGAAAATATATACTGAAGTACGTAAGGGGATAAAACCAGAAATGTACGCACTGTCCACACTGTTATTTGTAACTGTATTACTGCTTCTAATTATTATAAACCGAAGAGGGGTAACCAAAAAAGCTCCTATAACAAAAATATAATTTCCGCATAACCGAATTGGACAAGGAGGAATATGACATGAAAAAAATCATCTTATTATTATCATTCATGGCTATTACCATGGCATTTATTGGCTGTGGCAAGGACGAAGGCGAAAAACTATATGTATACAACTGGGGTGAATATATGGACCCAGAAGTAAGAGAACTATTTGAAGAGGAAACTGGTATCAAAATTGTATATGAAGAGTTTGAAACAAACGAAGAAATGTTTCCAAAAATCAAGACAAATGCTGTACAATATGATCTCATCTGCCCATCTGATTACATGATTCAGAAAATGGCCGGTGAAGGACTTTTGGCTGAGATTAATTTTGATAATGTTCCAAACATTAAACATATTGCTCCTGATTTATTAGAGAGCTCTGAGACCTTTGATCCGGGTAATAGATACAGTGTTCCTTACGCATGGGGAACCGTAGGAATCCTCTATAATAAAACAATGGTTGATGAACCAATCGATAGCTGGGGAGTATTATTTGATGGAAAATATTCCGGTGAAATCCTAATGATTGATAGCGTCCGTGATGCTTTTGCAGTTGCATTAAAATACTTAGGATACGATCTTAATTCAACGAATGAAATTGAATTAAATGAAGCCCAAGCTATTCTCAAAGCCCAGTATCCTCTAGTTCAGGCATATGTCGTTGATCAGGTTCGAGATAAAATGATCGGCGGAGAAGCTGCCCTTGGTGTAATCTACTCCGGTGAAGCCATCTACACCAAGAGAGAAAATCCAGATCTTGAATACGTAGTACCGAAGGAAGGCTCCAATGTATGGATTGATTCCTGGGTAATTCCTAAGAATGCGCCAAATAAAGAGAATGCAGAGAAATTTATTAACTTCCTTTGCAAGCCTGAAATCGCTTTGATGAACTTTGAATATATTACTTACTCTACTCCAAATGTTGAAGCGAGAAATATGATTGAGGATGAAGACATCAAGAATAGTCCAATTGCATTCCCTGATGAAGAAACTCTAGAACGTACTACAGCATTCCAATACCTTGGAGAAGAAGTAGAAAGTATGTATGTTGAAAAATGGAATGATGTGAAGTCGAATATTGAATAAAATATAATAACACGATTATTAATTTACACTATGTGAAAGGGGCAGCGCACAAATGATGCGGCTGCCCCTTTTTTATGTGTCGGACGTTTATCACATTATAGTTTATAGAAGCAGCATGTGATTATTATCTATCGGAGACACGTTCTCACTCGTTTGTCGCTCATAGCGGTACGTAAGGTTGTGACAGACAAATATCTAGCGATATCTGCCTGCCACAACCTAAGTGCCGATGGCGACAAACGGTCTCCTTATAGATTAATAATCACATGCTGCTCTCTTTGTTATTGATGTGATAAACGTTCTACTTTGATAAAAACCTGTTCATGCTTATTTGTATGCGATGAACAGGTTTTTAAATTTATATAAATTTCTATATAAATCTTTTTATGAATTTCTCATATGAATTTTTATAAATTTAACTATAATTTTATTATGAATATAAGAAAGTTTTATTTGGGCTTTAATAAAATTATTAAAGATATATTTCAGTTAGACAGATGTCGATTTTTTCTAACAATCATGTCTAATATTTAAAAGTCTATTCTGTAACAATATTTCTAGGCTCTCCTTTTTGGAAGGCTTCGATATTTTTATAGACTTCGTCTGCTACACGCTGTCTTGCTTCAACAGTTGCCCAAGCAATATGTGGGGTTATGATAAGCTTTTTACTATCCTTAATTTCAAACAATGGATTATCTGCTGCCATAGGCTCTACGGTCAGAACATCAAGTCCTGCTCCTGCAATCCAGTCTTCACGTAAAGCTTTGGTGAGAGCATGTTCATCAATAATTGGCCCTCTTCCAAGGTTTAGTAGAATGGCGCTCTTTTTCATCTTACGTAATTCTTCTTCACCAATCAAATCCTTGGTATCATTATTCAAGGGAGCATGTATCGAGATAACGTCAGACTCACTTAAAAGAGTATCTAAATCCACTTGTTCATAATCTGGATTCTGATTCTTACCAGAGGTTGAATAGTAAATTATTTTGCACCCAAACTGCTTCGCTACCGCTGCTACTCCTCTTCCGATTTCTCCTAGGCCAATAATTCCCCATGTCTTTCCATAGAGTTCATTGAATTTGACATCAAAGAAGCTAAAGATATCGGATCGTATATACTCACCTGATTTTACAAAATCATCATAATATCTTAGTTTTTCAAATACATAGAAAAACAAGGCAAAGGTATGCTGTATTACGGACTGTGTTGAGTATCCCTTTACATTGGCCACCTTTATATTACGTTTATTTGTGTAATTAAAATCTATGGTATTGGTGCCGGTCGCTGTTATACAGATTAATTTTAAATGATCTGCTTCTTTTAGCGTTTGTTCATTCATAGCTACTTTATTTGCAATGAGGATATCGGCTTCAGCTATACGCTTAGCATCCTCCTTTGGATTGGTCATGGGATATTTAATTACTTCTCCCAATTGATCAAACTTGGATAAATCTACATCATTACCAAGCGTATCCGTTTCTAAAAAAACTATCTTCATTTAAAATCAAGCCTTTCTTAGTAACTGCTGTGAAATATTCTAGCGTATTTTTTGCGGGAAACCAATCTTCTTATAAACTTTGCGAAGTGTCTTGTTAGCATAGTAAGCAGCTTTTTCACCATTTTCCTTAATCACTTTATCAATATAAGCCTTATCTTTCGCAAGCTCCGCATATCGATCTTGGATTGGTTTTAACATCGAAGATACTGATTCTCCTACAGCCATTTTAAAATCGCCATAACCAGAGGAAGCGAATTCTTTCTCAGTTTCTTCAATAGTTTTACCGGTAACGGCAACATATATGTCAATCAGATTACTAATGCCTGGTTTATCTTCACTATAACGGATTTCATTATCAGAATCGGTTACTGCCCTCTTAAACTTGCGAATAATCGTATCAGGATCATCCATTAAGTTGATACTTGCATTCGGATTCTCATCCGACTTTGACATCTTCTTGGTCGGTTCCTGAAGGCTCATAATTCTTGCTCCCGCTTTACCGATATAAGGTTCCGGAATTGTAAATACATCGCCATAAATATTATTAAAACGTGTCGCTATATCTCTAGTAATCTCCAAGTGTTGCTTCTGGTCGGATCCAACCGGTACAACATCGGATTGGAAAAGTAAAATGTCTGCAGCCATTAAAACAGGATAAGTAAATAATCCCGCATTAATATTATCTGCATGTTTTGCAGCCTTATCCTTATATTGTGTCATTCTATTTAATTCACCCATATAGGTAAAGCAAGATAATACCCAGCTAAGTTCTGCATGGGCAGATACATGGGATTGATAGTAGATACAATTTTTCTCAGGATTTAATCCTGCTGCAATATAAAGTGTAAGAAGTGCTCTCGCTTTCTTTCGAAGTTCCGCGGGATTCTGGCGAACTGTTATAGAGTGCATATCAACAACGCTATAAAAGCACTGATACTCCTCCTCAAAGGTAACCCAATTTTTTAATGCTCCTAAATAATTTCCTAAATGCAGTGTGCCTGTCGCCTGCATTCCACTAAATAACGATTTCTTTCCGTCTAACATCGTCTCACATCCTAATCTATTTTGTATGTTTTCTAATTTAAAAGGCCCATAAGTCTAAAATTACATAATGAACATAGATAGTTTCCAACTTATGCACCTAATCATATCAATTTTATTATAATATTTAAT
The DNA here is from genome assembly GCA_012523925.1 of Clostridiales bacterium. Classification (GTDB taxonomy): domain Bacteria; phylum Bacillota; class Clostridia; order Lachnospirales; family Lachnospiraceae; genus Mobilitalea. The sequence continues at coordinate 9,142 of JAAYSQ010000099.1, forward strand.
TTTTTACTATAGCAATTTAACAATCAACTCAGTTAAAGAGTCAATCACATAATCATATTCCTTAACATCGCCAAAACCATATCTTGCAAATATAAACGGCAGGCCAGCTTCCTTTGCAGCACTCGCATCGCCCGCAGTATCTCCAACATAGATTGGATTCTGCAAATGATTCCTTTCTACTACCATGCGAATATTATCCGCCTTTAATTTACCGGATCTACCCGGATATTCATAATCAATAAAATATTTTTCTAAATGGGGATATGCCTTAAAGAAACATTGAATATACCCTTCTTGACAGTTGCTAACAATGAACAAAGGATACTTTTTCGAAAGTTCCTGCAGGGTCTCTTCTAATCCATCATAAAGCTTTGCTCCATGTTTCGCCAGATATTCCGTCTCATAATCACAACAATCATCAATAATCTGATGTGACCTTTCCTTTGATACACTTACAAACAATTTTTCTGCAATTTCATATAATGGTCTTCCAAATAAACTTTGTAGCTTCGCTACTGTTACCTCATCGGTTACATTGGGGTATTTCTCCTTTAATACTTTATTAAAGGCAATAGCAACCTCTTCTGTGGAATCCCATAAGGTTCCATCTAAATCAAATATTATGCTATCTATCATCTCTTCCATCCTTATTGTTATAGTAGTACATTCCTATATTTCTACCATTATAGCATAAATATTCTATCATGTACAAATAACTTAGCCGAGATTTTTCCAATTGAAATAAGCCTCTTCACTTGTAAGTTATATGGTACTAATCAAAACTTAAAACACATATCCTATTAAGGGATAGGATAGTAGAAATGAAAGGAGTTATAATATAGTATGAATATTAAAGTTGGTTTACATCCCATAGTTACCAATATTAATTTACCCACTGTCATAAAAACTGCAGTCCTTCCGGGAAACTCTTCAGAAAGTATCTTTATCGCCACCCAGCCTGGGGAAATATACACCCTTAGAAATGGAGTCATTGAGACTTTTTTAGATATTCGCCAGCAAATTATAGAACTAGGTTCTTCTAGCGGAGGTTATGATGAGCGAGGACTGCTTGGATTGGCATTCCATCCCGACTTTTATTATAATGGTTTGTTTTACATTCATTATTCAGTCGCAGGAACCCAAGGTCCAGGTGCTCTTTCAGGTTCCTTTATCCCCAACCCATGCGCCCCTGCTACTCTTAATCTTGAATGGACGAATAGAGATTCTCAATATGATCATATAGATACCGTGGAAGAATGGATATTACAATCCAGTAGCCAGCCACAGAAACGTCGTACATTACTTAATTTAAGAAGACCATTTATGAATCATAATGGTGTTAATAGTCTAAACTTTTCTCCAGAAACAGGTAAACTCGTTCTAACAACTGGGGATGGTGGATCCGGTTATGACCCCTTTAATTTGAGCCAAAAAGATATAGAGATTGCCGGTAAAATAATAGAAATTGATGTAGATGAGGATGTCTTTATCGAAAACCCTCCCATAGTTACACGTTTTTATGAACTTCCTGTTGTGATTCAAGAGACACTTACTATAATGGCAAAAGGAGTTCGTAACATACCTGGTATTTCCTTTCAAAGATTTCATGATAAGTACATAAAATATATCGGAAATGTTGGACAGGATTTGGTAGAGTCAATATTCTCATTTATTTACTGGAATCCGTTGCCGGTTACTGAGGTGGTTCAAGCCTATCATATGAATTACGATTTGGATCAAACTGGATTTATTAACTTCGGTTGGCGAGGATGGGAAGGTTCCTTCCCTACTTCTATTATAAGGAATTGCTCTAATAATCCCGCATTGAATGAGAAAATAATCGCTTATTATGATGAAGCCATAAAAACCTCTGTGCAGCGTATTCATCCTCTGACAAATTATTATCATATGGATCCACGCCCAGATAAATTCTCTGGAACCGCACTTACTGGCGTCAAACCATATATGGGGTATGGGATACCTGAATTAACCGGTAGCGTTGTATTTACTGATTTTGTTAGGAAAGAAGAAGCAGGTGCTCCTGCTAGAGGAGTATTAGCCTATGCAAGGGTAAGATCCGACTGCAAAATAGATGATTATCATATTATTGAAACCGACTATGATTTTGGATCCAGGTCCGCCTATTTTACTTGTTTGGGTTCCAACTTAGCACAAACCAGATTATATCTAGGAGTTTATGGCTCTATGAATGTGACAGATGTTAACCAGGGTACTATTTTTGAAATTGTTCCGTAATTTATAAATACTACTAAAAATAGCCCTTATCTACAAAATGATTTTTCAAAGACATTTTACTAAATCTTAAAGGCATTTAATAAATTATGAAAAGGCATACTTATTTCATCAATAAGCTCTAGTATAGTATTAGCCCTAGGTATGCTATTGATAACTTTTATCATAGACATTTCAGCGTTTGGAGATTTAACTAAGTCTATGTCCGTCTCATTAACGGTATTGATTTTTATTTTATTTGCACTTATATACGCAAGTATATGGAATATATGTTTAAAAAAATTCATTACATATCTTATCAAAATAGAAATATTAAATATGCCCAAAATCAAATAAACATTCTATATCTAAAGCAACGAATGAAAGCCTTTGGAGTATGCGAAATACATATTTCCAAAGGCTTAATCTTACCTTGCTAAGTCGGTTTGAATCATGTCAATGTAAATATTAATATATTATAATTCCTCTATATAACTACTTTTAATCACCTTATAGATTTCTTTCTTATTCGCATTAAATACATTATTATCTAGTCTAGCTAAAATAGCGTAATGCCCTATATCATAAGTAACAAAGATTATTCTTGTATCGCCCTGTATAGCTGTAGATAACTTTCCTGCCCGCCCTTGCTTAGTCTTCAATGTCTCGCTAGTTATTCCAGGTTCTTGGAAATTTAAAGTACCATGCTGATAAAAGAAATATATGTTATTATTAGTATCCCCATCAATATAAAGTTGAATACCAAAGTCAGGTGATCCTTCTCTATTTTCATCTCCTTTAAACTCCTTTTCTAAGGCATAGGTCCACTCCTCAGGGATATTTATTACCATTTTCCGGACTTCATCCTGATAGATACAGGTCTGAATATTTCCGCTATTTCTCATTAATCCAGCAATTATTATTAATGAAAATATACAGATAGCGAAAACAAGTAGAATATATTTTCTACGCATTGAATCCCCCCCATTCTCAATCCCTTTATGTAATATGTACTTTTGAAAATAAATTTATCTCTCTATAATTGCTCCAAACTCATTAAAAGGATACGGAATAACCACGCGACCTTCCTGACAATCACCAATTCCACTATATAGGTCCACCATACCATCAGATCGCATTATTATTCCAGAGGTAAATGCACAATCAATAAGATTAGGCCTTTTTGCAGGACCTTCTGGGTAACTTTTTCTAGTAGCAATGATTTTATAATCCTCTACTTCTCTTGTCTTTGGGTTAAGTACAAAGGACATATTCATATAAGAAGATACATCATGCCCCTCAACTTGATGGATATAACTAATATGCCCTATTACTCCGATCTTACCACTTTCTAGTAAGTAAGCCTGATTACACCCGCCCCATTCCCCGGGACCGAATAACCCTTCGACATAAGGTGCATTTTCAATAACATCCTCTGTCAAATCATCTAAGGAATCTATTATAGTAAAACCGACCATAGACTCACAACCATATATTTTCATTATTTCGTCATTTCTTGGTCTGGAGAAAACTCCTATTTTGCTATCTGCCAGTTCTATTAATCGAATATCCTTCATGTAATCTGGACCGGTTGTAAAATAGTATAAATCATTAATGTCGGTGCCTTTATAAAAGTAACCATAATAGGTATCAAGTTGTTCCGATTTTACTTTTACATGAGTACCACCTAAAACCAATTGATTATGTATTTTACTAACGAAGGGATCTTCCAATTGCCATATCATAGAATCGGGTACGAGGCTCCACTCATCCTTACCGGACTCTTCAAAGAGGCGCACCCAGGATCTCATCCATTCACTCCTCCGTTCTACGCGGCCAAAGATATAGCGTTTTCCTTTCCACCAAAAGGGGATAGAACAATTATATACATCATACCCATCCACGCCATAAAACCTTAGTATAGCTGATTCAGTACATGAAAAATCATTTTCAAACTTCTCTCTTTCTTTTATAACATCCATTTTTCAAATCCCCTTTCCTAATACATCTGCATTTTGTATGTTTATGGACAGAACCATATCGCTATCACCATTGTTAACCATATTTTTCTATAAATTAGTTTATCAGAATGCAACTTAAACTTCAACATAATAACATCCATGCCTTTCCACAAACAATTGGTGTAATAAAGGATTCATCTTTATTTAACAATAATCTAACTAATCGTTTGCTCCAATCATTCAACTGTAATTCACCTCTTGTGTCGATTTTGCCCAATTACTCCCTGTATTTCAACAATCCTGGCACGAAAGCTCGATTCTGGCGTGAACGGATCTATAATATGAGTTGTAATACAGAAATGTATGAAATATAATTAAATTAATAAAATTTTTTAACTGAGGTGTTTTTCTTGAAAAAAAACAGTAAACGAATGCTGATTTTATTAAGTGCTATTTTATTAGGAGTAATTATATTCCTAGTGTCTTTTTTGCCTAAAAATATTGATATTAGCTATATAGCCGCCCAATATAATTCTGATGAACCACATATAGTACAAAGAAACCTAACAATTACTATGAAGGGAAAGCTATACAGACCATTATTTCTTGATACCAGATATGAAGGATCCTGTGTTATAGAAGGATATGATATTACTAAGGAATATGATCTTGATGATATTATTTTTAGCCACACCAATGGCATAGGAAATATAACATATAGTACTATAAAAGATGACTCAGAAAAAACCTGGCATTTAGGAAATGTATGGATTAAGGATGATGTTGATGCAATCCTAATTTGGGGCCTCGCACCCTCTGGTAATCCAGAAGAAAGAGTTAGAATAGTCGCTCCTGCGGTTACATCTGAAGAAGCAGAAGAAATTATGGATATATGGCGAAACGATGTCACTATTACAAAGAAAAAGAAAATCAGATAAACTTTCCAAACATTAATCAACATCCCCTACTATACGATTTCTAAGAACTTGTGTTATAATATTGCTAGTTTTGATAAAAATAAAATACAAGGTTACAAGAAATGATAACAAGTGACTTACATTAACCAAATCCAATATAATAGCGAGTTAACCACAAGAAAGGATTGATAATAGATGAAACAAATAGCAAGCTTTACTATTGACCATATGAAACTACTTCCTGGAGTTTATGTATCCAGAAAAGATGCCATTGGCAGCGAAACCATTACAACTTTTGACATCCGCATTACACGACCAAACTTTGAGCCGGTTATGAATACTGGTGAGATGCACACAATCGAGCATCTTGCAGCAACCTATCTTCGTAACCATCAGGAATATGGACCAAAGACAATCTACTTTGGACCAATGGGATGCCGAACTGGTTTCTACTTGTTACTTGGTGGTGATTATGCTTCCAAGGACATCGTTCCGGTCCTAACAGAAATGTTCGAATTTATCCGTGATTTTGAAGGAGACATTCCTGGTGCCACCGCGATAAATTGCGGTAACTATTCCGATATGGACCTCCCAAAAGCCAAACAATATGCAAAGCATTTCTTAGATACTGTACTTTATGTGATTGATGAGGAACATTTAATTTATCCTAAAAATTAACAACAACTAATACAATAAGCAATCGACACAATTGTTCTGATTACTAGAGTAATACAAGATAAATTGGCATGCCAATTCACTCGTCATGATTAAAAGTGGCGCCCACATAGAATTAGAGTGTTTATCACATCAACAACTACAAATAGAGCGTGTGTATTATTATCCATATTAAGACCGTTTTGTCGCAATCGGCACTTTTGTACCTGCTATAAGCGACAACCGAGCGAGAGCGTGTCTTACGATGGATAATAATTACACGCTCTTTCAATACCTAAAATGTGATAAACACCATTACAAAAATGGGCGCCCCACCATCTTTTTATAATATCTTCCAAGCCATAAAAATATCTATTACATATAAGGTTCTATGCTTCGTTGTGTCACATATACTTAAATACCTCATATACCGAAAGATTACTTTGTCACATAATGGCAGTGCATCATTATTATGCCTTTGAATATAATATAATGAGCACATTGATGGGAGGAGCTATGGCAGACATTGATTATATGCAAACAGTTAATATTATGAAAGCCGCATCTCCTTATTTTGATATAAGGACAAGAAGACTTGTGGACTTCATAGCCAAAGCACTCGATGCCTTTTATAGTTTTCAAAATTTGCGCCTACCTCTCGATGTAGCTACACATGATTCTGCTAACTATAAAATGGATTGGGAAGGTTTATTAAACGGGATCCGACCTCATTGTAATGAACGGCTACGTTCCATGGTTGACCAGATCTTAGGTATCTTTAACGCTAAGAGAATGTATGATACCTTCCAGGCTTATACGAACATGATGAATATGATGCAGGGTTCTAACAATACAGATTCTAATTCTGAGAATTCATCAAACGGTAGCAATTCTGGTTTTGATTTATCAGCTCTGTTTGGTGGCCTTGGTGATGGCCTTGGTGGCGGCCTTGGTAATTTCTCAGCATCAGATATACAGAATATGGCTAAAGCTTTTCAATTTAACAATTCGAATGATGATGAAAATAATAGTAATGCAAGCACAGATGTAACAAGAGATGAAAAAGAAGAAAGTAGCGACACAACCAATAGCTTAAGCCGTATGATCGATGACTTAACGCAACTCGTTAATTCTTCTTCCGAAATTCCTAAGGAAGCCTTGGATGCCGACCATGATAATATCGAGGAAACCGATACCGAACATAACGAATTTAACGGATCTAGTGAACTTAACGAACATAAAGATTCTGTTATTGAAGTGGACTTCTCGGCAGGTTCGAAATCTAGTACGAAATCATATACTTCAAAACATCCTTATTTTTATGAAACATTAGAAGCTTCGGGCGCTTTTAATAAGGAAAACCTCACAGGTTTTACAGAAGGCTTTGATACCTACAATTATCATGAAGATACGGATCCATCGTACTACGAAGATTATGACTCGACGGAAAATATTGAAGAAGGATATACCGCATTTCGGAACATAAATGATAATTCATTTGATGAAAACGAAGAGAACTCTACCGACACAAGTGATGAAATAAATCAAGACTATAACAATAACAACAATAGTAACAATATCAATAGTAACAATATCAATAGTAACAATAACAATAGTAACAATAACAATAGTAATAATAATAGTAATAATAATAGTAATAATAATAACAACGATAACAGCACTAACAATAATACCAATAGCAATAACGACAATGTTATTAACATATTAAAAACAATGGTACCTCCAGAGCAGATGAGTACCTTTGAAAACTTAAGTATGCTTTTTAAAGCCATGTCATATGATAATAATGATAAAACAAATAATAAGTAAGGAGCGATATAGTGGCTGATAACTCTTGGATGAACAATCCGAAAATCAGAAATATTGACCCTCGTAAACTTTCTATTTTATTGGAAATAATGAGAGAAGCCGAAGGGAAATCAATGGATCAATTACTACCGCTCATGATGAATGCGAATAAAAAATTGCAGAGCCAAAATCTAAATTTCTCGAAAGATGAAAGCGAAGTTATGATAGATTTGCTTACCAGGAATTTATCGCCTAGAGAGAAAAGGCAGTTTGAAATGTTAAAACAGTTTATGATGGGTAGGAGATAAATAAAAGTGGCACCAAAAAAGGATCCCCCATGATATTAATTAAGTTTAATATCATAAGGGGACCCTTTTCTATACCATATGTAAATACATACGACAGTCTATTTATTCGTTAAGGTCTCTCAGATTAAATCTATTATCCTATAATGACTTCAGATATAATTTTCAATTTATTTTAGTATTACAATCGAATATTTGGGCATATATAGATTTCCATTCTCCAAGCTAACCTCACTTCCATCCACTGAAAGGTATCCACGAATACTATATCCATCTAGATCTGTATCCTCAAGGGAAATGTTTGCCCCCTCCGTATGAATGTTATATATAATTGCGATTTCGCTCTCCTCATAAACCTTCCGTATCGCAAGGATATCTTCATTGGTCAGCTCTTCTATTATGCTAACTTCACCTCTTGCTATCTCCGGATTTTCATTGCGGATACGAATTGCCCTTTTGTAATAATTCAGCAACGATAGCGGATCTTCCATCTGTTCATCCACTGGTGGGAACTTCTGCTCCACAAGATCAGCATTGGATGGCTTTCTTGTCATACCAGTTTGATCGGTTAAGGACCACTGCATCGGTAGACGCTTATTCTCATCTTTATCACCAGAGCTATTCATTCCAATTTCTTCTCCATAATAAACGAATGGGCTTCCATTCATCGTTAGAAGCAATCCTGCAGACATCTTCATCTGTTCTTCATTATTGACGCATTGTGCAGATATCCTAGTCGTATCATGGTTACTGATAAATGGTGAGTCTATAAAGTTTGGATTATTTTCCTGATATTTGGCTAGCATAAGCATGACATTTTTTCCGTAGGTGGATGCAGTGGCAGGCCCTAATCTTCTAGCAGTCTTAGTAATTTCTCCATTATACATTGCCAGCGGGAAGTTAAACAAACTAGGGATGCCACTTTCATAATAAGAAGCTATCGCATCTTTACTATCCCATGCTTCTCCTACGATATATGCTTCCTTATCAAGGCTTGCAACATAATCGGTAAACCATTTTAGTACTTCAATATTTTTATCCTTCTGCCCGGAGTAAAATTCCTTCACAGCGTCTAAGCGGAATCCCCCTACACCTAGGTCCAACCAGAACTTAGCGATCATCTCAATTTCTTCACGAACCTTAGGATTCCCTAGATTAAGATCCGGCATCTGATCCCAAAACATTCCTTCATAATACCACTGGGTATTCCCTACTCTATGGTATCCACTACCACCTTCATAATCTTTAGTAAAATGATAATATTCCACATAAGGACACTCATCAATATCTGGTTGCTCCCCATTTTCCAGACCTTGAAGATAGGCTACAGCCTCTTTAAACCATGGATGCTGTGATGAGGTGTGATTGAAAACAAGATCAATAATCAGCTTAATTCCTCTCTTATCGCATTCCTGGAGTAAGGTTTTAAAATCTTCCAAAGTTCCATATTGTGGGTCAATATTATAGTAATCTGTTACATCATATTTATGATAGGTGGTAGATGGCATAATTGGCATCAACCATATTCCATTGAACCCAAGGTCGGAATCTGTGGTTGGATCTCCATCATTGATATAATCAAGTTTCTCGATAACACCATTGATATCCCCTATCCCATCCCCATCACTATCATAGAAGGAATATACGAAGATTTCATAGTAGTTCCGGTAATTATCTTCTATGATATTTAGTTCCTGTACATATGGATATGCTATTTGTTCCTGTTTACCATCGGTAACATTATCAGTTGCTACATTACTCTCCTGGTTCTGTTCTTCTACGGCTGTCGTTTCTTCCTTCTCCCTTAGGCCACTTTCCACTTCAGCCGTATCTAGAACATTCTCCCCCTCAGGATTTATTTTAATATCTTTGCTACAGGCGGTAAGTACAAATATAGCTATAAAAGTCATAATAAATCTATATAATACCTTCATGAAACTCCCCCTCGAAAGTAAATGTCTATTTGATTTATTTACAGTAATTTTTCTAATTACCCCTTTACCGATCCAGACACACCTTCCACGTAGAATTTCTGCGTCTTTAAGAACAAAATAGCAATAGGAATTGAGATAATCACACATCCTGCGAAGAACTGGGTGTAATAGTATTCTATGAACTCCTTCTCCAACATCGTCCACAAACCAATACCTACCGTGTAGTAGGAACGATCTTGCCCAAGGATAACCTTGGCAAAGATATAATCGATCCAAGGTCCCATGAAAGAAGTTAACAAGGTGTAGACAATAATCGGTTTAGATAAGGGGATGGTTATTTTCCTGAACACATCCCATTTGGTTGCTCCATCAATATAAGCAGCCTCATCAATGGTTTTTGGTATCGTATCAAAGAATCCTTTGGCGATATAAAAACCGAGTCCAGAACCTCCCGAATATACCATAACCAGTGCCAATAATTTTAATGGACCTGCATCCAGTAGTCCAAATCCTTTCAATATATAATATATAGCAATCATGGACATAAATCCCGGGAACATTCCAAGGATGAGAGCAATATTCATCATTCTTTTACGCATCTTAAAGCGTAGCCTTGACATAACAAAGGACACGCAAAGTACAAAGAAGGCTGATAGGATACAGGTACAGATGGAAACAATTAAGGTATTGATAAACCATCTAGGGAAGTTAAGACTTCCTTGCTGGATAAATAAGTTCTTATAATTATCGAGGGTATATCCTCTTGGCAGAATATAGCTCTTATAGCCCCCACTTTCTTCACGAAAGGAGGTGAGAATAACAAAGATAATCGGAAGAACCCAGATCGCACCAAGAATGGCCAATATTATATGAACAATCGAATTTGTAATAAAACGTTTTATTGATCTGTTTTTCTTTTTCTTCATTATTGGAACGCCTCCTCATCTTTATAGGATTTTGATCTTCGGTAAGTAATCAGTGACACGGTTGCCAATAGAATAAAGGTGATAATACCAATCACCGAACCAATATTGTAATCTTTCTCTGTTATCGTCAACCGATACAACCAGGTAATTAAAAGATCTGTCTTACCCGCTGCATAGTACTCGAGAGAGTCCGGACCTCCACCAGAGAGCAGGTAAATGACATTAAAGTTATTTATATTTCCAACAAAGGAGGTGATTAAATTCGGCGTTGTTATAAACAGCATGTATGGTAATGTAATTTTAAAGAAGGTAACAAAAACATTTGCTCCATCTACCTTAGCTGCCTCATATAAATCTTTCGGTATATTTTGAAGAATACCGGTAGTTGTTAATAATGTATAAGGAACACCAATCCAAATATTAATACAGATAATCGTAATTTTTGCTAGCGTCGGATGGGTCAAAAATGGAATCGATTCACGTATACCGATGACACCAAGAGTTCTAAGCAAGGAATTAACAGGTCCATTGGTGTTAAAGATTGTCCGCATTGTAAGTAAGGATACAAATTGCGGAATAGCAATCGATAGGACAAATAGGAATCTCCAAAAGCCTTTAAAACGAGTACCTTCTCGATTAATAACGATTGCTAAAATCATACCTAAGATATAACAGGAAAAAGTTGCAAATATCGCCCAAGTAATTGTCCAGCCTAGAATTGGCCAGAAAGTATTGGATAGCATACTGCCTTCTGCAAATAGTGCTTTAAAGTTGGCAAATCCCACCCAATCAAACAAATTTCCTGGAGGTTGATGACTTTTATCATAGTTAGTAAAAGCAATTAATATCATGAAAATCAATGGAATAATCGTAAAGCTGATAACTCCCAAAACCGGTGTAAATAACATTGCTTTATGTAAGTTTCTCTGTTTTAGACTATTTAGATCATCAAGGAAGTTAGGTATACTTCCACCAAGTTCTTTCCTTCTCTGCGTATCATAGGCGCTCTTGACTGAACCGGTCATACAATAGATTATAGCTAAAGTTATAACCACCGTTAGCACTCCATACAATAAGCAAAGCATGGAATTATCGCCAACAATATATTCATAGATTTGCTTTTCTTCATTAAAAACCTCAATCTGTGCTACCGTTCCTAAGGTAATTAAATCCTTTAACGCTGTAACACCAAAGGTTATCATATAGTATAGATAAGCTAATTCAAGACTTAGATACAAAAGTCCCCGAACAAACTGCTTATTCAAAATATTTCCTAAACCAAATATGATTGCAGAAAGTTTGGTAAGCCAATTACCTCTCTTAAAGGCGGTTCCAAAGCCTACTTCTATTACATTGGAATTTTCGTATGTTATTTGCTTTTTGCTGCCCATTTTCCTCTCCATTCCTGCGCATATAAAAGACCCACTCGTGTGACTGTGCGCATAAAATTAAGTTTTTGTGCCAGGGAATTATGCAAGTACACAACTTGTTGGTCAAAAATTTTCACCTAATCCCAGTAATTATGTAAGGATAGAAACGGAATGCCCCATATTTGCTTGAACATTCCGTTTCTATACAAAGCCAAACTTATTAAATGATTATTCTACTACCAAGGTAGCAACAAATGCATCCATTTTTTCTTGTGCATTGCTCTTATTAAAGTCACCACTTCGAATCTCAGTAGCAACTGCACCAACATTAGACCAATACCTAGAACCAAACTCTGCAGATGTCGGCTGCATTATAGATGCTATACTTGCTTCGTTAACGATAACGGTAGCAACTTCATCAGCCTTAACTTCAGGAGCCTCAGCAGCATTTAAATTCGTAGGTACCTGCGCTGTTTCAATAAAGCGCTGTAACTGCATCTCTTCTCCACCAAGGTAGGTTGCAAATGCAACAGCTACTTGAGGGAAAGCAGCCTGAGGATTAACACCGATTGCCTTGGAACCATAGAAACCCTTTAATTGATAATCGTTTCCATCTGGATTGAAGGTAGGAAGAACAGCAAGGCCTAGATCATCGCCTAGAGCATCCTTGTATGACTGATAGTTCCAAGAACCATCCCACCAAGCACCGATTCTATGATCCGCTGCTAATTCGGATAAGGATACATCGTCTGCATATGCGGTCTTTGGATTATTAATCAAATCAATAATATAATTAGTTACAGCGATACCCGTTGGATTATTCCAATTACAGCCTGCTGCATAATCCGTTGCATTCTCGCCATAGATTGTTAACCCCGCGCCATAATACCAAGCACCAAGTTTCCAACCACCTGCAGAATCAAAGCAGAAATTATACACATTGTCTGCCGTAGATTTTGCCATAATGCCTTCCATGGTCTTTACATCTTCTTCGGATAAAATAGTCTTATCATAGAACATAAAGAAAGTATTATGGGTAAATGGAATTGCATAGATAGAACCATCTGATGCAGTTACAGTATCAACAACAGTATCCGCCATTGTAGTCTTAACCAATTCTTCTGCACTACCACCAAGCTTAGCGATAGCACCAGCATTTACTAATTCATTTAATTGGTCATTTGCAAAGAAGAAAACATCACCAGCAGCAGAAACGTCTTTTAAAATTTCGTCCTTTGTTACGTCTTCACCAACTGCTTCAATGGTAAAAGTAATATCCCATTCAGGATGTAATTCCTGGAATGATTTTGCCATAGAATCCATGGTACCTGTCTGTATCTGGTTCTCTGGAGCCCAAATCTTTAATGTAACAGGCTCTGCTACTACCTCTTCTGGTGTTTCTTCTTTAGTTTCACCTTTGCTTTCTTCCTTCTTCTCTTCTTTATTATTCTGTGTTTCGTTAGCTGTTGAATCAGCAGGTGTATCTTCCTTGCCGCCACATGCTGCGAAACTACCGATTACCATAATGGTAATCATAAGAAGAGCCATAAGTTTTGTAATCTTCTTCATACCTCTCTACCTCTTTCTTTTTTATTATGAATAAATATGTAGGATCACATATTAATTCCATACCTCATCTGCATAATTCCGAATCGTTCTATCACTGGAGAATATGCCTGCATTTGCCGTGTTAATGAAGCATTTTCTACGGAATGTGTATTGATCGTAATAATCATTAATTGCCTGAAGTTTGGTTTCGCAATAGGACATAAAGTCTAGCAACAAGAAATAATGATCTGGTTGATGCCAACTAGCCCCTTCAAGAATGGAGTCATATAATTCCTTAAACATTCCGGTCCCATCGTCATTAAAAGTTCCATCCACTAAGGTGTCCAGTACTTTCTTAATCCGTGGATTCTCCTCATACAACTTTCTTGGACTATATGTATCACGAAGCTTTTCAATATCTTCTACTCTTGCACCAAAGATATAATTATTCTCTTCACCAGCTTGCTCTACAATCTCCACATTGGCCCCATCGAAGGTACCTAAAGTTACTGCCCCATTTAGCATAAATTTCATATTGCCAGTACCGGAAGCCTCAGTACCTGCCGTTGATATCTGTTCTGATATATCCGCTGCTGGTGTAAGTTTCTCCGCGTAGGACACATTATAATTGGATACAAAGATTACCTGTAGTTTATCCTGTACTTCAGGGTCTTCATTAATCATCTTCGCTATCTCATTGATATATTTAATGATACCTTTAGCCCTAAAGTACCCTGGTGCCGCTTTTGCTCCGAAGATAAAGGCGGTAGGATGAAACTCTTTAATTCTTCCATCCTTTAATCCAAAGTAAATATCGAGAATGGAAAATGCATTTAACAATTGTCGCTTATACTCATGGAGCCTTTTGATCTGAATATCAAAAATGAAATCTGGATTTACTGTGATACCCTCTTGTTTGTATATGTACTCTGCCAACTGTCTCTTCTTTATCTGCTTAATCTCCCCAAATTGTTTTATCACATTTTTATCATCTACGTATTTCATTAGATTTTTCAAATAGTCCAGTTGAGTAATCCAAGAGTTGCCTATCTTGTCAGTGATAAATCCTGCCAGTTCCATATTAGCCAAAGCAAGCCATCTTCTCTGGGTAATACCATTGGTTTTATTATTAAAACGGTCTGGATACAATTCGTACCATTCCTTTAGGGCATCATTTTTAAGTATTTCCGTATGTATCTTAGCTACTCCATTGACGGAATGGGAAGCAAAGATTGCAAGACGAGCCATATGGATCGTATCTCCATCAATGATTTGATAGATTTTCTGCTCTTCTTCCTTTTCTTTTCCAGAGCTTATTAACTCTTTGATCAATGCCTTATTGAGCATTTCTATGTATTTATAAAGGTCCGGAATAATCTCCTGGAATAAGCCCACATTCCATTTTTCCAAAGCTTCCGACATTATCGTATGGTTGGTATAAGCAAAGGTCTCTTTAGAGATACGGAGTGCCTTTGTAAAGGAGATTTTCTCCTCCTCCATCAGCAATCGGATCAACTCAGGAATTGCAACCACTGGGTGAGTATCATTTAACTGGATTGCATATTCTTTAGAAAAATGATTGAAATCATCCCCGTATTTTTTCTTATAGCTTCTTACGATATCCTGTAAGGAAGCTGCAGCAAAGAAATATTCCTGCTTTAATCTTAATTTCTTACCTTCATCAGTACTATCATTCGGATATAGTAAACTACTTATTGCTTCTGCCTCATCACGGTTCTTTACAGCTTCCTGGTACTTTTGCTCATTAAATAATTCAAAATTGAAGCCTTCCACCGGTTCCGCCTGCCAAAGTCGTAGTGTATTAACTGTATTACCACCGTAACCAATGACCGGAGTATCATAAGGAACTGCATATACGGATTGATCCTTGAAACGAATCAGAACCTTATCCTCTTCCTTACGGATAGACCAAGGATCTCCGAATTGCTGCCAATCATCTGGAATTTCCTTTTGGAAGCCATTCTCAAAATACTGTTTAAACAAGCCATATTTATATCGAATTCCATAACCATTTAAAGTTATACCAATAGTTGCTCCGGAATCTAAAAAGCAAGCCGCTAGCCTTCCTAATCCACCATTACCAAGTGCCGCATCTTCTATATCCTCAAAAATTCGAATATCGATGTTGTTCTCACTCATCAGTTCTGCAAATTGGCTAAACAAACCCATATTATACAGATTGTTATAAACCAATCGACCGATTAGAAATTCAGCCGATAGATAGCATACTTTTTTACCAGAAGCATTTAATCCCCATTCCCTACCAAGCGTCTTCATTGCCGCCTTAGATACTGCGTTGTACAGCTCTTTTGTGCTCGCTTCCTTTATTGTAGTGCCATAATCCAGGTCGAGAATGATACTTACATTTTTCTTAAACCCCTGATCCATATTATCCTCCTAATTACTCATCTTCTTGTCGCTAATTGTTATCTTGAAATTCATATTTCTTTCCATGTATGAATTTAACCATTGTATAAATTTCTTATTGTTATTATAAGTTTTCGGAAATTTTCGAAACTTTCATTATTAGACTACCATCTTAATATCCATTTGTCAATATAAAGAATTAATTTTTTTAATAAATTTATACAGACACCAATTTCCCAGGTTCGATTCTTTGTATGTTTTTATTGTAAAATCTTTAAAATGCTACTAGCAAAGCCATATAATAGCTAGAAATATTATAATAATCATGTGATCAGTGGTAATTAAATAATCCAATTTTCTTGACACAATAAACAACAAAATACAGTTTTCTCCATATCAAAACTGTAAGATTAGGAAAATTTCTGCCTATATGTTGAAAATAATATTACTTAGGTTTATACTTGATATGGTTAAAATAAGTTATTTTGATATTGATTGGAGGAATAATCCATGGCAACGATTAAAGATATAGCGAATAAATTAGGGATC
>JAAYSQ010000100.1 GCA_012523925.1 Clostridiales bacterium
CCTGAACTTCCGCTACTCATGCCAGAGCTTCCACTCATACCTGAACTTCCACTACTCATTCCTGAACTTCCGCTACTCATTCCCGAGCTTCCACCGCTCATTCCGGAACTTTGTGAGAATGCAGATTTTACTTGATTTATTTGATCTTGAGATGCTTTTTGCGATGGAACATAATAATTTAAATTTTTAGCAATATTATATAGCTCAAATTGCGATTTTTCAGTTTCATTTCGCATTTGCTGTAATGTACTTCTTAACTCTTGGTTTTCTGTTTGCGAAATCATATCAGCTAGTGCTTTTAAATCAGAATTTATCGAGTTTAATGCATCTGATACCATTGCCTTTTCTTGCATCATATTGACCGCCTCCTATTGTAAAAATTTCATAATTGTCTGTTTGTTTTGTGTGCAGGATTGCGCTGATTTTTGGAAATACTGCTTAACATCTGGATTTGTTGCATTCTGAGCAAAACTATTGTATTTCTCTAAGCTTGATTCTCCAAATTGTAACAGGTGCCTAAGGTTCTGTAATTCAATCTCATTCAAATTAGCCATAGAAAATCCTCCTTTTAATTTCTTATACAGAACTATTATTGCTTATGTAAGGCGAAGATATTCATATGGAGGTTATCATTAATTTCTTATTAATATAAAAAAGAGTTTGTCCCAAGATTACTTTGAGACAAACTCTAACTACATTTTTTATTCTAAATTATTTATGATCTTAACTTGTATTCTAATCTAATTTTATCTGCGATCAATGCTACAAATTCGGAATTCGTCGGTTTCCCTTTTCCATTGCTTACGGTATAACCAAATAACTCATCAATAGTATCCATTTTACCTCTACTCCATGCAACTTCAATTGCATGACGAATCGCTCTTTCAACTCTACTAGGAGTTGTCTTATGGCGTTTCGCTATTGAAGGATAAAGAAGTTTCGTAATTGAATTGAGCATCTCAGCGTCATTAACTGACATCATAATCGCATCGCGTAAGTACTGATAACCTTTAATATGTGCAGGAACACCAATTTCATGTATAATATTGGTTACATCAGATTCTAAATTTCTTTCCATATAAGTACTCTTATTTTCATATGCACTTACTCTATTATTATCAATCAGTTTGTTATGATATTTCCCCTTTAATTGCTTAATTCGAGATAGAACTACATCATTATCGAATGGCTTCATAATGTAATAATTTGCCCCGAGCTCAAAAGCACTTTCAGTAACGCCCTCCTGACCAATGGCAGTTATGATAATAAAAGAAGGATTCTTTTTAAACTCTGAATCCCCTCTTACCTTCTCCATTACACCAAGTCCATCAAGTTTTGGCATAATTAAATCCAATAATACTACATCGGGTTTCTTTTCCTTAATCATGTCTAGAGCATCCATACCGTTTTCAGATTTTCCAACAACTTCGATTTCATCATCTTCCTTTAGAATATCCTCGAGAAGATTCACCATCCTTTCATTGTCATCAACAATAGCTACATTAATTTTACCCATTACTTCCCAACCTCCATTACATTATTCTGTTACCTCATTTAAATGGTTCTTAATACTATTCCCATACTCATCTTGTGTGCTTATGTTAGTGGGTTGTTAATTTTAGTTTTTTCACTTTTTGTGATGTTTAATGTATAATTTTTGATTTCATGTTGTATGTTAATTATTATACAACTTCCATAATTATCCGTCAACAAGTTTGACTCTAGCAAACTTAACAAAAATAGGATGCCAAGAAGTTACTTTTCTTATTGATTTCTTACATAATAAGCCAACACTCTACAACATAACCAAAAATTCTACATCTTGTATTGTTTTAAAATTTCATGCGCACTGTATCTGTAAATATTTACCATAATGAAATTATATATATAACTTTTCAAACATTCAATTGTTTCTTGTCGCACCATTCGACAGTCGATTTACCCATAATATGGGTAGAAAAAAATAAAACACAATATTTTGTATATTTGTAAAAACTTGTGAATTATTACAGTGTTAATTCTTACTAAATATCCTAAAATTTTATAGTTTTTCGTCGATTTCTTTTTTTAACAAGAGACCTCAGTCTTCGTCAGCACTCTCTTGCGAGGAGCAAAAGAACTCCTTATTCTAAATTATTTACCATGTTCTCAATAAAAGTTCCATAACCTTTGGTAGAATCCTGTATAAATACATGCGTAACAGCGCCAATTATCTTGTTATTCTGTATTATTGGGCTACCACTCATACCTTGTACAATTCCACCTGTCATCTCTAAAAGCCTCTCATCCGTAATTCGTATTACAATCCCTTTGCTATGATTACTGTTACTTATATCGACACTTTCAATCTGAATATTGAATTCCTCAACTTTATCCTTTACTGTACATAATATCGTTGCCGGTCCTTTTTGAACCTCTTGTTTCAAACCAATTTCAAATGTACCTTGATTTAAAAGCCAATTATAATTATAATCGATTTTTCCAAAGATACCTTGCAATGTGTTCTTCTCAATATTCCCTATTTTATACTTATTGCTTTGCCTAATCATACCTATGAGTTCTCCAGGTACCCCTTCTTTACCTCTGATAATCGACATAATATCAGCAGCATATACAGTACCATCAGAAATCTCCATTAATAAACCTGTATCGATATCCGTAATTCCATGTCCCAGGGCTCCAAAATCACCCTTTGTAGAAGTAAAGGTTAAAGTTCCGATACCTTGTGTATCATCACGAATCCAAGCACCTATTTTATATTTTCCATCAGTCGCCTTAACGGGCGTAACACGAACTGTAATTTCTTCATCGTTTCTTCGTACCAATAATTTAATATCATCGCCATTACTATTTTGAATTTCTTCAATTAATTCTTCCTTATCCTTTATTTTTTTATCATCAATCGCTAGAATGTAATCACCTGATTTTAATTTATTATTTACCGGTTCATAATTAAGTCCATCATTTCCTGTGATTCTTCCATTTCCTAAAACCAATATACCATCCGTTTCAACGTAAATGCCTATAGGAAAACCGCATGGAATTAGTTCTATATTATCAATAACATCTAGTGATATTTTCTTTAAATTAAATAATCCAAAAAGTTTTAGATTAATATTATATTTTCCAGTTTTATTTGTTTCTAAAGTAAAAGGTTTATTCATATCAATACTAATTTGGTTTGCAGGGACGCTTAGATCATCAACACTGATAACGCTAATATCTTCGGTTTCTATATCCGCTCTAAGCGGCATATTAAAATCAAAGTTTTCTTCCGTTCCAACTAGCATTTTTATTTCATCTGG
This sequence comes from Clostridiales bacterium, assembly GCA_012523925.1. Lineage (GTDB taxonomy): Bacteria > Bacillota > Clostridia > Lachnospirales > Lachnospiraceae > Mobilitalea. The sequence continues at coordinate 3,306 of JAAYSQ010000100.1, forward strand.
GATTTTCCTCAAAACATTAAAATATAGGAATAAAGCTATTCCTATAATATTAAAAACTAGTAGAAAGACCAAAACCCTTCTGTAAATTTTTTTATTCCTCATCCTTTCACCTCGTGCCCATATTCTATCCTTTTTCGTCATGAATTATGTCAATATATCAAGATTCGTCATACGACACTTGATAAAAGTGCATACTTCTCTTATTTAGACGTGAATATATCCCGTCTATTTTTTTATCTCATTTCTTTCTTTTCTTTTTTGTAACGTTTTATTTATGTGCCTTGTCTGAATATTATTTCCTATCATATATTCAAATCTCTAGATATTCGCATATATGCAAGCTTGATTTGTTCAGTAGAACTTATTACTAGCACTATTATCTACGTCTAACAATCTATTTCTTTATGTTTACTTAATTTGTATTTTAAAATGAATCAAAAAAGGATATACATAGTATTGTATATCCTCACTTTAGATATTCGCTTTTTTAAGTTTTAAATTGTGTGTTTTTTTGCATCTTTTGCTAATTCTTTCATTTCTTTTGCACTTTCTCTGATACGATTGGTGATTTCAGCACCACCTAAAATACGTGATAATTCATCTATTGATTCATCCGAATTTAATTTTTTAATTATGGTCTGTGTGGTAATGCCATCAGTTTCTTTTTCAATATGGTAATGTGCATCTGCCATTGCAGCTATTTGTGCCAAATGGGTAATACAAATTATCTGATGATGCTCAGCAATATTTGCAAGTTGTTCCGATACTTTCTGAGCAGTTCTACCGCTGATTCCAGTATCAATCTCATCGAAGATCATAGTCTCTATATCATCATTTTGCGCAAGTACCGATTTAATACCCAACATTATTCTTGATAATTCACCACCAGATGCGACTTTTGCTAATGGACGCAAGGCTTCACCAGGATTCGTAGATATAATAAACTCTGCATCATCAAATCCATTGGCACTATAATGCTTAGACTTCTTAAATGTCATCTCAAATTTAACATCTAGGAAATTCAAAGAAATCAGGGCCTCTTTTATTCCTTCAGTTAATTTTTTTGCTTTCTTCTTACGAATTTGTGATAATTTTTCACACAATTTATTCAATTCATCTTCAGCATTCTGTAAGGATTTAGCCAGCCTCTGAATATATGCGTCATAATCCCGATATTTCTCGAGCTTACTCTCACATTCTTTCCCATAGATGATAATCTGCTCAATGGAATTACCATATTTGGATTTTAAATGATTAATTAAATCAAGGCGCTTGGATACCTTATCCAGTGATTCTTCTGGAAATTCAATGTCTGAAATATATTCTGATAAGTCTCTATTGAAAACATTAAGCAAATCTTCAAGTTCATTGGCTTGATTTAAAAAGGTATTAATCCTCTCGTCATACTCTGTTAGTTTTGTTAATATCTTCAATGCTCTCCCAATGGTATCACCTGCAGCAGCCGGATCATAGCTTGTTAAACGGTATACCGACTGCAATCCCTCGGCAATGGTATTGGCATTGGATAATTTCTTATATAATATCTCGAGTTCATCGTCTTCGCCGATAATTAGCTGTGCATTATCGATTTCTTTCACTTCATATTCCAAAAATGAGATTTCACGCAAGCGTTTATCTTCATCAATACCAGCTTTATCATATTCCCGTTTTATTTGAAGATATTTATTATAAGATTGTTCTAATTCTTCTTTTAAGGTTCCAATTTCATCTTTAGCAAATCGATCAATGATTTCTATATGTTTAGCTTTATTAAGAAGGGATTGATGTTCATGTTGTCCATGTATGTCAATTAGTAATGCAGAAATTCGACCAACTATAGACGCTGTCACATTCTCACCATTAATTTTATAGATGCTTCTTCCAGGCATAATCTTTCTAGAAATAATGATCATCCCTTCCTCCCAAGGAAGATCCAATTCATTAATAAGTTTATGTACTCCCTCATCCTTCGTATGAAAAACGAGTTCAATCAAGGCGTAATCTGCACCATTTCGAATAATATCTTTAGTTACCTTAGCACCGAGTGCAGCATTAATAGAACCGACGATAATCGATTTTCCTGCTCCCGTTTCACCTGTCATAATATTCAAGTGGTCTTTAAAAAACACTTCCACTTCATCAATGATAGCAAAATTCTTAACATGCAGACTTACTAACAATTAGTATCCCTCCGCTCCTTATATTGTGCTTCAATAAACATTTGGAAACATATGTTCTATACAAATAGTAACATATTGAAAGTTGAGAATCAATCTTTTCTTTCAAATCTCGTTGTAACTAACAAAAGCTTTGATAAATTTTATACATCTTAGCCAATTCCAAATTATAATATATAAATTATAAAATGCACATCATCCATTGGGTTATCCTTCCATGAATGATGTGCATTTATTCTTTTATCACTGATTATATAATTTGATTTTATTAATTAAAGAGAAATACTTTCTCCAGGTAACTATCTAATCTCTGTGACAGTTAATTTACATTTTAGTTTTCTCCCATCCACAGTTGCTGTTATGGTTGCTTTACCAGTACCTCTTGAACTAATTCGTAGACTATTTCTACCTATCTTTGTAATCTTTGCAACAGATGGATTATCTATACTCCAGTTCACATTAGAGTCAGTACCTTCCACCGTTAAATTACTTCCATATGTTGTGTATTGCTCTAAGGTCAAATCATTAAAGTTTAATCCAACAACATTAATTTGAATCACTGCTGACTTACCGCCATCGGTCATTACCATAACATTTGCCGTACCTGTAGATCGAGCAGTTATCTTGCCACTTTTCGGATCCACTTTAGCAATTGCTGAATTGTCACTACTCCATGTTATACCGTCGGTAGAATTAACGGGATTTAATACAACTTTAACCGTTTTCACTTCTCCAGGTACCATGGTAATCTTCTTATCCATTGCGGTAATTCCGGTTGCTGGAATTCCTGCTCGTATATTAACAATACATACAGCCTTCTTGCCGCTCCCATCCTCTGCTGCAGCTGTAATTTCAACCTTACCAGCTTTAATGGCTGTAACAACACCATTCTCATCTACAATAGCTATACTATCATCGCTGGAAGTCCACTTTATTGTATTATAAGTTGCACTTGCTGGTGATATTGTAGCTTTCAATTTCTTACTTTCACCAGCCATCATGGATAGGTAACCTTTATCCAATAGTACTCTTTTAACGGGTTTTACTACTTCGATCTCGCAACTTGCTTCCAATTCTGTTCCATCTCTGGTAATTGCGGTTATGGTAGCAAAACCGTAGGACACTCCAGTTACTCTTCCTTTAGAATTAACAGTTGCCACTTTGGTATTATTGGAGATCCATTTTACATTCTGGTCGGCAAACCTAGGACCTACATCAGCTTTTAGTGTTACCTTGTCGCCTAATCCCAGTCGATAGCTTGTATGATTAAGTTCGATATCAGTAGCATCTTCAGTGATAGTTACTTCACAAATTGCAGTAACTTCTTCCCCTTCAATGGAAGCAGTAATTTTAACAATGCCAGATTTTAATCCTTCTACAAGACCATTCTTATTCACCGTTGCAACTTCTGCATCAGAACTTTCCCATATAATCTTTTGATTAGTTGCATTACTAGGAGTTACAGAAGCATATAAATTAAACTTATCACCAATCCGTATTGTTTTTTCCGTGAAGTTTAACAATATCTCTTCAACAGGCTCTATAACCGTAAGCTTAAGGGAAACTTTATTTCCATCTTCATTCCTTGCAGAAATAGTAACTACACCTGGACGATGTGTTTTGATTTTACCATAGTGATCAACGGTTGCTATTCTGGTATCCGTAGATTCCCATCTCAAATCAATTACTGTCATACCTTTATCCTCAAAGGTTACTTTAATCTCATATTCATCGCCAGTTTCTAGATTTAATTCCTCAACATCAAATTTGTAACCAGCATCATCAACAGAGGATCCTGAACCGGTGCTACTAACCTTAACGGTACAATAAGCGGTCAATCCATGATCTAAGGATCTTAGAATGATTACAGCATTACCGGTTCCCTTGGCCGTTACCTTACCATTAGCGTCAACATCAGCGATGGTTGGATTGGTAGAGGTCCAAACGACTGATTTGTTGGATGCATTTTGCGGTAGAAGTATATAAGAAAGTGTTGACGAATCTCCTACCTTCATTTCTAATTCATTCTGCTCAAGCTGAAGAGACATTACGGGTGTATGTATAGTAATATTACAAATTGCTTTAGCATTTGGATTATCTACAGATGTTGCAACGATGGAGACTTCACCAGATGCTTTAATTGTTACAACTCCATACTGATCAACAGTTGCAATTCTATCGTTTGTAGAAAACCATGTGAGCTCTTTATTTGTAGCGTCTGTTGGAGTGAAAATCGCTTCCAACTGAAGATATCTAGTTGAGAGGTCAGTAACGATCTCAGTCTCTGACAATTCGATACTAGTCACTGGCTTGTCTACAGTAACTTGACTGTATCCTACAATAACATTATTCTGATCAATTGCTGTTATCGTTGCACGACCCGCTTTTTTCCCTTCAATTCGAATCGAAGTATTGTTGTAGACAGTAAACGATACAATACTCTCATCCGATGTAGTCCAATAAACTTGTGTTTCTCTATTTAATACCTCTGGCGTAATAATCGCATCAAGTATCGCCGTTTCCCC
>JAAYSQ010000014.1 GCA_012523925.1 Clostridiales bacterium
ATTAATAACCCTTGTGAGCTTTGTTTTAAGATCAAGCAGATAAGCCTTTACTAACTCCAAATGTTTATCTGTTAATGAAGCCTCTATTTCACATAACCATTGGTATAGCTTTTCCAATGAAAAATGAGATAACTGTGGCAGGCGTGTTCTATTCACTGTAATGCTTCGACTAAGTTCACAAAGTCTCTCCCCTTTACAGCTAGGACATTCTATAATGTCTAAGTATTCTTCCAATTGCTTTGACTTTCCCTCTTTTTCAGCGAAACGCCTCCAGAGTATTGGAAGTGCACCCTCAAACTTTCCTGAAGATACGGTTTTGGGCGGTTTATGATCAGGAAAGCCATCTTTTACCATATCATTTTCAATACCATTATAGAGAATTGCTTTCTGAACATCACTAAACTTCTGTACAGGAACATTCGTTGGAATGGGTAAACCATAATGCTTAAATGCAGCATATAAAATTGAGATTTGATAGTTTCCATATTGTTTCTCCCAGTAACGTACGGCACCCTCTTCCAAAGACAGACTTTCATCAATTACTCTTTCCTTTTTTATCGAGTGAACCTTTCCCATACCTTCACAGGTTGTGCACGCTCCCTCCCTAGTATTAAAGGAAAAATGTGTACGTGTGACCTTGTCCATCCTCTTGCCACATTTATTGCAGTACATATACATATAAAAATCATTATCTATCTTCTCTGTCTCCTCTTTACAATCACCAGATGATATAATTTCTCCGCAATGTGGACACTTTCTTACTCCTAGCTTTTCATAAACCATTCGAAGATCCGTATATATGTCTGTAATTGTACCCACGGTTGACCTGGGATTATTGTTTGAAGCATTTTGCGATATTAATATGGCAGGAGACGCACCACGAATCCGTTCCACTTTAGGTTTATGAATCCCTTGTAAGGTTATCGCCTCCAAGTATTGTCTTTGGCATTCATTGAATAGAACATCAATGAGCAGAGTTGATTTTCCAGAACCAGAAAGTCCGGTAAAGACAACAAGTTTATTTCTAGGTATCTCCAGTGAAATGTTTTTTAAATTTCCTTCTTTGGCGCCACTGATAATTATATTAGACATTGAAGCCTCCTCACTTTTAAACAAATTTATATTTACAATTGTTGATATTTATTCTTCTAATTAAATTATATAACATGAAAGCAATAATCGAGGGTTTTGTCTATTTAATAGCCTTTCTATTGATAAAACCTTAGACCAGTATTATAATGTTTAAAAGAGTAAGGGGGACTTATAATGACTATGAGACCTATCGATATCGCAAGAAAATTGCATATAAGTACAACGACACTTCGTAAATATGAAGACCTTGGGATAATTCCGCCAGTTGCACGTGCTCATAATGGATATCGAATCTATACAGATGAACATCTTGCTTACTTCATATGTATAAGAGAAATGATGCATGGATTTACCTTATTTGAAATTGGAACTATGCTAAAATTAGTAATTGAAAATAAACATGATAAGGCCCTTTGGATCGCAAATAAGGCACAGTCTGATCTTCAAAATGATAAATTCATTTGCGAACAGATTAAGGCACGGTTTTTACAAAAAAGGATACCAAATTTGCCAAAAGAATTTACCGTTGATACTGTAAGCAGAACTACAGGTATTCCTTCTTCGACCATTCGTTATTGGGATAAAATTGATCTTATCTCTTCCAGTCGATGTGCAACCAACAACTATAGAATATTTACCCAAGAAAACATTGATGAAGTATTAATGATACAGACACTAAAATTCGCTATGCTGGCACGAGGAGAGAAATATGCTATTCAGCAAATCCGTAAAGAAATGCAAGAGTTGAACTTTACTGATACGAATAAATTCGCAGCCCTTATCGCTAGTATTGAAAATCATTTAGCGTCATTAAATCGAGCGCTAATTCGTGGTGTATATGCAATATATAGTCTTTGCACACAGATTGAGGAAAATTGCTTTGATGTTTAATACCCTAGTCTTGCAAATACCAACATTGCATGACTAGGGTATGATTTTATTTTATAGAACCTGCACAAGATAGGCAGGAGATTGAGGCGGTATACTAAGAGTCTGGAATATGGCATGTTCTACCCGTACCAGCTGCCCCGGCTGGATTGCTTCTAAAGGAATGGTATTATTATTTTGATCTAGAATC
>JAAYSQ010000101.1 GCA_012523925.1 Clostridiales bacterium
AAAGTCCGGTTTCAAGCGGGGCTTATTAAAGTGCCTCTAATTCAAGAACTGTCATTCACAAACCTCTTAAAATACGGCAGATTGGCACTTTGGTAGAACTTATTCATTTTTAAGTTGCAATTTACGGAAACTCAAGTTTCAATGAATTGCGATAGAAAATATAACGTGGATAAAATTATTATGTATTTACTTTAGTATAGTTATATTTCTCGATAACTCGCATATATTTAATTCGAATCAGATATCCGGAGGCCATAATGAATTTACTTTTGAACCTAATCAAAGAGTATGGATTAATCGCAATGTTTCTAATAATTATGCTTGAATATGCCTGCTTTCCAGTATCCAGTGAGATTGTTCTTCCTTTTTCAGGAGCGGTCGCTTCCATCAACCAAACCAGTTTCCTTGTCATCCTACCGCTAAGTATCGTAGCTGGACTTATTGGTACCGGTATCTGCTTTGCCATTGGATGGTTCGGCGGTGGCGCAATCCTTTCGGCGATTAAAAAGCGGTTTCCTAAAAGTGAAAAAGGAATTAATTCTGCCTATGAAAAATTTAGCACTTATGGTGCTTCCGCCGTTTGCCTAGGCCGAGTAATCCCACTTATCCGCACCTACATCGCCTTAGTAGCCGGTGCAGCAAAGCTCAATCCTGTAACATATTTTACTGCTTCCGCTTTAGGGATCACCATTTGGAACACATTACTAATTGGTCTAGGTTACACACTTCGTGAAAATTATAAAATGGTGGGTGAATATTATGCGCGTTATAAGCATAATCTAATTCCTGTATTCCTAATCTGTTTAATTGCACTAATTGTAAATATTGCTTATAAAATTTTCAAAAAAAAACAAAGCAGTTAATGATTTCTTAGTTAGCAGCGCTGCTTTTATATAGAAAAACGGCAGTTGTACTTCCTTTACTGCCGTTTTTATTTTATATGTTTATATTCTGTACGCACTAATTCAAGCCGCATATTCATGTTCATTTTATTACTCTTAAATAGATGCAGGACGATTTAATAATCTAAACTAATCATATTCTTATTGCATTATTTATTAACAATCGATTTGTTCTTCCATTTTCCAGATGCAATCCGGATGATTCCAACAAAAGAAGTGAAGAACCAATTAACGGAAGTTGCCCACCATATACCTTTAAATCCAATGAGTGCAGTAAATAGATAAGCCAAAGATATACGGAATATAACTTCACTGATTCCCATAATCATAGGTACTTTGATATCCCCTACACCACTTAAAAAGTTCCTAGTAATAAAAATCATACTAACAAAGGGGTAGAAAAAACATGTGATGCGAATCGCTTGGATACCAGTGATTACCACCTCAAAATCCTCTTGCTTGGTAAATAGTCGCATAATATATTCTCCACCAAAATACATAACCGGCAACATAAATATACTAAATGCTATGACAATGATAGACGCTGATTTGTAACCTTTTTTTACACGATCATCGTGCCCCGCACCAACGTTCTGCCCAGCAAAGGAAGCCAATGCCATACCCACAGAGGCTCCAGGCTGTAGAACCAGTTGTTCAATGCGAGTAACTACCGTATTGGCTGCAATAACCACTTCATTGTAACTATTAATTACCCCTTGCAATGCTACTAAAGATATTGAAACTAAGGAATTCTGCAATGCTACAGGAATCCCTAGCCGTATACATTTGATAAAAATTTCTTTCTCTGGACGAAATTCACTTAAAGGCATACGGAGTATTTTCACCTTCGCATAAGCATATGTAATACACCCTATTGCAGATACAATCTGCGAGATAATCGTTGCAATCGCTACACCAGGAACGCCCCAATGAAATACGATTACAAAAAGAAGGTCTAAGACCACATTAAGAATACTGGCTACAATCAGGAAAATCAAAGGCGTTGTAGAATCTCCTAATGCCCGCAAAATACCTGACATTCCGTTATAGCATGCTATACCAATAACTCCTACAAAAGATATTTTCATATAAATTTCCGAATCACTAATAATAGTCGCCGGTGTATCTATTAATTCTAGAAGAAATCGGCTAGACAAAAAACCTATAATTCCCATAATAATTGCCGCACCAATTACAATATAGGTTGCGGTTGCAAAAGCTTTACGAACTTTATCATAATCCTTGGCCCCAAAATATTGGGAAACAACAATTGATATACCACCGGATAATCCGAAAGCCAATCCATTAATAAAAAATAACAGTGATCCTGTTGCACCAACTGCTGCTAGTGCATCACTGCTTACGAATTTACCAACAACGATAGAATCTACCATGTTATATATCTGCTGGAATAGGTTCCCAATCAGCATAGGTAAGGAAAATTTAAGTAATAATTTTGTTGGCGAACCATTGGTCATATCCTTTGTTAATGATTTTTGCATTTATACACCCCTAATTTCTTGTTAAAAGGCAAGTTCTTGCCTTTATCCCCTCTTGCTTTATTAGCTGCACAGACCTAGTACATTTACAATATTATGTACTTGCTATTCTATGTATGATTACTTTAAAAACTACAAAAGGCCTGCTCATCTATTATTTGTAAAAAGTCAATTCATCATAATAATTATAGCGTATTCTTTCCATTTGTAAATGGATTTTTTAATAATAATAATGTGTTATGATTACATGCTTCGATTTGTAATAGCATAATCCGATTGAACAATCATATAATTAAGAGAAGATTTTTTAAGGAGTATATACTATGCATTGGCACTGTCTTTCCACTGAAGAGACATTAAAACATTTGGAAGTATCATTAAATCATGGATTATCTGCAAACGAAGTGAAAAAAAGGCAGCAGTCGTATGGTTTAAATCAATTACAAGTTAAAAAAGGCAAAAGCATCTTAAGTAAATTCATAGCCCAGTTTGCTGATTTTATGATTATCATATTAATCTGCGCTGCCATTATTTCCTTTGTGGTATCGTATATAGATGGGGAGCTCAATTTCATTGATCCTATCATAATTCTCTTGATTATTATGCTGAATGCAACACTGGGAGTTATGCAGGAAACCAAAGCAGAGAAAGCTCTGGAGGCTTTAAAGAAAATGTCCGCTCCTACTGCACATGTACTTCGTAATGGCAAAGTAGAGGTGGTTGACTCCGTCCAATTGGTGCCTGGAGATATCATCCTATTGGAGGCAGGATATTTCGTGCCGGCGGATGCAAGATTGATTAGCGCGACAAACCTTAAGGTTGAGGAAGCATCCTTAACTGGAGAATCCCATCCGGTTGAAAAAAACGCTAGGGTCCGGCTAACTCCGGATACAAATCTAGGAGATCGTATTAACCTTGTTATGGCTACCAGTACAATTACCTATGGTAGAGGGGTCGCTGTAGTTACAGCAACCGGGATGAATACCGAAGTAGGGCATATCGCCAAGATGATTATGTCGGATGAGACGCCGATGACTCCTTTGCAGAAAAGGCTCGCAAAAACCGGGCAAGTCCTTGGTATTGCAGCACTTTCCATCTGTGCTTTTATATTTATCCTCGGCCTATTTAAAAACCGACCAGTGTTTGATATGTTTATGACTTCGGTTAGTTTAGCTGTTGCAGCCATACCAGAAGGATTACCTGCCATTGTTACGATTATGCTTTCCTTAGGTGTCCAAAGAATGGCGAAGAAAAATGCTGTCATACGCAAACTTCCTGCCGTAGAGACCTTAGGTAGCGCTACGGTTATCTGTTCTGATAAGACCGGTACCCTAACACAAAATGTCATGACAGTAACTGAAATCTGCTCTATACAAGGCAAACAAGATCCAAAAAGTGAATTTGGTAACTTTCTGCTATCCCACGCTTCCCTTTGCAATGATGCAATCCTTCAAATAGATAAGAAAACAGCAACTGCTACGGGAGAGCCCACAGAGAAAGCGCTGGTTATGGCAGCTTACCAAGCTGGTTTAAATAAAGCAAAACTTGATAAAGATTATAAGCGAATTAATGAGATTCCCTTTGATTCTACAAGAAAGCTTATGACAACCGTACATAGTTCTCCAAATAATACCTATCGCTGTATCACCAAAGGTGCCTTCGATTTTTTAATAAACAGGTGCACGCAAATATATAAAAACGGAAATTCATATCCATTAACGCAACAGGATAAAAACAGACTCTATATGCTAAATAATTCTATGACTGCTAGAGCGCTTCGTGTTATCGCTGTTGCCTATAAAAACATAGCAAAATCGGATACTAAGAAATCTACTTCCAATGAGTTGGAAAATGGGTTAACCTTTATTGGCTTAATCGGAATGATTGATCCTCCAAGAGAAGAAGTAAAAGAAGCTGTTGCTCTATGTAAGCAGGCTGGAATCAAGCCAGTAATGATAACTGGGGATCATGTCCTGACAGCTAATGCCATCGCTAAGGAACTTGGCATACTTAAGGATTCCAGTGAAGCGATTACCGGGGATGAACTTGCCAGGATGGATCAAGAACAGCTTACCAAGGTTATTCCACGCTATAGCGTATTCGCCAGAGTTTCTCCAGAGCACAAAGTTCGAATTGTGAAAGCTTATCAAAGCCGTGGTGAGGTAGTCGCTATGACAGGGGATGGTGTGAATGATGCTCCTGCCTTAAAGGCTGCAGATATAGGCTGTGCCATGGGAATTACGGGTACTGATGTTGCCAAAAATGCTGCGGATATGATACTTACCGATGATAATTTTGCTACCATTGTCTCTGCTGTAAAAGAGGGTCGTGGAATCTATGACAACATCAAGAAGGCGGTTCATTTTCTGCTTTCCAGTAATATAGGTGAAATCCTTACTATATTTGTTGCAATACTACTTGGCTTACCAACCCCTTTGGTTGCAGTGCAGTTACTTTGGGTCAATCTTGTAACGGATTCCCTTCCAGCCATCTCTCTAGGTGTAGAGCCTGCAGAGGCAGATATTATGAGAAAAAAACCAGTCTCCCCAAGCAAAGGTATGTTTGCCGATGGTCTGGCCTTTCGTATTATTGTGGAAGGCATCATGATAGGCTCATTGGCTTTAGTTGCATTTGTCATCGGCTATCACTACTATGATGTTCCTAGAATCCTGAATGCCACAAGGGGTCAAGGAATTAACGATATTTACCCAAGTACCCGTCTTTTAACGGATCCCCTTGTTCCATGGGTTGGAAGAACGATGTCCTTTGCCGTATTGAGCCTCTCCCAGTTGTTCCATTCCTTTAATATGAGAAGCGAGCATTCTCTCTCTGAGGTTGGAATTTTCGGCAATCGCAAATTAGTAATGTCCTTTCTAATCTGTGGTTTTTTACAAATTGCAGTGATATCATTTCCGCCGTTAGCTGTACTGTTCCAAGTGGTACCTTTACATTATAGGCAATGGGCAATCGTATTGCTGCTCTCCATGACACCAATTGTGGTTGTGGAATTGCAGAAAAATTTGAACAGCCGTCTCACATCGAAATAATTATATAGATTTTTTCATGTGATATTAATAAAATTCTATAGTTTCAAGTCAATCAAATGTTAGCCACTTTGTGTACTTTTACTAAATTTGTAAATAAAAGGGTTTTAATATAGGCTTGTACTTGAATTTAGTAAGATTTCGTTATATGATTAATAGCAGATGAAATCTTTTAAGAGGTGTTCGTATGGATGTAAAAAACAGTACAATTTCTGCTTTAGAAAAAGCCTATGATGCTTCCTTATATAATCAGGAACAATGGTCAATGTACGATAATCTCCCCTATGTAAGTGACAAGGAGATTTATAATAAAACGCATATAAAACTGGTAAGTGGAAATATTATCAAATATTATCAGTACATAATGAAAGAACCCTATGAGATTAGACATTAATTATATGAAATCAAAAAATGAGCCATTGTACAGGTGAAAATCAAATCACTTGTACGATGGCTCTCTCTTATTTATAAAATATTATAAAACCTTAAAAGCTTCTTTTCCAAGATATTTAGCATTGCTTCCAAGCTCTTGCTCAATTCTTAATAACTGGTTGTATTTTGCCACACGATCAGTTCTTGAAGGGGCACCAGTCTTTATCTGTCCAGCATTGGTAGCAACAGCAATGTCTGCTAAGGTAACATCCTCAGTCTCACCTGAACGATGGGATATCACCGCTGTCCAACGGTTATTCTTTGCCATTTCGATAGAATCGAGGGTCTCAGTTAAGGTTCCAATCTGGTTGAACTTAATTAATACAGAGTTGGATATATCTTCCTTAATACCTTTTCGAATTCGATCCGTATTCGTTACAAAGAGATCATCACCAACCAACTGAACTTTATTACCGATTCGCTCTGTTAATAGCCTCCAACCATCCCAGTCTTCCTCTGATAGACCATCCTCAAGAGAGATAACCGGATATTTGTTGCATATCTCGTCCCAAAAATCAACCATTTGCTCTACTGTCTTATATTCACCAGATTTCCAGAAGAGATACTCTCCTTTACGCCCTGCCTTGGCTGCTTCTTCATACATTTCTGTTGCCGCAGCATCAATTGCGATATAAAAATCTTGCCCTGGCTTATAACCTGCTGCTTCAATTGCTTTCACGATATAATCGAGTGCCTGTGTATCACTCTCAAACTTTGGAGCAAAACCACCTTCATCACCCACAGCAGTTACATAGCCATCTGACTTAAGTAGTTTCTTCAAGGTATGGAATACGGTTGTACTATGCTCTAAAGCTTCCGAAAAGCTCTTCGCACCTACCGGCATAATCATGAATTCCTGAATGTTCAAGCTGGAGTCAGCATGCTGACCACCATTAATAATATTCATCATAGGAACTGGTAAAGTCTTGGCATTTACGCCACCAAGATAACGATAAAGAGGAAGCTTCAAGGAAGCTGCTGCTGCCTTAGCAACGGCAAGGGATGCTCCAAGAATTGCATTAGCTCCTAACTTGCCCTTATTGGGAGTTCCATCTAATTGAATCATTTTTGCATCGATTTCTGCCTGCTGGCATGCATTCATTCCCTTCAATGCTGCAGCGATTTCAGTGTTAACATTATTAACTGCTTTTAATACGCCAGCACCAAGATATCTGCCCTGATCCCCATCACGAAGCTCTACTGCTTCAAAAGCACCTGTCGATGCACCAGATGGCACTGCTGCTCTACCGATACTTCCGTCTGCTAGGGTAACTTCCACCTCAACCGTAGGGTTTCCTCTTGAGTCTAAAATTTCTCTTCCAACAACTTGTTCGATAATCATGTTCTTCATATGTCATCCATCCTTTCTTTATGTTCATTTTAATTTAGGCATTCTTCTTTTCTATTATTTACGAGTTCATGGAAAATATTCTTATAGCATATAATAGTAAATATGCTTTATTCTTACAGTATCTTAAATACCATTAAAAAAATGTGATTTAAGTCACATAACGTATTTAGATAAAAAAACGATAAGCTAGTAGATAAGTTTTAACCAATTAATCTTATTATATTTCATTTGTTATATTTTTACAATGACGTTTGTTAAAAATTTAATTATCTATCTTTCACCATAAAATGGATTGCTATTATTAACAGAAATTGAGATACTATTTGAAAGAATAGATTTTTTTTGCAGAATGGGGGATCTATGAGTAAGACATTTGATAAATTACAGCCATACTTGGATAAAGCTATGGCTTTACAAACCGCACGAACGCTATTTGAATGGGATGACGAAACTGCTGCACCCCATGAGGCAGCAAATTATACTTCAAAAGTAATCGGCATTCTTTCCAATGAATATATGAACAGCCTAATTAACTATGATGTACGAAAATTATTGAAAAAGCTCCAAGATAAGAAGGAACAGGAAGATCTTACGATAAAAGAAAAAGCTATCATAAAAGAGCTTGGAAGAACCTATGAACAACTAGAAAGCATTCCACCAGAGGAATACCGCGCTTTTAATGAACTAGCCTCCAAATCCTGCCGCATCTGGGCAAAGGCAAAAAAGGATAATAAATTCGATGATTTTGCACCAACCTTAAAAGAGATTATTGATTATAAAAAGAAATTTGCTGGATACCGTGCAAAACGAGGTAAGAAGCCATATGAGGCATTACTTAGTGATTTCGATGAATGCTTCGGCATTAAAGATCTAGATACTTTTTTTGATAAAATAAAGAAGGAGATCATTCCTCTGCTAAAAGAAGTTGGTAGCAAAGCAGATACCATTGATAAAAGCTATAATTTCCTCAAATACGATATAGAAAAACAAAAAGAATTTTGTAAATATTTAAGTGGTTATCTTGGTTTTGATTTTAATCGAGGTGTTATCGCGGAAAGTTCTCATCCTTTTACCACACAACTGCATAATCATGATGTTCGTATCACAGATAGGTATACTGAAGACAATCTAGAAAGTGCTATCTTTTCTATGATTCATGAAACTGGCCATGCCATCTACGAGATGAATATTGATGATTCCCTTACACAGACACTGGTCGGCGGTGGAACTTCTATGGGTATGCATGAAGCACAATCTCGATTCTTTGAAAATAATATTGGACGAAGCAAGGAATTCTGGGAGCCAATCTTTGATAAACT
>JAAYSQ010000102.1 GCA_012523925.1 Clostridiales bacterium
GAGTTTTGTGATTTCTGGGGAAGCAGCGATTATTGATGGTTTGGATAAAATTCTTGAATCAGCTAGCGATAAGGAAGCGAGTGTATATGTGCCGACCACATTTGGGGGAAAGGATGTTTCTTTTACTTCGATGCTAGGTGTTTTCTATTATTATAAAGATATGGTACATTATAGACAAGATACAATTTCAAGTATCAATGAAAAAGAGTTTTATAAACGAAATATCTATCAAGAAACAAAAGTAGCACAGAAAACAGATGGTTTTACTGATAAACTTAAGAATTTATTTATCGATTAGTGTTCATGGAGGGTAAGTTATGACAAGAAATAATATAGCACAAATTAAAGTAGTTGGAGTAGGTGGAGCGGGTTGTAATGCCGTTAATAGAATGGTTGATGAGGGGATGCAAGGAGTAGAATTCTTTGTAGCCAATACAGATTTACAAGCTCTAGATTCATCAAATGTAGAGAATAAAATTGCGTTAGGTCCTGAAATTACAGGTGGTCTTGGTGCTGGTTCAATTCCTGAAGTAGGAAGAAAAGCAGCGATGGAAAGTGAAGAAGAGATTAGAGCAGCGGTTAAAGATACAGACATGGTATTTGTGACGGCCGGATTAGGTGGAGGAACTGGAACTGGGGCTGCACCATTGGTTGCTAAAGTAGCTCAGGAAGAAGGGGCTTTAGTAGTGGGAATTGTCACAAAACCATTTGACTTTGAAGGTCCAAGCCGTAACAAAAAAGCGATTGATGGCTTGGCTGAATTAAAAGAACATGTAGATTCTTTAATCATTATCAGTAACAATCAATTATTAGAGGTAATTGGAAATATTCCTTTCCAAGATGCTTTCCAAGAGGCTGATAATGTCTTAAGGCAAGGAGTTCAAACAATCACGGATTTAATTGCAGTTCCTGCTTTAATTAACCTTGACTTTGCGGATGTAAGATCTGTCATGGAAGGGCAGGGTACGGCTTTAATTGGAATTGGAATGGCAGATGGTGAAAACAAAGCAATCGAAGCAGCAGAAGCAGCTGTAACATCTCCATTATTAGAAGCACAAATTAAAGGTGCTCGTAAAGCCATTATTAACGTAACAGGAGGCGAAACCATGTCGATTCAAGATGCGAATAAAGCCGTCGGTTATATTCGTGAAGCAGCTGGAATGGATATGGAGATTATATTTGGAGTTGCGATTAATGAACAAATTGGGGATTCAATTATTGTAACCGTTATTGCGACCGGTTTTGATACTGATGAAAAACCTCGCAAAAAGATGGTCCATACAAATGCTCGTGTTGAAGTAACCGAGGAAGCGACAGAAGAAAACTCGCATAGAGATGCAAGTGGTATTCCTGATTTCTTTAGAAGATAAAAAAACTGCTCTCGCTTGAGGGCAGTTTTATTTTATCTATATCCTCTAAGATAAGGTTTGGGTATAAGATCTTTTCGATTTGATTGTACAAAACCTTCCAACAACCAGTGTGGATTACGTAGAAGAGCACGCCCAATTGCTACATAATC
>JAAYSQ010000103.1 GCA_012523925.1 Clostridiales bacterium
CTAATCTGCAGTGCTCACAATTGAGCATTTAAGGAGTTTAATATGGATATAAAAAAAGAACAATTTATTAAAGAAACCGTAGATACACATATTCGGCAGTTTGTAGACAGTCTTGAAACTAGATACCGGGCTGAGGTTAATAATCCTTTAGGTGTAATTAATGCCAAGAAGAATAATGCTTTCATATCGCAGCTAGGTGAAGAATTTATGTTTTATTCCGCCTTTGTCCGTTCCTTTGATAGTTCTTTTGGCAAAGTACTAGAGAACATGGGAAATGCAATCGCCAAGATTTCCTTTACGGTAAAAGGAAGAATCGAATCCTACCTTCTTCCACAGCAAACTCAGCATATTGATTATCTAATGACGGCCTATGAGAAACGAGATGCAAGACCTAGAGTTGAGGATTATCAGAATTTTAATTGTCTGGTTCCTTCGAATGTAACAAGTTTTCTAAAGTCTCATGAGACTG
This sequence comes from Clostridiales bacterium, assembly GCA_012523925.1. Lineage (GTDB taxonomy): Bacteria > Bacillota > Clostridia > Lachnospirales > Lachnospiraceae > Mobilitalea. Next base: position 470 of record JAAYSQ010000103.1, read on the forward strand.
ATAATTATTTCTATGATGAGGAAAAAGGTTGCCATTACTTAATCGAGTTAAAGGCTGGGGGAGACTTAGATAATAAGAAGGCAAAATCCGAAAAAATTGCTTTGCTTAATGAATTTTTTATCTTAAAAAATTCTCTTAAAAATGATGAAACCGTTAAAATCTTTTTTGCAACTGCCTATAATAAATTTGGAGAAGGAGCCCCTTGGAATCAGGAAAGAGTCCAAACCTTCTTTGCACAAGATGAGTTGCTTATTGGAAAGGATTATTGGAATTTCGTATGCAATGATCCGGAGGGTTATAAAGTCGTTTTTGATCAATATAAAATCAGTTCAGAATATATGAAGAATGCTTTGGAACGTATTAAACAGCTTTATTTTCATTCCATGTGATATTAAAGCACAATGAGAGGAGATATATCCCTTATGATAGATGTAAATACCATAGATAATTACCTATTAATGCAAGGTGATTGCATGGATAAATTAAAAGAGATTCCAGATGGAAGCATTGACCTCATTCTATGCGATCCACCTTATAATTTGGCCAAATACTCCACAGGCAATATGAAATTTGACTGGCGCAGTGAGATTAATAACGATGTAGCTAAGTGGGATTTAAAGGAGCTTGCTCCTCATGAATTTGTCAATGAATTTAAAAGAGTTCTCTCTCCTACTGGCAATATCTTCGTCTTTACTAGTTATAATCTGATTGGTAAATGGCATGAAGCCTTTGACAGTGAATTCGATACGTTTCAGTTCATGGTTTGGCATAAAACCAATCCAGTTCCTAATATACGCAAATCTTCCTTCCTAAATAGTTGCGAATTGATCGTGTGTATGTGGAACAAAGGGCATACTTGGAATTTTACGAAACAGAATGAGATGCATAATTTCTTCGAAAGTCCAATCTGCATGGGGAATGAAAGATTGAAATCTCCTAAACATCCGACACAGAAGCCACTTAAGGTCTTAGAGCATATTATTAAGATTGCCAGCAATGAGAATGATTTAATACTCGATATGTTTATGGGCGTAGCCTCTACTGGTGTTGCAGCTAGAAACTTAAACCGTCGTTTCATCGGAATTGAGATTGATGACGAATACTTTGCCGCTTGCGAGAAGCGAATGAAGGATAACGAGGAAACTTTAATAGATCTGTCAAAAGAACGATCAAAGAAAAACGAGAAATAATTAAGTTACAAAAACATTTAATTAAGGGGTGCAATCCTTTTCCGACAAGGAAACTGATGGCACCCCTTAATTTATAATTCTTATTTCTATCTAATTATTAACCAATACCCACTGGTGTGTCTTAATATGATACTTAATTTTTATCATTTGCATAACATCTCCTTGCAGAATGTTACAGCAGAAAAGCAATACCGGAAATCCTGCATAATTCTCTTCCCTGCAATATATTATACTCTGTATCTTATAGGTCTGCAGGAAATGATTCTCATCCTCTAAACGGATGTAATTCGGCTTTATCTTTCCTTTCACATTAAAGGTTGCAATCACATCAACAGGCATATGAAACATTATTTAATCCCTTCTTTATATTTAGGTTTTCTTTTTTCTGGTGAAATCCCTCCCGCCATATGATAAATCGGTCCATTGATAAATACTGCCCGTTTTATCGAATCATCCCCATAACGTTCTCTAACAAGGTCAACCGCAGTATCTAATTTGGCAAGACGGTCATATCGGGTCATATCAAATAGATTCATCTGCCTAGAGGAATCTCCACTAACAATTTTACTGGTATGGATCCCTAAGTGGCGAATTGGCGTCCCATCCCACAGCTCGTCAAACAGGCGACATGCCGTCTTGTGTATCTCATTCGTAATATTAGTTGCTGTCAGTAATGTCATCTGATGTGAGGTATGACGAAACTCAAAATCAACGATACTAACTGCAACTACCGTAGCCATAACGGCATCCGCTCGTAACCTAGTAGCGACTTTCTCTGCTAAGGAAAGCAGAACCATCTTAGCAACACTGGCATCATCAACATCAAATGCAATGGTTGTTGAATTACCGTACCCCTTATTTGGTACCTCTTTATCTGATACTACCGATACATCTATGCCATTGGCAAAGGCATAGATTAGCTCTCCGTGCTTCTTCAAATGAGCACGCAGTATATCCAGATCCATCCTTGCTAGTTCTCCTATGGTATGAATACCTAATTTATTAAGCTTCTTCTTTGTGGCAGAACCTACATAAAAGAGCTCCTCTACCGGTAGGCACCACATTTTCTTCTCAATCTCATTAGGAAACAGCGTATGCACCCGATTGGGTTTCTTAAAATCAGAAGCCATCTTAGCTAATACTTTATTGGAGGATATACCAATATTAACTGTAAATCCTAGTTCCTTATAAATCTTATCCTTCATCAAATTCGCAGCCACTACAGCAGAACCATGAAGGCACTCGGTTCCAGTCATATCACAGTATGCTTCATCCACAGAATACTGCTCTACGCAAGGTGAGAATTCCTTTAAGATCTCCATAAATGCCTTCGAGCTGGTTTCATAGAGATCATAATGAGGTGGAACGATAACCAGATCTGGACAACGATTTTTAGCATCACTAATCGTATCTCCAGTCCTTACTCCAAACTTTTTTGCAGGTATGGATCTGGCTAGAATAATCCCATGTCGCTTCTTAACATCTCCACCAACCGCAGAAGGTATCTCCCGCAAATCCGTCTTTTCCCCCAAGATATGCAGTCGATAAACGGCTTCCCAACTAAGGAAAGCCGAATTAACATCAATATGAAAAACAATATTACCCATACATATGTTCACCTCTTGATTTTATTATATCAGAACTAATGTTCGATGTAAAGGGGTGTACATTGTAATTATTTTTAACATTGACAGATAATTTTTATAAGCAAAATAAGTAATCTACATATATACATTCTTATATACATATAATGCTAGAAACAAAGTGTATTCGAGGCTTTATATGGATATATACGTAGTACAACCTGGTGATACCATCGATCATATCGCCAATCTTTTTGGGGTTTCTGTTGATAAGCTAATTATTGATAATGAATTAGAAGAACCAAACCAACTCATTCCAGGACAGACAATCGTAATTGCATATCCTAGTGAAACATATACTGTTCAAGAAGGGGATTCCTTAGGGTCAATAGCGGCTTTATTTAATATTACTGTAAGTGAACTATTAAGGAATAACCCCATCCTTTCTGGTATGGAATTTATCTATCCAGGGCAAGTATTAACGATAGCCTATAATCGGACAGCAAGAATTGCTACCTACGGCTATACAAATCCATTTATAGATAGACAAATTCTTAGAAAGACACTACCCTACTTAACCTATCTTTCCATATTTAATTATGTGATTGGTGAGGACGGTGATACATTTGGGAGCGATGACGATATCGAAGTCATACAATTGGCGCAAGAATACGGCGTGATACCTCTTATGCACTTGGCTACCATAACCGTACAAGGTGAACAGTTTATAGAATTAACGAATAAAGTTATAAGTGATGAAGAGCTTCAGAATAGACTCTTTGAAAATGTTATCGATATTATAAAAGAGAAAGGGTATTATGGAATTATTATATCTGCTCAGCATATCACTTCGGAGAATCAGAATCTCTTTTATAATTATACAAGAAGATTTTTCGATCGATTGCAGAGAGAAGGGTTTTTAACATTTATTGCAATGGATCCAGCTGTTGAGAATATCAATAATCAGATAATCTATGAAGATATTGACTATTCGAGTTTCTCAGAAATTGTTGAATCCATTATATTATTAGAATATACATGGGGTACTATCAAGACTCTTCCAGCCCCTATAATTTCTGTATATAATCTCAATGTTTTTTTAGGCTATATCCAAACACAAATCGAAGCGGATAAGATTGCTATCGGAATTCCCGCCTTGGGATACGTGTGGGAACTTCCTTATGTAAGTGGTACATCACGTAGCAATTTCCTTACCCTTGATAATGTTATGAGCTTAGCAAGAGAAGTTGGAGCAACCATACAATTTGACGAAGTATCACAGAATCCTTACTATATCTTCGAAAATGAAGACAGCAGCAATCAATCTATTGTTTGGTTTGTAGATGCTAGAACTATTGATTCAGTGTTGGACTTACTATTGGAAAGAGGTATATCCCAAATCGGCGTGTGGAATATAATGACCTATTTTGCTCAGCTTTGGCTTGTATTAAATTCGCAGTATGAGATTATTAAATTATTGCCTGAATTCTGATTATGAGCATGATAGCTTATGATTTCTATCTATTAGTAGACCGTTTGTCGCCATTGGTATTTAGGTTGTGGCAGATACATTTATCTGACACAGCCTTATGTACCGCTATGAGCGACAACCGAGCGAGAGCGTGTCTATGTTGGATAAAAATCATACGCTATTTTCGAAAGCTTGTAATTGATAAAAACATTATCATAAAAATGGCACTGCACTAAAACTAATGCGACAGCTCCATTTTTATATCACACCGCTTCCATAATTAACTGGGGTGGTGTTCTCTTTAAAATAGTATCCGTAACATTATAATCAAAAATCCATGTCTCAATTTCATTCTTCGGTATTACCAGGGGCATTCGATGATGCACTCCCTTCATAGAATCATTTGCGTCAGTAGTAAGAATTACAAAACGCATCTCGTTTCCGTAGTAGGAGTAAAGTCCAGCCATATACAGAGCATTGGTTCCCTCTTGACGGAATAGAAACTTTTGCTTACTCCCATCCCATTCATAGAAGCCAGTGGAAGGAATGATGCATCGACGATTCAAAAGACTATCTCGAAATGTCCTTTTTTCAAATGCAGTTTCCGATCTGGCGTTAATAATAACCCCTTTCTGATTAAACTTAGGAAATCCCCAGTTACTGATTATAGGGGAAACTTCCGGGGAGGATCCCCTTCCTTCCTCAATTAGGATCGGCACAAGATTCGTTGGAAAAATTTCTCCCGTTTTGACTTCTTTCCCATGAAATTTCGCATTTACTTTCTCCAAAATTTCTTGCACTTCTTCACTTTCTTCTACTGTAAAATTATATCTGCCACACATAAGAACCTCCCTTGGTAACACGAACCATACTATGAAATGAATATTGTATTATCCTAATACTAGCATGGAAAATATGTACTTACAATATACCGAATTAGAATTTTCTTGCTGGTTATTACTATTTATGGTCATGTCTATATTAAAATTGTGATTATACGAGTATCATAAATCATAATTATTTAAAAAGCTATATAATGAAGGAGTGCCTGAGTCACCTACAGGCACTCCAACCTACTAACTAACTAACATTTCGGTGGATATGGTCTTTGCTCCTCCTGGCAGAAGAGTAAGAATAGTAAGATTATTAATAACAAATTGGAATTTCCATTTCTATTCGCCCCATACATGGTATCACCTCCTTTAACACATTATATGAACTGTGTCGAATTATAGTGATTACCGTAGAATATACTCATAGAAGAAAAGCTCGGATTATATTTATATAATAATATTTTTGTAAAATGCCATTTGACATTTTACCATTTTGGTTTATGATAGAGTATGGTGTGTAATTATAGGTAAATTTAATAAACACCTCGTATAAATCAATGATTATATTAATTATTGGTTTTAAATATACTGATCATATACAGTTCTACTTATATAAGTAATGTAAAAAATACAGGAGGTAATAGATGAAAACCGGTTTCGACCCACAAAAATATATTGAGGAACAATCCAAATATATATTAGAACGTGTCCATAATTACGATAAGCTTTATCTGGAGTTTGGTGGCAAATTAATTGGGGATAAACATGCTAAAAGAGTTTTACCCGGATTTGATGAAGACGCTAAAATTAAATTGCTTCAGAAATTAAGAGACCAGGCAGAAATCATTATATGTGTATATGCTGAAGATATCGAACGCAGTAAAATTCGTGGCGATTTCGGAATTACTTATGACATGGAAGTTCTGCGTCTACTCGATGATTTACGCTACTATGGCCTTGAAGTAAATAGCGTTGTAATAACTCGTTATAATAAACAACCTGCCACAACCGTATTCATCAACAAATTGGAACGACGTAATATAAAGGTTTATACACATAAAGCAATTCCTGGTTACCCTGCTGATGTAGATAGTATCGTTAGTGAAAATGGATATGGTATTAATCCTTATATCACCACCACGAAACCTATTGTAGTTATAACTGCACCAGGCGCTAATAGTGGTAAATTGGCAACCTGCTTAAATCAACTTTACCATGAATATAAGAGAGGTAATGTTGCAGGATATTCAAAATTCGAAACCTTCCCCGTATGGAACCTTCCATTAAAGCATCCGGTTAATATCGCATATGAAGCTGCCACCGTAGATTTAAAGGATTTTAACATGATTGATAATTTCCATTTCGAAACTTATAAAGAGATTGCAGTAAGTTATAATAGAGATTTAGAAATGTTCCCAGTTGTTAAAAGAATTATAGAAAAAATCACAGGAAAGGAATCTATATATCAATCTCCCACTGATATGGGCGTAAACCGTCTAGGCTTCGGTATTATTGATGACGATGTTGTTAGTAACGCTGCAAAACAGGAAATAATTCGAAGATACTTTGCTACCCTATGCGATTTTAAGAAAGGACTCTTAGATGAAGAGACCTTAATGCGTATGAAAATGATTATGGAAGAGGTTGGGCTAAAGCAGGAAGATCGTAACTGCGTGCTCCCAGCAAGAGAATATGCAAGAAAACTAAAAGAAAAGGGCAGTGACAACGAAACTATTGCTATCATAGCCTTTGAGTTGAATGATGGTACGATCATCACCGGTAAGAGCTCTGCAACCATGGACTGCTGCTCCGCCGCCATTCTCAATTCAATCAAACATTTGGCCGGTATCAGTGATGAAATTTATCTGCTATCACCACTTATCTTAAACACAATTCGAGATTTAAAAGTAAATGACCTAAAAAACAAAATCACCTCACTTAATGCAAATGAAATACTAATTGCCCTAAGCATAAGCGCAGTCACCAATCCAACAGCACAGTTGGCCTCCGAGAAGCTATCCTTGTTAAAAGGTGTACAAGCTCACTGCACGGTAATGCTTAATAAGAGTGACGAACAAATTTTAAGAAAAATCGGTGTTGATGTAACCTGCGATGCGGTGTATCCTTCAGAGAATTTATATTATATCTAAGTTTAACCTTATCAACCATATTCGTTCTAAACATATCTATCATTATCATAATAGAAAAATCGGTAAAAAGCATTTACCTAATGCTTCTTACCGATTTTTTAAATCATAATATTTATTAAGTTCATTATAATATCTTTTAACATCTTATTATTATCTTATTCTTTAAACGAAATTGCATTCCACGCTTCGTTATTTACCACAACATCATATTCTGTTGACCATTCTGAATAAAGTTCAGCAAACATTTTATTTCCACGCTGCTCAATAATATCTTCCTTTACCTGGATGGTTGCATCCTCATTGAAATCAGTTACACAATATAGGATATGCCAGCCATAATCCGTAGATATAATATTGCTGACCTCTCCGGTCTTTAAGGTAAATGCCGCTTGTTCAAAAGAATCACTATACTCTTCAGGGCCTTCCCCTCTACCAAAAGTATATTCTATTATTTCAGCCTCAGAATTCGCCTCAGCCAAAGTACGAAAATCTTCAGTTTCTTTTGCTTGCTCCCAAAGATTTTGAACCTTTTGATAGGCCTGCTCCCTCTCTTGTGAGGCAGTATTTCCTTTATGGTTAATCAGAATATGTTGAACCGTAATCTGTTTTGCCGTCTCATCGGGTACATAGTTATCTACATTGATAGTAATGCGTTCAAATACTTTCTCCGCAAGGATATTATCCGCATAGACCTCTTGCAGTAAGGCTTCAGTAATAAAATATTTATCAATATCTTTTACCGCAAGTCCCTCATAATGCTCTTTGGCATAAGCTTTTGCTGCTGCCTGTTCGTCCTCTGAAAGTATAATACCCTGCTTTTCAGCCTGATCCTTGATTATTTTAAGCTCTGTTATTTGCTTAATAATCTCGTCCTTAAGAAGAAGGTCAAATGTTTTTCCATTACCGTAGATGTCAACATCCCAAATGTCCTGGCTGTAAGCATTTTCATAGTTTTGTTCCGCGGATTTTAGATAAACCATGGCTTCGTTATAATAAACCTTCGTATCTCCTACCATCATCATCAGTTCACCATTGTTTATATTGGTTTCCTCATCTCCCTCAGCAGACTTGATATTATAATAAGATATCTCCGATACCTCTTCTTGAGTATCATAGGTAATATATAATTTCTTATTCTGACCAAGGTAATAGTAGGTAATTGAATTATTATCCGCATCAACCGTTTTCGAAATTTCTTTTCCATACACCTCTTGGAGCAGGGTTTCCGCTTCTTTCAGCTTCATACCAATCTTTACTCCATGTACTGTATAGTCTGTAGAACTACTTAGAAGTGTCAGAGAGTTGATATCTCCTCCAGGAGCGATAACCTGTACAACACCCTTCATAATGTATACATCTTTGCTTCCCAACTCTACATCTGCTCCCGTACCCTTCTCAAAGGCTTCAACAGATTTTCCAATATAGCTTGTTAATTCATATCGTTCTTCACCAAATCTACATGCAGTAAGCACCAGTATTACAAATAATACGGGCGCTATAAATTTAAATTTATAAGATATAAATTGGGTTTTACATTCTCTCTGTATAATCTTTCCTCTCATTCCAAGTTCCCCTTCTTTTAAAGACACCTCATGCATGCGATTTCCCACTTCTGTCCATTTTATTGTAAATTGCGCTCTATTGCTTGTCAAGGTCAACCTTTTTACTTCTTATTATTTTTGTCCTCAAGAAGTAATTTAAAATCTTCTAGCAACTTCCTTAGGCTCTCGAAAATTGTAATATTATCTAGTCTTCCCTTGGCGTTTGTTGGCAATCGATAGACAAAGTACGGATTCGCCTCTGGTATAAGCTTCAAATTATTCTGATATTTTGTCAAAAGCTCTGGAAACTTCTCTACAGCCAATTTCGCTTTGGGATACATGGTTAATGTTACTTCATTTCCCTTTTGTACTAAGCCTGTCACATATACACTATGGCATATAGACTTTATTAATGCGATATTCAGTAGGTTATTGACTGCACTTGGCATATCACCAAATCGGTCTAATAATTCTTCCTGCATATCCATAAGCTCTTCCTCATTCTCAATTTCAGCAATTCGCTTATAGATATCCAGCTTTTGAATCTCATTTTTAATATAGGTTGCGGGAATAAAGGCATCCATATCCATATCCACGGTGGTTTCAAAATCTTCTTCCTCTATCGTCTCACCTTTCATGGCTTTTACTGCCTCATTCAACATCTTACAGTATAGATCATAACCCACCGCTTCCATATGTCCACTTTGCTGAGCACCTAAGAGGTTTCCTGCACCACGAATCTCCAAATCTCGCATCGCTATCTTAAAACCGGAGCCTAATTCCGTAAATTGCTTAATAGCATGAAGCCTTTTCTCTGCAACTTCCTTAAGCATCTTATCCCTCTTATACATTAAAAATGCATAAGATGTACGATTGGATCGGCCTACTCGACCACGAAGTTGATACAACTGCGATAAACCTAAACGATCCGCATCATCAATAATGATTGTATTTACATTAGATATATCCATTCCAGTCTCTATGATTGTGGTCGATACCAAGACATCTATCTCACCAGAAATAAAATCATACATAATTTTTTCTAATTCACGCTCGTTCATCTGTCCATGGGCAAAAGATACATTTGCCTCAGGTACTAGTTTTGCAACGGTATTAGCAACTTCATCAATCCCGTTCACTCGATTGAAAACATAATAAACCTGTCCACCTCTAGATAATTCCCGGTTAATTGCCTCTCTAATAATCTCATCATTATGCTCAAGCACATAGGTTTGAATTGGCTGACGATCCACTGGAGCTTCATCCAATACACTCATATCTCGAATGCCAATAAGACTCATATGGAGTGTTCTTGGAATTGGAGTTGCTGTTAAGGTAAGGACATCTATGTTCTTCTTCAATTGCTTAATCTTTTCCTTATGGGTAACGCCAAAACGCTGCTCCTCGTCCACAATGAGTAAGCCTAAATTATTAAATTTTACGTCAGCAGAGAGAACACGATGAGTACCAACAATAATATCCAAGCTTCCTTTTCGAAGCCTTTCCAGCGTCTTCTTTTGCTCGGATGCGGTGCGGAAGCGGGAAAGTACATCTACACTAACCGGAAAATCTTTCAACCTTTGCACCAGGGTATTATAATGCTGCTGAGCCAAAATCGTCGTTGGCACTAGGAAAACAACCTGTTTACTATCAGCTACAGCCTTAAAGGCAGCTCGGATGGCAACCTCCGTTTTTCCGTAGCCTACATCACCACAGATAAGACGGTCCATAATCTTACTGCTTTCCATATCTCTTTTGATATCTTCTATGGCTTGTAACTGATCAGCCGTCTCTTCATAAGGAAATGCCTCTTCGAATTCCTTCTGCCATACAGTATCCTTATCGAACTGATATCCCTTCTTTTCCTGCCTCTGTGCATAGAGTTCCACCAATTCCCTAGCGATTTCCTTAACGGCACCTCGAACCTTGGCCTTGGTTTTCTTCCATTCAACTGAATTCAATTTATTCAGTTTTGGCTTTCTTCCTTGGGACCCTGAGTATTTTTGAATCACATCAAAGCCTGTTGCAGGTACATACAACACGCCGCCACCGCCATACTCAATTTTGATATAATCCTTAATAACCTTTTCAACTTCAATCTTTTCAATACCGCGATAAATACCAAGTCCATGATTCTCATGAACTACATAATCCCCAGGAGCAAGATCCGTAAAACTTTGTATCTTCTTTCCTTCGTAGTTAGACTTCTTGCGTTTTCTCTTTTTCTTCTCATGGGTAAAGATATCACTCTCTGAAATGATGACTAGCTTAATCAGGGGATATTCAAACCCTCTTCTAAGATTACCGTAAGCTACCATGATTTCACCACTTTGAAGCTCCCGGTCCATATCCTCGCTATAGAAGGCATTTAATTCAAAGTCACGTAAATCTTCGCTTAACCGCATTGCTCTTGTTCTTGAACCAGATAGTAAGATTACCCGGTATTTATTGCGTTTCCAGCGCTCAAGATCCTTAACCAGAACTTCAAAATTATTGTTATATGAAGCAATGGATTGCACTGTAAAATCATATTTTTTCTTGGGGATAATCGGTACATTCTTGGTTTCCATGGTACTGATTAGAACGGTGTTCTTTCTTGATAACATAGACATAATGTGCTTATACCCATATATAACATCCATTTGTCCTGGAAGAATATAGCCTTTCTCAATACGGCCAATCATACTTTCCCGGAACTCTGTCTCAACAGCATCCCCTTTTTCAACAAGCCTTCCCGGCTCATCAAGTAGGAAGAGGGTATCCTCAATATCAAAATAATCAAAAAAACTCACAGTATAATCGTAAAAATAGCTGATATAGCTTTCCATCGCCAAAGAACCTTGATATTCCAATAGATTCTCTTTAAACTCCTTAATGATCTTTTGTATTCGAGCAGCTTCCTCAGTCTTAAATTGCTCTCGGAGTTTTTTTACATATTGATTCTTTTCCTCTTCCATTTTTCTAAGACCGTCTTGAATCCGTTTTTCATCCGGAATGATTTCAGCTGCTGGGTAAATAACCAACTCATCTACCTGTTCTATCGATCTCTGGCTGCTTATGTCAAAAGTTCGTATGGAATCAATCTCATCTCCCCATAATTCAATTCGGTAAGGGACTTCCTCCGTTAGAGGAAAGACATCAATAATACCGCCTCGAATTGCGAAATCCCCTGGATTTTCTACCTGCGCCTGTCTTTCATAACCAAGATGCACCAGCTCACCACTGAACTTGTGCAAGTCAATGATGGAATCCATGCTTATTCTAAGAATTCGGTCCTTTATAGTCGTAAGGGGTAGTAGCCGATCCATGCCTCCATCCAGAGTCATAATTATGGTTGCTTTTTGCTTCTCTAATAAGCGCCGTAGTACTTTCAAACGATCCCGTACAATGGCATTTCCATGGATATCTGCACTATAGAAGATAATGTCTTTGGCCGGATAAAGGATAACGTCTTTGTCATATAGGCGATAATCCTCATAGATTTCCTTTGCTTTTATATCACTATAAGTTACAATCACTTTATAGCGAAAATCCTTTCCCAAAGCATAAGCCAAATGGCACTTCTGGGAATCAAGACAGCCGGTAACCTGTACCGGCAGAGTATTCGTTATTATATTATCTCTGATATCGTTAAACTCCTTTAACTCCTTCAGAGGTGCTATAAAGGTGTTCAAGTTAAATCCTCCTAACAAGCGATACGCAACTTGCTATTTTTTTCTGTTATATACATTCATGGCTTCCTCAATACCGGAGGTAATCATCATTTTACATGCATTTGATGCATCCTTTAACGCTTCCCTTATCTGTTCCTCTTCTTCATCATGAAATCTAGACAATACATAGTCTGCTAGATCCCAATCGATAGGTTTATCACCAACACCTATTTTTATTCTTGGGAAATCCATAGTACCTAAATGATTTATGATGCTTTTTATTCCGTTATGGCCTCCAGCACTCCCTTTTTTACGAATCCGAAGCTGGCCTACATCCAAACTGATGTCGTCGTAGATCACAATAATATCCTCGGGAGAAACCTTGTAGTAGTCCACTAATTCACGTACACTTTCACCACTTAGGTTCATGTAGGTAATGGGTTGCGCTAAGATTACTTTCTCTCCTTCGATATATCCGCTTCCACAGATTGCTTTGTGCTTTTTAAAATCTAAGGGAATACGATAATCGTCAGAAATCCGAGTAATTGCATCCCAACCGATATTATGTCTGGTCGCTTGGTATTTTTTTGTTGGATTTCCTAATCCTATTATGATACGCATTATATTTCATGCCTTTCTAATACATTTATATAGAAAACAATCTTATTCTATTCGAAATATGTTATATTCTCTATCATTGTCTGCAAACTAGGTTCATTTATTCTTCTAGGTATGTATCGATGATTTGCAGATTTAAAGATTGCATTTCTTTCTGTGTTATTAATGGATACATGCCTTACTATTATAATTCTTTTCGATTTGTATAGCAACCGTTTGCTGTACTCTTTCTTTTATAAAATCATATCTCGCAAAAACCTATAAAATTCTACACTATTATGACAATTTTCTACACAGTACGACTTACAAATCTTTACCTTATAGGTATTTAGTGCTATGCTGTAGAAAATTTAACAATCTTTAGGGGGACTACATAGTGTTTAAAAAACTGACATCAAAGATACTAATCGTAATTTTTTTACTAGTTCTAACATGTACTATTTCTTTTACTATCCTATCTTATTGGGTAATAAGGAATTCTGTTACAACACAAATGAAAAGTGATGGGACAACCTTAATTACAACCATTAAAAGAGAGCTCTCTTTAAGCAATATAAATGAGTTAAAAGAATACCAGCATTTATTTAAGGAAATCAAGGAAGGAAGCAATGGAAATATTGTTTATGTTTCTATCTCCGATAAAAATGGAAGAATTATTGTATCCGATAATAGTCTAGTAGATGGGGAAACTTCTGACACGGATGTTATATCTTCCGCCTCAACAAATATATCTGATCCCGATGCTATCTCATCAGTTACCATAGGTTCCGATTCCGATGCAATTTCTTCTGTTACAATGGGATCCTCTGATACTGATAGCGTTTCTTCGGTAACAAGCGAAAGTGACATATCAAGTATAATTGGTACAAATAATACGGTAGGGCTGATGCTTAAGGTTGGTGAAGAAAACGTTTATAATATTTCAACTGGCTGTACCTATAGTGGTAATTTACCTGGATCATTGAATATTGGAATATCGCTTAAAGATATGAATGAACAAATACAAGAATCTCTCATTGAGATTTTAATTATTTCTTCGACGATTATGCTTCTTGCATTAACCATTGTTACTATCGTTGCTAGAAAGTTAATCAAACCAGTTATAAAAATGTCCGAAAGATTAGAAGACTTTGCTAACGGAGATTTTACAGTAGGTTTTACTATGCAGAGCAAGGATGAAATCGGTAAAATGAGCCGTGCATTAAATCATATGCAAGAAAATCTAAACGCCTTAGTAGGTAATATTAAGAAGAATGCCAATCATGTTTCCGATAGTTCACAAAAACTTACCTCTATTATCAATGAAACATCCTCCACTGCACAAGGTATCACTATCGCAACGGAAGAACTCGCTAAGGGATCTACGGAACTTGCAATAAGCGCACAGGAAGGTTTGGAGAGCTTGAACCAGCTTGCAGTAGAAATCAATAATATAAATCAGAGAACAGATATCATGAAAGAAAGTATCAAGCAAACCGAAGATGCAAATCAAACTGGTAACAACTCTTTACAGGAGCTTCAAACTGCAATTAACGACAATGTAGATGTCACAAATAAGATTATGGAAGAAGTTAAAATACTAACCGAAAAATCAAAGACAATTGCAGAATTCACTTCAATCATTAAAAATATTGCAAAACAAACGCAACTATTAGCCTTAAATGCTAGCATTGAAAGTGCAAGAGCTGGAGAACGTGGTAGAGGCTTCACTGTTGTTGCAGAAGAAATCGGAAAGTTCACAAGCTATCCATCGAACAACTGAAACCTCTGTCGAAACAAGCAAAGCATTCCATGTTATTGAAGAATCGATTGCGAATGTGATTAATGAGGTTGAAGTTATTATTGACGGAATCACTCTGATTAATAATGACAAGAATAAAGTAGTAGGCGATATTGAGAATATCTCAGCGATTACCCAGCAATCCACTTCCTCAATGGAAGAAATCGCATCTGCCATGGAACAGCAGTCGTCTAATATAGAATATGTGTCTGAATCCGCTAAAAAACTAGAAGAAATCGCCATTGATCTTGAAGAACTTATGAGTAAATTCAGGGTATAAAATACCAAATTTAATTTTTGGGTTCTTTATTGAGAATAAAATTGCCGGATAACATTTTTTTATGTTATCCGGCAATTTTTATTAAAACTTAAATTTTGAAATTTCTTCTTTTAATTTATCTGAACTGATCTTGGTTTCTGTTACTCTTTCCATAACACTGTTAGATTCGATATTGGCCTCAGAGACTCTTGCAGCAATCTCCGTTGTTCCACTCGCACTTTCATTAGCTGCTATTGCAACTCCATCAATGGCATGTGTCATATTCTCAATAGAAGCCAACAGTTCCTCAGAGGTAGCACTAAACTCAGTAACCAAATCCTCAACAAACTTTGCATCTTCCCTATATTTATCAGCAACATCTAACATCTCTTTATAATCACTATCGACATCTTTCGATACAAAGGATAAGAGATTATTTGCATTACCAGAAAGATTCTCTACCGCAGTAATTACCTGTGTTGTTACATCGGTAATTTTATTAACCGCTGACTTTGATTGATCTGCTAGCTTACTAATTTCATCTGCTACGACAGAAAATCCTTTTCCAGCTTCTCCTGCTCGTGCTGCTTCTATAGAAGCATTTAATGCTAATAGATTCGTCTGTTCCGTTATCTGCATAATGGAAGCTGAAAGAACATTAATCTCTTCTACAACTTTCGATTCTTCAATTGCTTTTTCAAGTTGTGTCTTTGTTTCTAATAAAACAGCAGATGTTTTCTCTATGGATAAATCTACTCTTTCCTTCGTTGTTTCTGCTCTTAAGCTAATATCACTCGCAGCAAGAGCACCTTTTCCAGAACTATCTGCAATTGTATGAGCAGCTCTTTCAATTTCTTGAGCAGTTGCTGTCATTTCCTGTGATGATGCTGCCGTTTCCTCGGTATTAGCAGAAAGTTCCTCGGTTGTAGCAGAAATATCTTCTAAGTTATCATTTAACTCGTTCATTTCAATTACAACATGTTCTACTTTTGACTGTATCACATCCGCTTCGGTTGAAATCTGCATTGCAAGATTCTTAAGAGAATCCTTCATTGTCTGAATTCCTAATGCAATAATACCGATCTCATCTTTTCTCGCAAGCATCGCTTGATCTACATCAATTAAAAAGTTGCCCTGCGCAATCACTTTCAGATAATCTGCTGATTTTTTAATCGGACCTGCAATTTTGCTTGCTACAAACGCTATAATTACAGCTACTATAATCATAATGACAATACCTGTGATTATATTAAATCTCTGAATTTCGCTAATGAACGCCATTGCATCCGCTTTATTCTCTACCGTTATTACAGCCCAATTATCGGAATTGCCAGGAAGCGTGATACTTTGGTAGGCGCTAACCACATCTACGCCATCATTATTTTTATAGGTTTCCGAACCAGCTTCACCGTTTATTGCCTTTTCAGCTATTTGCTTTAAAGTCTCTGGAACCGTAATGTCTTGCTCCTCCATTATCTGGTTGCCATTTGCATCAACCATCACCGCTCCACTTTCATCCGTCTTAAGAACCGTCTTTTTCAGAGTCTTATAATTATAAAGTTCCGATACTTGCGCGGTATCTGGATGTGCAATGACAACTCCATCACCATCAATAACAAAAGCATATTTACTTCCTTGACTATACTTTTGTACTCTCTTTTGGAGTTCATCCAATTTAATATCTGCTGCCATAACACCAATAATACTATCGCTGTCATCATAAATTGGTATAGCAATCGTTGTTACCGGTGTATTTGTGGCCAAGGTATAATAAGATTTACTTACAAATGAAGTTTTCTCTTCCATCGCTTTAATAAACCACCA
>JAAYSQ010000104.1 GCA_012523925.1 Clostridiales bacterium
ACGCATTGGCTGGGGAACGTATTTCCATAGTAAAGGATTATCCAGGCGTTACTAGAGACCGCATATATGCTGATGTTACATGGCTTAATACACAATTTACAATGATAGATACCGGTGGTATTGAACCAGATAGTAAGGATATGATGTTATCCTATATGAGAGAACAAACACAAATCGCAATTGATACAGCGGATGTTATCGTTTTCCTAGTGGATGTTCGACAAGGACTGGTGGATGCAGATTTTAAGGTGGCAGATATGTTGCGCCGTTCTTCAAAACCAGTTGTATTAGTTGTTAACAAAGTAGATAATTTTGAGAAATTAATGCCAGATGTTTATGAATTCTATAATCTTGGAATAGGAGATCCATTTGCAATTTCTGCTACATCAAAACTTGGATTTGGTGATATGCTTGATGAAGTTGTAAAACATTTTCCTGATAAAAATACAGAAGAAGCAGAGGACGAGCGTCCGCGCATTGCAATCGTTGGTAAACCTAATGTAGGTAAATCCTCGATTATCAATAAATTATTGGGCCATAATAGAGTTATTGTCTCTAACATTGCAGGAACCACAAGAGATGCAATTGATACTCCGTTACGTCGTAATGGAAAGGAATATATCCTGATTGATACCGCTGGATTACGAAGAAAAAGTAAGATTAAGGAAGACCTGGAGCGTTTTAGTATTATTCGAACTGTTACTGCAGTCGAGCGCGCCGATGTTGTTGTCCTAGTTATTGATGCAACAGAAGGTATAACGGAGCAGGATGCCAAGATTGCGGGGATTGCCCATGATAGAGGCAAAGGTATAGTCATTGCTGTTAATAAATGGGACTTGATTGAAAAGAACAATAAAACAGTGAATAAATTTACAAATGATATTAGAGAAATCTTATCATTTATGCCCTATGCTGAAATTACATTTATTTCTGCAGAGACAGGACAGAGATTGCATAAACTATTTGAAATTATTGAAGTTGTTATCCAAAACCAGAACTTGCGTATTTCTACCGGTGTATTAAATGAAATTATGACAGAAGCTGTGGCACTTGCACAGCCGCCAACGGATAAAGGTAAACGCCTAAGACTTTATTATATTACTCAGGTAGCAGTAAAACCGCCTACCTTTGTAATATTTGTTAATGATAAACAATTAATGCATTTTTCATATACTAGATATATCGAGAATAAAATTCGTGAAGCATTTGGATTTTCTGGTACGTCATTAAAAATTATCATCCGGGAGCGAAAGGAGAATGGTAAGTAATGATTTCTAAAATCATCATTTGTCTGGCTTTGGGATATATTTTTGGTTGCTTTTCGACCGGTTATTTAATTGGGAAATTAAAACATGTTGATATTCGAAAGTATGGAAGTGGTAATCCTGGAACTACCAATGCGCTGCGCACCTTAGGTGCTAAGGCAGGCGCTATCACATTATTCGGTGATATGATCAAGGCCATACTTCCGATTATTCTTATTCGATATATAATCTTTCCCGATATGGAAAATATCCAGTTACTTATCTTATATACCGGTCTTGGTGTTGTTCTTGGGCATAATTATCCATTCTGGTTAGGATTTAAAGGTGGTAAAGGAATAGCTGCCACTGGCGGAGTTATGGCTGCATTTGATCCTTATATAATTCCATTTGGATTATTAATATTTGTGGGCTCGATTGCAATTACTAGATATGTATCTGTTGGTTCATTACTCGTATCGGTACTATTACCTGTGTGGGTTATAATACGTTACCCTGGTAACTTACATATGTTGATTGTTGCTTTGATTTATATGGCATTAGCTTTTATTAAGCATCATTCGAACATTAAAAGGTTATTGAATGGAACTGAAAACAAATTTGGACAAAAAGTTAGCATTGATATAAATTGCAATCATCCAAATAATCCAAAGGAGGAAAACAAATGAGTAAGATATCTTTATTAGGTGCTGGAACCTGGGGAAGTGCATTGGCAATATTACTTGCGAATAATGGTCATGACGTTACAATTTGGACTAAAATAGAAAAAGAGGCGAAAGATTTAATAGAGAATCGACATAGTTTAAAAAACCTCCCGAATGCAGTACTTCCGGATTCTATTAAAGTTACACTGGATTTAAAGGAAGCATGTACAGATAAAGAATTAATTGTAATGGCAGTTGCATCTCCCTACATCCGTCAAACTGCAAAAGAAGCAAGTCCATATATAAAAGAAGGACAAATTCTTGTAAATGTGTCTAAAGGAATTGAAGACGGAACACTTTTTACACTTTCTGATGTAATAAAGGATGAAATTCCTCAGGCTGATATTGCGGTATTATCCGGACCAAGTCATGCAGAAGAAGTTAGTCGCGGTGTTCCAACAACAGTAGTTGTCGGTGCTGAGACAAAAGAAACAGCTAGATATATTCAGGATATCTTTATGAATGACATCTTCCGTGTTTATACTAGCCCAGATATCACGGGTATTGAATTGGGCGGATCTTTAAAGAATGTAATTGCTCTTGCAGCTGGAATTGTAGACGGATTAGGATATGGAGATAATACAAAGGCAGCACTTATGACCAGAGGAATGGCTGAAATTAGCCGTCTTGGAATTAGTATGGGTGGTAAGATGGAGACTTTTGCAGGTCTATCAGGCTTTGGTGATTTATTTGTTACCTGTACCAGTAAGCATAGCCGTAACTGGAATGCTGGTTATCTAATGGGGCAAGGTAAGTCTATGAGTGATGCAATGAAACAGGTTAACCAGGTTGTAGAAGGGGTTAACTCTGCAAAAGCTGCTTTATCCCTTGCTAATAAGTACGGTGTTGAGATGCCAATAGTTGAGCAAATTAACCTTGTCCTTTTTGAGGGAAAACCTGCCAAGGAAGCCCTTTCTGACTTGCTAGTTAGAGATAAAAGAAAAGAGTATAGCACTTTGGAGTGGGATGAATAAAATCATGTATTGCACATTAATTTGCATAATTAGTTTTATTACATCAAAACCTAATATAATAGCGTATGATTTTTAATCCATAAGTAGACCGTTTGTCGCCATCAGTACTTAGATTGTGTCAGATACACTTATCTGTCACAACCTTATGCACTGCTATGAGCGACAACCGAGCGAGAGCGTGTCTGCGTTGGATAAAATCATACGCTATTTTCAAAACCTATTTTGAAATATACACTACTAACAAGAAAAGGCCTTGCACATTAATGCGACAGCCTTATTTTTTATGCAATGGTATATTTTCAAATATCATAGAATGAAAGTCGACTGCATATCTTTAATTATAACCATAAGGAGGTTGACACATGTTAGGGCAGTTCGATGTTTATAATGATATTCAGGCTAGGACAGGCGGTGAAATATACATAGGTGTGGTAGGACCAGTTAGAACAGGAAAATCTACCTTTATTAAGAGATTTATGGATCTTTTAGTAATACCCAATATTGAAGATGTCCATAGCAAAGAAAGAGCGATCGATGAAATGCCTCAGGCCGCAGCAGGCAAAACGATCATGACTACAGAACCCAAATTTATACCAAAGGAAGCTGCCAAAATCACTTTAGACGATAAAACGGATGTGAAAATACGTTTAATTGATTGCGTCGGATACATGGTTGACGGAGCCTCCGGTCATATTGAAAACGATCAAGAGAGACTTGTAAAGACGCCATGGTTTGACCATGAAATACCATTTACACAAGCAGCAGAATTAGGAACAAGAAAAGTAATTAACGAACATTCCACTATTGGAATCGTTATAACCACCGATGGTAGTTTTGGAGAATTACCAAGAATAAGTTACAAACTTCCGGAAGAAAAAACAATTGAAGAACTAAAACGTATTGGTAAGCCGTTTATTGTATTACTTAACACCAACCGACCTTATTCCAATGAAACATTACGTATTGCTGAAGAAATCGCCTCTCAACATGATGTTACGGTTCTTCCTGTAAATGCGGAGCAACTAAAGAAAGAAGACATTACTCGAATTATGGAACATATTCTTTCGGCATTCCCGATTACTGAGATTGATTTCTTTATGCCGAAATGGACGGAAATGTTGTCAAATGATCACTGGCTAAAGGTCGATCTAATTGCTTCTGTTAAAAATCTATTCCAAAAGATTACACAGATAAAAGATGCAAAAGCACAAAATCTCGAAACTGACAGCCAGTATGTAAAACGCTTCAAGGTTGACAAAATTGATATGCAAAATGGTACGGTTCAGGTCAATGTTGAGTTTGACGATATGTACTACTATAAGATACTAAGTGATCTAATCGGTGTACCAATTAACGGTGAATATCAGTTGATTTCAACACTAAGAGACCTTGCAGCTAAGAAAGCAGAATTCGAAAAGGTATCCTATGCAGTAGATCAGGTAAAGGCAAAAGGCTATGGGGTCGTTTCTCCAGTTAGAGAGGAGATATCGATTGAAGATCCTGAAGTATTAAAGCATGGCAATAAATATGGTGTTAAAATTAGGGCAACTGCGCCTTCCATCCATATGATAAAAGCGGATATCCTTACCGAAGTTGCACCAATAGTTGGTTCAGAAGAGCAAGCAAAAGACCTTATAAATTATATCCATGAAAATGCCAATGAAAATCCGGAAGGGATTTGGGAAACCAATATTTTTGGAAAGACGATTCGTCAGCTGGTTGAGGACGGTATCAATACGAAGGTCAATAAATTAACGGATGAAAGTCAATTGAAACTGCAAGAAACAATGCAAAAGATTATTAATGATAGTAATGGCGGATTAATTTGTATTATCATATAAAGTCTAACATGAAATCCACTACCTTTCATCTAGAAACAGGTGGTGGATTTCTTTATAGCTCAGTATTTTAATGGCTGCTTTGTGTGCATTGATTTGTACCGAGCAGCTTTTTTAATGTGCAAAATTATCCCTTACTATAGGACATATGTATTCTTTCTTCAAACAATTGTTTAATCTAAATTCAACTTGTTTTAGTCACCTTACTAATGTTTCCTAATTTTTGAAATAATTTTGACATATTGTTGACAAATTCATATGCCTTTGTTATAATACTCTCGTAACATATTTAATAAATATGTAATATTTTAATTAAAACTTGTTAAAAAGATTTAATAGACTGCCTATTCGTCATCGATACTTATAAAAAGGGACGATTAATATTTCTTGTCTACAAGAAAATAGTTGGAGGATAATTTTAATGGATAATAAGCTTCTGAAATTCTCCCTAGTCTGTTTGACTGGAGCATTTGTTCTAACAGCCAAACCCCATAATGCTTATGCCTTTGAAGAAGGGGTAGCTGGTTTTACTTATGATAAATTAAGTAGCCGATCAGAAAATGATTCTTCCACAATTGCCTCCTTATCATCGGACCAAATACCGATGCCGGGCTTTGTTAATATTGCTATAGCCAATGTTGAAACAAATTTATTAGTTCGTTCCGGCCCTGGAGAAGATAAAAAGATTATTGGTAAATTACCTAAGGATGCAGGGTGTGAAATAATAGAAAATACGAAAAATGGCTGGACTAAAATTAAATCAGGTAAAGTAACCGGCTATGTAAAGTCGGAGTATTTAATTACAGGAACCAGAGCCTCACAAATTGCAAAATCGGTTGGAGATTACGTAGCAACCTCCAATTCCAATGGTTTGCGGGTTCGAAAGGAACCTTCCATTAATTCTCCCATTATCGATCAGATTGCCAGAGGGGAAGAACTTATCGTTCTTGATGGAGCCGTTCCGAATTATGATGAAGAACATAAAAAGTGGGTTAAAGTCAGCCTAGATAGTGATGAAGAAGAAAATGGAGCCATAGGCTATGTGGCAAAAGAATATGTGGATTTAAGCTATCAGTTAAAGAAAGCTTTAACGATTGAGGAGCTAGAATTTGGAACAGAAGTATCCTCGGTACGTGTTCGCCTCGTTAATAAGGCCAAGGAATACCTAGGTGGTCGGTATAGATGGGGATGGGCTACTTTAGGCAAAGGTGTTGATTGCTCCGGTTTTACCCAACAAATATACAAAAAGTTTGGATATACCATACCTCGTACTTCAAGAAACCAAGCGAATAGTGGTACTAAGATTTCTACTTCACAGTTAAAACCTGGAGATTTGGTGTTCTATGGTAATGGAAGTTATATTAATCATGTAGCAATTTTTATTGGTAATGGTAAGATTATACATGCAAGTAATCATAGAGATGGGATAAAGATTTCCAATTTATATTATAGAAAACCGATTAAATGTGTAAGATATATTAAAGGTTAAATATGATTTTAAAGTGGTTGAGTCCATTTGATGGGTTCAACCATTTTTTTATCCATTCGTAAATTTCTATAGCAATATATATTGGAATTAGTTAATTTCATTGACAGATAATTGCAAGGATTTTATAATAACCGTATGTGAAAAATTAGGTTATATTGAAAAGATCGTATATCTAGTCTTAATAAACTTTATCAGATGAAAATGGATATTTTAATTATAGACTTATAGTACAAATACTTTTAGATCGGAGTTATGTTATGAAAATAATCTTTTACCTATTAATTTTTATGTTCATTATTACTGTCTGGAGTATGTGGCACGAAAAACAAAGAAAGAAAAAGCTAAGGATCCAATTAAAGAAAGAATGGGGAAAAATCCCTGAACAGGAATACACTACTGAAAAACTGGAATCTTTAAAGGCTTTTTATTTGTCTATGCAGGATGACCGTTATGATATCGATGATATCACATGGAACGATCTGGATATGGATTATATTTTCATGTATATAAACAATACACAAAGCTCCATAGGAGAAGAATATCTCTATGCACTTCTTCGTAAACCTTGTTTTTCGAAGGAGGAGTTAAATGAACGTAACCGTTTGATCAAGTTCTTTAGCCAAAACGAACAAAAGAGAATATATTTACAATCTGCTCTTAAAGGTATTGGCAAGTTAAGTCAAATCTCCGTCTACAAATATATCAATCAACTAAACCAGCTAACTCCACAGAGCAATCTACCTCACTACATCATGGCTTTAGGCTTGGTTTTATCCTTTGGCTTGCTTTTTGTATATCCAAGCTATGGTGGTATGCTTGTTTTGTTATTTTTTATTAATAATGTTTATCAGTATTACCGGCAAAAGGCAAAGATTGAAAATTATTTGACCGTATTTGCCTATATACTTCGTCTTTTAGATAGCACAAAGGAAATTGATAAATTAGATATCAAAGAAATTGAAAAATATACCGATGCATTAAAGCGAGACAGGGATGCTTTTAAAAACTTCAAAAGAGGTGCTGCTATAGTAACATCAAAGAATGTAACCGGTAGCATATTTGATAGTATCATCGACTATGCTCGCATGTTCTTTCATTTGGACTTAATTAAATTTAATTCTATGTTGAATATTTTAAAAAATCACCGTGACGATTTAAACCGTATTTTCATTAATGTCGGATTTCTGGATAGTATGATTGCGGTAGCTTCTTTTAGGGAAACACTGGATTACTATTGTGAGCCAGAATTAACAAAGGTTGGAAAACCTAGCCTATCGATTACTGATTTGTATCACCCATTATTGGAGGATCCAGTACCAAATTCGATATCGGAAACCCAATCGGTTTTATTAACCGGCTCTAACGCTTCTGGTAAATCCACTTTTATAAAGACTTTAGCAATTAATGCAATTCTGTCACAGACAGTATTTACCTCCATAAGCAGAAGATATCGAGCAAGTTATTTTATTATATTCTCCTCCATGGCACTTAGAGATAACATTCTAAGTAACGAAAGTTATTATATAGTTGAAATCAAATCCTTGAAACGTATCCTTGACCATATTAATGATGATGTTCCTATGCTTTGTTTTGTTGATGAGGTACTTCGAGGCACCAATACATTAGAACGTATTGCAGCTTCCTCCCGTATACTTTACGCGTTAGCAAAGCAAAATGCTCTTGTATATGCAGCAACCCATGATATTGAACTGACACATATTTTAGAGAGTAACTATTCCAACTATCACTTTCAAGAACATATCGTTAATAATAAAATATTGTTTGATTATAAATTGTATCAAGGTAGGGCAGTATCTAAAAATGCAATTAAACTACTAGGTATGTTAGGATACTCTAGGTACATTATTAATGAAGCCGAAAAGGCTGCTGAAAACTTCCAAAGAACTGGGGAGTGGAGTAGAATTCCTTAAAGGTTGATATTTAAAGATATCTACTTAAAGATAGCTACTTAAAAATTGTTAGAAGAAGAATTATTATTAAAATTAGTTTGTTAAGGTGTTTGGCACCTTATATATGTTTATTTGGAAAAGGGAGGCTTATAAATGAATGTAGAAATTTATACCGATGGTTCAGCGAGGGGTAACCCTGATGGTCCTGGTGGTTATGGGACTATCCTTGTATATATAGATTCAAAAGGAATGGAACATAGAAGAGAATATAGCGCTGGTTATAAAAAAACAACCAACAACCGTATGGAACTTATGGCAGCTATTGTTGGGTTAGAAGCATTAACAAAACCTTGCAATGTAGATTTGTATTCCGATTCGCAATATGTAGTAAAGGCTTTTAATGATCGATGGATTGATGGCTGGATAAAGAAAGGTTGGAAGCGTGGTAGAAATGAACCTGTTAAAAATGTAGACCTCTGGAAACGTCTTTTAAAAGCAATGGAACCCCATAATGTAACCTATCATTGGGTAAAAGGTCACAATGGCCATCCAATGAACGAACGTTGTGATGAACTTGCAACAACCGCTGCCGATGGAACCAATCTTCAAGACGACATAATCCTAGAATAAAAGCCCGCAACACTACCATTTCATACCACCCCCTAAAGAATTCCCCCCATTTCAATTTCAACAAAATTATGCTATAATGTCCACGATAAGCAGATTAGTCCATACGAGTAGGAGGATTTATCGAGCTTGCTCAAATAAATCATCATACGAGGATGGATAAGTGCA
>JAAYSQ010000105.1 GCA_012523925.1 Clostridiales bacterium
GCTGCTTTTTCTGCCTCTTTTTCTACTTTCTTAGCAGTTTTCTCTGCTTCTTTTTCCGCCTTTTCAGTGGCTTTCTTTGCGTCCTTTTCCGCTTTTTCAGCAGCTTTTTGTTCTTTCCGTTCTTCTTTGATGGCTTCTTTTAACTCTTTTTCAGAAACTTCGATTATATCATCAGCATCGATATCTGTGTCTTCAACAAGAGTAGGATCGTTAGAAGAAAGGGCTTTTCTATTTGCCTTAGTCGCTTTCATGATTTCTTTCACAGGTTTATTCAACCATTCTTCAATATCAATTGTTGTAGGATCTGTAGCAGATTCCTGTAATTTTTCAACTAAGTTTAACTTACCTGGGGTTACACCTAACTCCTTTGCTTTTTGAACGCGTTCATAGCCTACCTTAAAAGATTCAACTTGGACCTCTTGGCCACTTTCGACCAAATCTGTATCTACGGTCTCTTGCAATTCCTTGGCTAAATCTTCTGCTTTTTTTTCGTTTTTTGCAGAGGTTGCAATTACAAGTCCGGCTTCAATATTACCTTCAAAATAACCCGCCTGAGAAATTTGCTCAACAGTCGTGGATAAGGCTTCTTTAATTGTTTCATTTTTTAAGTCATTCAAATTAACTTCTTTCAGAAACTCTGTACCGTCATCATTAGTCGCTCTTACCTTAAGTACGCGATCAAAGCGATTAACGGTAAACTCGATGGATGGATTAACATCCAAACTTACATAGGAATATGGACTTGCATATGCCCATGTACCAGTACTTAATATTACCATTGCTGCTGCAGAAGCTGCAAAAGCAGCTATTTTTTTAGTCATATGTATCTTCGATCTACTCATTTGAATTACCTGCCCAATTTCATAATTATTGTTTTTTATCTTGACTATGCAACCATCATCAGACAGGACTGCAACATAACGGTTTTTGATTTCTACTACAACTGCTTTCACTATTTGCTCTCCTCTCTAATGTATCGCAAGTACTCCGCTAGATTTGGATACTCTCCGGATAGTATCTCTATCGCCGCTATTATATATTTTCGATGGCGTTCTAAAATTTTTCGGGGTACCTGTACATTTTTTTCAATTATTTTTATCGGTAGTAATTTTGTTCTCTGTATCTCATTGATTAGCAAAGGATTTTGTAATATATAATTAATTGCAATTGCACAAGATTTCTTCGTCTTAGCAGCCTTAGGAGAACATTTTGACAATTCAAAGAAAGTGAAGCCATAATGATGAAAACGTTGATTAATTGCTTCAATCTCCAATTTTATATCGTCATTGCTTTTTTTAGAAACCTGTTCTGCTACGGCTATTTTAATTGCAACATCTTCGGTTTCGTTCTCGACATCTGTATCAAAGACATAGGGATCAACGGAAACTTCAGATGCAAATTTCCCTTGGCCTTTTCTATAATCGATTAGTCTTCTACGAATTACTAAATCAGCGAAGCTATAAAAGCTGCCCTTGTCAAATGCATAGCCTTCAATTGCCTGATGGAATGCTTGTAATGCAATGGACCATTCATCATCACTTTTTGAAATAAAGCGATGCGTTATTTTTGAGGCGGATTTTAATATATAGTATTCATTTTGTTTTATAAAATCTTCTAAGACCTCTGGATCCAATTTGGCTTGCATGGCCAGGGCATCTGTTTCTCTCAATCCTACACCTCCTAAATAATTGTTCTATATTTATCATTCTAACATGCTATTGGAATTACAATTACATTTCTTTAAGGAAAGTAAAACAATCAAATGGCTAAGCCTTATTCTAACACCATAAATTATTTACTGTAAACACCTATTCAATATATGGGAAATTCTTCCTAAGCTTTCCTGGTGGTAATCGTTTGTGAAAGAATGCACAAAACCTGCACGATTACAAATTGGATGAATAAACTGAATTGAGAATATAGAATGCACAGATTCCGTTGTGTTTAAGGAGGCTTTTATGTTTAACAATAGCGGAGGAGCTGCTACCTATGCCGGAATTCCTTATGAGGATATAAATTGGTATGATGTAGAAGGACAGCCGTTTGGTACAGCTTCTAACTTTAATGCAATTATCTTTGAAGATGCTAATAATATTGTAGATACAAAAGGTGCAATGGCAGTAGGAAGAAACTTTGTAAGTTCCCGAGGATTAAGTTTGGCTCACGGAAATGATGGTGACTTAAGAGGAACCGGTTATAGTCCAGATTTGGTGAGATTTTTGGTCGGTAATGATATTGCAATGCAAGGGCCACTTGTGGTTATTGGCCATGTTGTTGCAGGTGGTAACTTTAATGCGGCAAGTGGAAGCACCTATATGATCGGAAAGGATGGTGATCCAGCACAAGCCCAGCTGTTAACTGAACTGTATTATGCGGATGGTGGAAGCCCATATTGGAGACCAAGTGATCGAGGATCACACTATGCAATATCCAGTTACGATGTTGACAGATTCATACCATCAAATAGAATTAATGCCAATGTTGGCCAGTTCTTCCGGGATGCCCAAGATAGTATTAATGATTTCCATGAGTGTATCCTAGATCTAGAGCCAAATGGTACGGTAACGGAAAGATTTCATCAATGGATTCTAAGTGGTAATGATCCAGTTCAGAATGTGTTTTTAATTGATGTAAGTCCAAATGGTTTATTAACCAAGGAAATTAAATTGGAAATACCAAATGGAAGTTTAGCTATTATTAAAATTAGAACAGGAAATAATGCACATCTTCAATATGGACTTTGGGGTGATCCCAATCATGTAAACAATACGCTTTATGTATTTGAAAATGCAACTAATATATTTATGGAAGTACCTGCAGCAATTTGGGGAAGTGTCTTGGCTCCCCAGGCCATGTTCCATGCACATCAAACCGGTGGTAATATCAATGGAAATGCTGCATTCCGTTCCTTTGCGGTAAATGCCAGAAGTGGGTTTGAATTCCATTGGTATCCATTCATTGGTGGGGTGCAATGCGGGGCTATTGCACCAGAAATTATTCCGGAGATTCCTGAAGAAATTCCAGCCCCTGCACCAATGCCGGCCCCAGCACCAATGCCAGCCCC
>JAAYSQ010000106.1 GCA_012523925.1 Clostridiales bacterium
ATAATATGATTTAAACCAACATTCCTCGGTAGGCGTTTTCAACTTATGCCTTTCGGCACCTACTGTCTTCGGTAGTCTTAAAGGATTATAGCATGAACTCATTTTTCATGTCAACCCATTTTTATTAAATTATAATTGAATATATTTCCATGGATAGTTGTCTAATCCATACAATTATAAAATTCAATCACATATATGGCAAGTCCTAGCTAAACTTTGTTGTGTTAACCTTCACGCCAGGACCCATTGTGGAAGCCAGTGTTACGCTTCTTAAATAGGTTCCCTTAGCAGAAGCAGGTCTTGCCTTAACAATCGCGCCCATTAAAGTTTCGAAGTTATCACTTAACTGCTCCTCAGTAAAGGAAGCTTTACCAACAGGCACGTGGATAATATTTGTCTTATCCAATCTATACTCAATTTTACCAGCTTTAATCTCTTTAACAGCCTTGGCAACGTCCATAGTTACAGTACCAGCTTTAGGGTTAGGCATTAAGCCCTTCGGTCCAAGAACACGACCCAAACGACCAACAACACCCATCATGTCAGGAGTAGCTACAACTACATCAAAGTCAAGCCATCCTTCATTCTGAATCTTTGGTACTAACTCATCGCCACCAACAAAATCAGCGCCTGCCGCCTCTGCCTCAGCAACTTTATCACCTTTTGCAAAAACAAGCACACGTACTTTTTTACCTGTTCCGTGAGGTAATACTACCGCACCACGAACTTGTTGGTCAGCATGACGCCCATCTACACCAAGTCTAATATGAGCTTCGATGGTCTCATCAAATTTAGCTACTGCTGATTTTTTTACTAAGTCAATTGCCTCTGCAGGATCGTATTGAACAGTTCTGTCAATCAATTTTGCAGATGCAATATATTTCTTTCCTCTTTTCATTCTATAAACCTCCTAGTGGTTATATCGGAAGAAAACAGAATACGATATTCTGTTGCAAAGATGTGTTATCATCTTCGCTGCCATAGCCATTAGTATACTTGGCATATCCTCCCACATTAATAGATTGTCAAACACATAATATCTTTCAATTATGCTATTATATTCTTAATTATTCTTCTACTGTGATACCCATACTTCTAGCTGTTCCTGCTACCATTTTCATAGCACTTTCTACAGTAGCTGCATTTAAATCAGGCATCTTGATTTCTGCAATCTTTCTTAAATCTTCTTGAGAGATTGTTGCAACCTTAGTCTTATTCGGTACTGCTGAACCAGAATTAATCTTGCAATATTTCTTAAGTAATACAGCTGCCGGTGGTGTTTTTGTAATAAAACTGAAACTTCTGTCTGCATATACAGTAATAACAACTGGAATAATCATTCCATCTTGATCTGCTGTTCTTGCATTAAATTCTTTTGTAAACTGAACAATGTTTACACCATGCTGTCCTAGTGCAGGTCCTACCGGTGGTGCCGGTGTTGCTTTCCCTGCAGGGATTTGTAATTTAATATAACCTGTTACTTTCTTTGCCATTATAGCATACCTCCTGATAAATGTGGTGTTTGCGGGAATATCCCTCCCACTGTAACTGCGTAAATTGCTACATACTCATTGCACACACGGATGTTAATAATTATTTACTGATTTTGACGTCACTGAAACTGATTTCAACTGGTGTCTCTCGTCCAAACATATCTACGCTAATTGTGACGATCTGCTTATGGGTATTTATCTGCTTAATAACGCCTATAGTATTTTCCCATACTCCGTTAATAACGATAACAGAATCACCTACTTCGAAATCAACCTCGACAGTGTCATTCTTAATTCCCATGCCACGCATTTCTGCTTCAGACAAAGGAACCGGCTGTTTGGAATCCGGGCCGACGAAACCTGTAACGCCTCTTGTATTACGAACAACATACCATACATCATCATTCATGACCATGTGAAGTAGTACGTAACCAGGGAACAATTTCTTCTGAACTCGTTTCTTAACGCCATTCTTTACTTCAATGACTTCCTGCATCGGAACAGATACTTCCAGAATTTGATCCTGAAGTTTTCTATTTTCGACTACTTTCTCTATATTCGCTTTTACTTTGTTTTCATACCCTGAATAGGTATGAACAACGTACCAATTAGCTTCTGACATATTCTTCTCCCTTATCCTAAAATGACGCCAATTCCAAGATCAATCAAAGCATCTAGTGCAAAAATAATTACACTTAAGATAACGGTTACGATTACGACAGCTATTGACTGCTTTGTAAGAGTTTCTTTACTTGGCCAAACAATCTTCTTAAACTCAGTTTTTAGTCCTTTAAACCAGCTTCTTTTTGGAGCTTTTTCACTTGAAGTTTTTGCCATATCTCCCATATCGTCACTTCCCTTCAGTTATAATTATTTTGTTTCCTTATGCAATGTGTGAGTTCTGCAGAATTTACAGTACTTCTTGGTCTCCATCCGATCTGGATGATTTTTCTTTTCTTTTGTCATGTTGTAATTACGTTGCTTGCAATCGGTACACGCCAATGTGATTTTTACGCGCACAATTTCCACCTCCGATTTCTCTCTGTAGCGCAATAACGCCGTTTGAAAGACTTTTCTTTATTAAACGTATTTTTGGCATAAAAAAAAAGCCCCACTTCTTTGCTAACTAAATATAACACACTAAGGTAAGTTCGTCAACATATTTTTTACAATTTTAACTTCATTGAGAGTATTAATGAATGAGTTTAGAGCCGGATATTTCATGAGTTTTCATCCGACTCTTATACTTTTTTCATTTTCTTCTTCCTATATAATATGCTTTCCATTCTTACTAAATTTAAACTCGATTTTTGATAAATATCTGTCTTTTAAAAATCGGCCTATACAAAGTCGATATTTTCGTTTCATTACTTGACCTACTTACTACATACACCTTGCATAGCTTTTCTATTCCGCTGGAAGTTCGGACGACAATATACACCTCCCCTTCCTTAAAAGCCTTAATCGTTCCTTGCTTTGTCACTGTAGCAATATTCTCATCAGTACTGCGATAGGTTAATTTATCCGTATGATTTACCGGTTTGACATAGGAAAGTAAGGAATACTCTTCATTAACTTCCATAGTTACTCTACTACGAATTAATTTCAGATCCGTTGATTTCACAGTCTCAACATGGATTATTTTTACTATATTATTTCCACGATAGTCCGTAGCAAATACAGAGTAAATCCCATCTTTTTTAACACTAAAACTGCCTTTTCCATCTACAAACTCAATCTCTGTACCTGCGCCAGCTGGTAGAAATTCATTAGCCTTCCTAGAACCAGCCATGTATTTCAACCGTTTGATACCACTTTGATCATCCTCGACTTGTACGGAGATTGTTCTAGTTTTATAATTATCTGCAACGCTATAGCTTAATCTTAAACTTGGCGCCTTAACATCTTCCTTCACTTCATAGGTTTTGATGGTCTCATTACCCGCATAATCTGATGCATAAAAGGTATAATAACCAGCTTTCGTTACAATCAGCTGCCCGTCCTTTATTGATGTCCCTATAGTTCCTCTTTTAAAATCTTCAAGGTTGCGTTTTCCATAAATCCATTTCAATGTTCGGATATTGGAAGTGCCAATGTCTTCTGCTTCAATAATAACTTTCATTTTCTCTTGTTCATAGGCGGTCTTAATACTCATATGTGGGGGATCTGTATCAACTACTAATGCTTCTTCTGCTGCTAGAAGATTGTTATATGCACTAGGAATTCCGGGATAGAGAACTTTGCTATCCAACTCCGGTATCTTCTTTATATTATTGAGAATAATTTCTTTCACATTGGCAGGGTCTATATTTTCATGATAAGAATATAGAAGTGCCGCTATTGCGGATACCTGCGGTGCCGCCATGGAAGACCCACTCATGGAACCATAACTACCAACAATGGTACTTACAATATCCTCACCAGGTGCTGCTAAATCTACCGTTAAGGATCCATAGTTGGATAAACTGGTTAGTTTTCCGCTGGCATCGATAAATGTTACTGTGATCAGGTTATCCAATTCTAAATTTGCAGGGTAGATGGGATTACTATTATTATCAATTCCATCATTTCCAGCAGCTGCTACAAACAACATATCAGATTCCCTCATTGTCTGTTCCAGTGCACCGATATATTCACTTGTTCCCCAGCTAAGATTACAGATATCTGCTCCCATCATGGTAGCATACTTGATAGCTTCAATCGCACTCGATATCTTTCCATCACCATTAGGGCCTCCGTTGATTTTTAATGGCATAATCTTAATATTGATATTCGAAGCAATTCCTGCAATTCCAATATTATTATTTGCCACTGCACCAATAATCCCGGCTATATGCGTTCCATGGTCATCATTATCTTCGGGATCTGATAAATACATCCCGCTTTCTTCTGAGTAAGCATAATGGCTAACCGTTGCATCATTATTATAAAAGTCCCAGCCATTAATATCATCAATATAGCCATTATTATCATTGTCAATTCCGTCTCCTGGTATTTCTCCAGAGTTGACCCAAATGTTTTCTGCCAAATCCGGGTGATCTATATCCACTCCCGTATCAATGACTGCCACAATCACTTCCCTTGTTTCTCGCTTATCTAGCATCCGCCAGGTTTCGACAACATCCAAATCGACATTATTTTGCGATATTTTAAAACTTTGTTCAGTTACGATTGGATTAAAGTAATAACCCGGATTATCTATCGCCCATTGGGCTCCAGCATAGGTATCATTGCTAAAGTTCGGGAAAACAATTGCTTCATTGTCTATATAGTCCCTATTGTCTGCCTTAGCAGTAGTATCATAAGGATTAATTAAAAGCAAGGAAAACACAATTGCCAGTGCAACAACAATATTCAACATTAATCTCCTGTTTTTCCTATACTTCATAGTATTTCTCCATTTCCGTTAACTATTTCCATTT
Source organism: Clostridiales bacterium (assembly GCA_012523925.1). GTDB lineage: Bacteria > Bacillota > Clostridia > Lachnospirales > Lachnospiraceae > Mobilitalea. The sequence goes on from JAAYSQ010000106.1 coordinate 4,916, forward strand.
AGTCAGCTTAATCGTATTCGATTATATTGGCATTTGTGTGGCAAAATCATTAATTAAGTAATAACAAGCGTAACAATTATGTAATAAATCATGCTATTATCAGAAAACTTTTTATTAGACATTTTTCGCAAATCAGAACTATAAATCGGTCGCTCCCACACCAATACCAAAGCCCCATTCTATTAATTTCTAGTGCAATTTGTACGTTCTATGGTATAATATTCGATATAGCAGATTAGTCAATACTAGTAGGAGAGTTTACCGAGCTTGCTCGAGGAAACTCTCATGCTAGTATTGATAAGTGCAACGTAAGCGAGAAAGCTAAGCTTTCTCGCTTCTAATCTGCGTTACCCTTTTAGTCACATAGTTATAGTCAATACTAATAGGATTGTTTACTAAACTTGCTCAGGCAAACTCTCATGCTAGTATTGATAAGTGCAACGTAAGCGAGAAAGCTAA
>JAAYSQ010000107.1 GCA_012523925.1 Clostridiales bacterium
CTTAATATCGTACGATAAAGCATTTCCTCTATTAAGCTAAATGCCTCAGGCAATTTATCATATAGTACTTTCGTACGGAATTCAAACACTGGATAATATTGTTCCGTACTTCCCTTCTTAGCAAAACTTTTTACATTCGTTGAAATGCCACCAGTTTGGATATTTATTTCATTGGACAAGGAAAGATAACTATAGTTCTTTGTATCCATAATACCCAGAACCATGCTTAGCAAGGAGGCATAAGGTAGCAATTCCTTAGGAATGTCCCTAATATCAAATAATAAGCTTAAATATGCAATTCCGTTGGTATAAACATTATGGTGAAGTACTTTTACACCATCAACAATGAGTTCATCATTATAAAAAGGCTGAATCTTCTTGCTGATATCCTCCCTTGTTATGAGAGGTATCTTCTCCATCTCCTCTTTAGTTGAAGGCGTTTCCTGAAACACCTTTAAATGTCTGGTTTCCTTGATTAGTTCACTAATCTCTTCTCTTGATAAACTGGCTTTATAAGCTGCAAGTTTTTCTTTTAGTTTTTCTTCCTTCTCCGCATTGAGTCCTATCTTCGGCTTTAATATAACAAGAGCAGAATGTTTATTATCTAGCAAATACTTCTGAATAATCGTCTCATAATAACCGGTTCCAATCTGTTTCTTTAAAAATGCATATCCCTCATTATCATTTAGATGAAGGAAAGGCTGATTGTTATCATGAAGCCAACTGCTCATTACACGTAATCCATAGATAAGCCCCTTAGGGAATCTACCATAATCAGCTTCCCGGTATCTAAATTCATAGAAATTAATTGCTGCAAGTAAGGATTTCTCATCCAATCCTTCTCCAACTAATTTCAGCAAGGTATCACGAATAATCTCAATAAACTGTTCCTTTTTATTCTCCTCTGAATTCTTGGCTATAATTGTAAGAATAGGTTGCCTTAGCTCATCCTCATAATATCCCAAGATATCCTTTCCGATACCAGCATCCAGTAAAGCCTGTTTCACTGGTGCACCTGGAGCTTGAAGAAGCACATAGCTAAGTATTTGGAATGTCAGACTTAACTTCTTATCTAAAGAATCACCAATAACAAAATTCTTACTTAGATAGGTATTATCTTGTGTCTTTTCTTCTTTACCTAAGGAATAAAAGGCTGTGATCTCTCTAACTGTATTAAATGCACTCTGAACTCCAATCTCAGAATTTACATCCAAATAATCAAATTTACTCAAGTATTCCGTATCCAACCATTCGAGTCGTTCTGTAAAGTCCATAGAGCCGTAGAGATAGATATAGCTATTGGATGGATGGTAGTAAGTTCTATGAAACTCCAAAAACTCCTCATAGGTTAGATCTGGAATAAAATCTGGGTCACCACCAGATTCCACACCATATGGGGTATCTGGAAACAAGGAATTCTGATTCAAACGATTCAACTGAGATTCAGGTGATGAGAATGCGCCCTTCATTTCATTATAAACAACTCCATTGTATTTTAACTGACCATCCTCTTCTTCAATATCATAATGCCATCCTTCTTGTTGGAAGATTTCTTTCTTATGATAAATGTTCGGGTAAAGTACGGCATCCATATATACATGCATTAAATTCTTAAAATCCTGATCATTCATACTTGCAACCGGATAAACGGTCTTGTCCGGATAAGTCATCGCATTTAGAAATGTATTCAAAGAACCTTTGGCTAGCTCAATAAAAGGATCTTTGGCCGGAAAGTTCTTTGACCCACAAAGTACGGAATGTTCAATGATATGAGCAACTCCTGTACTATTAGCAGGTGGTGTTCTAAAACCGATATAAAACACTTTATTATCATCATCATTTGCAATTAAAACAATTCTGGCACCAGTCTTTTTATGAAGCAAAACGGTTCCATTACTATTTAGATCGTCTAGTTTTTCCTCGAATACGAATTCATATGAGGAAGGAATTTGAATCTTCATATCATTACCTCCATCTATTCACCATTCATATAAGTGATATTTTTACTACTGCACTTAGTACGAAATATTTGTTATCTTAAGTATGATATTATATCGATATTGCTTATTCATGATAACATAAATTAAATTATTTGTCATTTATTACAAGGTAAATAAAACGCTTATTTTTAAGGAAAATCGCCTATTTAATAAACATTCCAATCCTTAGGTACTAATAGATATATTTTATGCCATTTGCACTGAAACAATATACATATCGCAACAAATTCCAATAATTATGATAGATAATGACCCATAATGTCACAAAGGATAATTGACATTTTTTATATTTTATGTTAAATTTAGTCTATCATACTTACTTGTTGTAAGAGAAATATTTTCATTTGTTTTAGGAGGCTATTTATGAAGACGGGTACCGTTAAATGGTTCAACGCTAAAAAAGGGTATGGATTTATATCCGATGAGGAAGGAAACGATGTATTCATACATTACTCAGCGCTTCTGATGGAAGGTTTTAAGGTTCTTGAGGAAGGCGATCAGGTGGAATTCGAAATTATCGAAGGCGAGAAAGGTCCTCAAGCTGCCAATGTATCCAAATTATAATCGCAATGACTAAGATCTAATTAAGATCTAATTTATATATATTTATATAAAATTAATAGTTATTGTAGGGTTGGATTGTAGCAACTAATAAGGGATTGTTATCACGTATTGCTATCTAATGATAGCTACGAGTAACAATCCCTTTTTCAATGTCTATAAACGTGTTATGGCTTTTAGCATATTTTTAATGTTTAAAATGGCGCATCCCAGTAAATACCATGGCAATTCCATATTCGTTACACTTCTTAATGGAGTCCTCATCACGGATAGAGCCACCGGGCTGGATAATTGCAGTAATTCCTGCCTGATGGGCTGCTTCTACGCAATCATCAAAAGGGAAGAAGGCATCCGATGCAAGTACTGCCCCCTTCGTTGCATTCTCATCAATTAGTTCTTTTGCATGCTCTATTGCCTGCTTTGCTGCCCAGACACGATTTACCTGTCCTGGTCCTATACCTACACTCTGCTTGTTCTTTGCAAGCGCAATTCCGTTAGACTTTACAAACTTAACAACCTTCCATGCAAATCGCAAATCCTCCATTTCTTTGTCAGAAGGCATACGTTCTGTAACTACCTTTAGGTCCTCTTCAACCAAAAGTTTACTATCTATGGTTTGAACAATCAGTCCGCCATTGACTTTCTTAAGATCATAAGCTTCTTCATTCTGAGGCACATCTATATCTGCAAGTTCAAGCACCCGTAAATTCTTCTTAGTTTGTAGAAGACGGAGAGCCTCTTCTTCATAAGATGGCGCTACGATAACTTCAAGGAAAATTTTCTTCATTTCTTCCGCTAAAGCTAGGGTTACTTCTCTATTAATAACAACAATACCACCATAAATTGATACTTTATCAGCTTCAAATGCTTTCCTCCATGCATCAAGAATATTATCCGAACTGCCGACGCCACATGGATTACCATGTTTACATGCAACTACCGTAGGTTCGGTAAATTCTTTTAGTAATTCAAGAGCACCATTGGTATCATTGATATTATTAAAGGAGAGTTCTTTTCCATTGTGCTGAATCGCATCTGTAATGGAACCTTTCTTCTTACCAATCTCACGGTAAAATGCCGCTTTTTGATGTGGGTTTTCACCATATCGCATATCCTGTATCTTTTCAAAAGTCATGGTCAGATTCTCTGGTAAGGTCTGATCATTCCGTTCTTTTCTCAAGTAATCAGCAATCATAGTGTCATAGGAAGAAGTATGCTGGAACACTTTCTGCATAAGATAGAACTTCGTCTTATGGCTAACTTGTCCTTCATTCTTAAGCTCAGTCAAAACTTGTCCATAATCCCTTGGATCCACAAGGACTGCTACATCCTGATAATTCTTTGCAGCAGCACGAAGCATTGTAGGCCCTCCAATATCAATGTTTTCTACCGCATCCTCGCGGGTAACACCTTCCTTAAGAATCGTTTGCTTAAATGGGTATAAATTTACCACTACCATATCAATTGGTTCTATATTTAGTTCCTCTAGTTGTTTTATATGGGAAGGATTACTTCTAACAGCTAATAGGCCTGCATGCACAATTGGATGAAGAGTTTTCACCCGGCCATCAAGACACTCTGGAAATCCTGTAAGTTCCGAAATCTCTATGGCAGAAATCCCCGCTTCCTTAAGCTTCTTATAAGTTCCACCAGTAGAAATAATCTCTACACCTAATAAAACCAATTCCTTTGCAAACTCTACAATACCTGTCTTATCTGATACGCTGATTAATGCTCTCATTCCCAATCTCCTTTTCTAATTCACTTATTTATAAATATATTTCTTGACCAAGTATGACTTCTATTACAAGTCCACAAGTCGTTATATTCCATATAAAATAATATTACACAAAATGGTTATCATATTCAAAGTATAAATTCTAATCCCATTTATCGATACTGCTTATATAATTCATATAGGTAATAATAAGTAATTTTCATATAATATAATAGTAATTTTAATTAATATTAATAGGTGGATGTTGTATAATATAGATAGTAGTATTGTTGTTCTTTCAAGCTACTATTATTACAACTTTACAAAGAAAGGAGTGTATGATGTATATCAGTGTAAATACATCATACTAAGAAAATTATGAAAATTGATCATGTGGCGATATGGACAAGGGATCTTGAGAAATTAAAAGAATTTTATGTAACCTATTTTAATGGTGTTGCAGGTGATAAATATAAAAATGTACAAAAACAATTCGAATCTTACTTTATAACATTTGACTCCGGCGCGAGATTAGAAATTATGCAGATGCCTAGTATTCCTCTAAATTTAAATGATTCACTAAAACAATATATGGGTATCATACATATCGCAATATCTGTTGGCAGTGTAGAAAAAGTCAATGATCTTACGGTCAGATTAAAAAACAATGGCTATAAAGTGGTCTCCGACCCCCGCTATACCGGCGACGGATATTACGAAAGCTGTATTCTCGACCCCGATGGAAATCGTATTGAAATCACTGCATAATTCCTATAGTTATTTTTTTAAGATATTTAAAGTTAATTCGCCTATCAATTCCTACTTTATGTTCATTTTAACCTAAAAATAACCAAATCTTTATTACAAATTAACATAGAAGCAGTTGCAATTTTATATAATATATACTATAATTCCAATATTGCTTAAAATTAATTAAAATGGGGTACTTTATGAAAAGATTCAAATTCACCGATTTTATAATTGGTATTATATTCACATTGCTGCTAATTTCTATGTCCGTAGTTATCACTATAAATTTCCGACCATTATACTATTTGGACGTAGAAGCTTTGAATATCGAGGCAACATCAGGCTATCCAAAACAGGAGATTTTGGATAATTATAATGCTCTGATTAACTATTCCTCCCCATTCTACAAGGGTAGTCTATCATTTCCTACATTATCTGCCTCTGAAAATGGGTTACAGCATTTTAAGGAAGTAAAGGACATCTTCACTTTCTTCTATATACTTGGTGCTATTACGCTTGTCTTAGTAGTAGCAATCATTCTGTACAAGCGTAGGAAAAAGGATTATCATTACCTTCTAGTTTCCTCTATTACAACCATTGTATTACCCATAATCGTAGCACTAGCAATTGCAATTGATTTTGATACTTCATTTGTGATATTTCATAAAATATTCTTTAATAATGATTATTGGATTTTCGATCCGACGACAGATCCAGTTATTAAAATACTTCCAGATACATTTTTCATGCATTGCGCATTATTAATTATCTTTTTCGTAATTTTGGGAAGTATATTACTAGCAACTATTTATTTTAATAAAAGAAAAAAAATTCATATTAAATACCGAAAAAGTGAAAACTTAAGGATATAACTGAACAGATTAAAGGAGCAGAAAACATGAGAAAAACAAAAATAATTTGTACGCTAGGCCCGTCCACAGATAAAGGTGATGTTTTAAAAGAATTAGTATTGGCTGGAATGGATGTAGCCCGCTTTAATTTTTCCCATGCCGATCACCAGGAGCACTTGGGAAGATTAGAAAAACTTCAAGCATTGAGAGACGAATTTAATATACCAGTGGCTACACTACTAGATACCAAAGGACCAGAAATTCGTATTGGTATGTTTAAAGATGATAAAAAAATACATCTTTCTGAAGGACAAACCTTTACTCTTACAACAGAGGACATTGAGGGAGATGAAACAAAAATATCCATCAGTTATCCAAATTTAATTAATGATATTAAAGTTGGAACTACCATTCTAATTGATGATGGTCTGATTGAAATGATTGTTGAAGAAATAACTTCTACGGATATAATATGTAAGGTCAAAAATGGTGGAACTGTATCTTCTAGAAAAGGTGTCAATGTTCCAGGTATTGATTTGACAATGCCTTATATTAGTGATAAGGATCGAGAAGATATTGTTTTTGCAATAGAACATGACTATGATTTTATCGCTGCTTCCTTTGTAAGAACTGCAAAGGACGTGGAAGACATCCGCAAAATTTTAGATAAATATAACTCTCAAACAAAAATTATCGCTAAAATCGAGAACCTACAAGGTATTCAAAATATCGATGAAATCATTGATGCTGCGGACGGTATAATGATTGCCCGTGGTGATATGGGTGTAGAAATCCCTTACGAAGATGTACCTGTTTTACAGAAGCAAATCATTGAGAAAGTATACAATAGTGGCAAGCAGGTTATTACCGCAACACAAATGCTAGACTCTATGATTAAAAATCCAAGACCAACAAGAGCAGAGACTACAGATGTTGCCAATGCTATCTATGATGGAACCAGTGCAATCATGCTATCCGGTGAAACAGCCAATGGAAAGTATCCAGTAGACGCACTAAAAACAATGATTAGAATTGCTATTCGTACTGAAAATGATATCGATTACAAAAAGCGTTTCAATAAGCGAGATGATTTATGTGCAAAGCCAGATATTACGGAAGCCATCTCCCGCGCTACTGTAACTACTGCACATGATTTAAATGCTCAGCTTATTATAACAGTCACAACTTCCGGTAGAACTGCAAGAATGATTTCCCGCTTCCGTCCGGAAACCCATATCATGGGATGTACAACTGACCCTAAGGTTTGCCGTCAATTAAATATGGCATGGGGTGTAACTCCACTATTAATAGATGTAGAACATGATACATTCGAATTAATAGATCATACCATTCAGGCGGTTGAAAATGCAGGCTATTTAAAAGATGGGGAACTTGCTATATTTACTGCTGGTGTTCCACTTGGAACTTCTGGAACCACCAATATGATTAAAGTACAGATTGCAGGAAGCAAATATTAATATAAAACACTACAGATTATGATTAATTTGCAATTATCTTATATGATTTTAAGAAAGGAAAATACAGATGAAAAAGCAAGATTATCTAAATTGGGACGAATATTTTATGGGCATCGCTCTTTTATCAACAGAACGAAGCAAGGATCCCAGTACCAGTGTGGGAGCTTGTATTGTCAGTGAAGATAATAAAATTCTCTCTGTAGGCTATAATGGTATGCCAAATGGCTGTTCAGACGACGAGTTTCCATGGGCTAGAGAAGGTAATAATCTTGATACGAAATATTTCTATGTATGTCACGCCGAGCTTAACGCTATCCTGAATTACACAGGTTCAGGAATGAAAGGTGCACGTATCTATACGACCTTATTTCCATGTAATGAATGCACCAAAGCTATTATTCAAAAAGGCATTAAAGAAATTATCTATATGAGTGATAAATACGCACATACAGATGAAGTAATCGCATCCAAGCGAATGCTTGAAGCAGCAGGTGTAAATTTCCGACTTTATCAACCAAAAGGAAGGGACATCATCCTCTCCCTATAATTGCATAATAATAAAGTAGTAAGAAGCTTCATAGAGGAAGAATATTAATCAACTTCTATGAAGCTTCTTTTTTGCTACAAGATCTTTTAATTAAAATCATTATCAATCATATCAATTTTACTGTTTAACAAAGCTTTCTTAATCATTACTTCCCTTCGAAAGGCTTTCCAAGCATCTTCATGTTCTACAAAATATAGAGGGCAGAGCTTACCAGTAATATCATAATGGCTAAGAATATCCTCTTCTCCTAAATCATACTCTACACACAAAGCAGCAGTCAGAGCAACCAGAGAATTATAGGTTTCTGAAGTAAATTCACCAGTCTCATCCGGATGACAGTTTTCTATGGAAATGGTATCTTTATTGCGATCATTGGATGCGTATGAAATCTCCGTCATCGGGATACACTGAACGATTTCTCCCTCGAGTCCTATAATATAATGACTGCTTGCATATGTAGTTCCCTTTTCTGCCAGACTCTCAAAATAACTCTGATTATTCTCTGCAGAAGTTCCAGGATTGGCTGTATAATGGACAACAATCCCCTTAACCTTTTTGAGTGGCATCTGTGGTCTGGAATAATCATTGGGAGTCAGATACATTTGCTTTACTTCAATCCCATTTAGCAAACGAGACGATAGCACCTCGGTGGTGTTCTTCGATTTATTTAAGTAATCCTTAAATATTCCACCGATAAAAAATACAGATAGACCAATAATGCAAATCATCAATATTATTATCAAAAATATCCTAGATGCTTTTTTCATACTTTTTCTTCTAATCCACTCTTTCTCTGTCAATTTACTACCCATTATTTTCACCCAATACCCTATTTATATCCTTGGTAACATTTTACTCATTATATCCTATTATATAATATTTACAATAGAAACATTCGTAAGTATATTTGATTTCCTCTTTCGCACATAAAAAGACAGGGAATATTCTTAATCATAATCCCTGCCTTTATAAAACAAATTAATTTATACTAAACACATTATTATTCTTCTATGCTATAGTTCGGAGCTTCCTTAGTAATATGAATGTCATGTGGATGACTTTCCTTTAAGGATGCAGAAGTTATCTTAACGAATTTACCATTTTCCTGAAGCGTTTTGATATCCTTAGCACCACAATAACCCATACCTGATCTTAAGCCACCAACTAGCTGGAACACTGTATCCTCTACCAATCCCTTATATGCTACACGACCTTCTACACCTTCTGGAACCAACTTTTTAGCATTTGCCTGGAAATAACGATCCTTACTTCCATTCTCCATGGCAGCGATGGATCCCATACCGCGATAGACTTTGTATTTTCTTCCTTGATACAACTCAAAATCCCCAGGGCTTTCATCGCATCCAGCAAACATACTACCTAGCATACATACGTTTCCTCCGGCAGCCAAAGCCTTTGTAATATCACCGGAATATTTGATACCACCATCTGCAATAATTGGAATGTCATGTTTCTTAGCTACTTCGTAGGCATTCATAATAGCGGTAATTTGTGGAACACCGATACCTGCTACAACTCTAGTTGTACAAATTGAGCCTGGTCCGATACCTACCTTAACAGCATCAACACCAGCTTCAATTAATGCAAGTGTTGCCTCTGCAGTTGCCACATTGCCCGCAATAATCTGAACATCTGGATATTTCTCTCGAACCATCTTAATTACCTTAATAACATTAGCAGAATGGCCATGAGCTGTGTCGATAACAATGGCATCAACCTTAGCATTTACAAGTGCATCCACACGTTCTAATATATTATTCGTAATACCAACAGCAGCCGCACAGACAAGACGTCCCTGATCATCCTTAGCAGAAAGAGGATATTTAATCCGCTTTTCAATATCCTTAATAGTAATTAAACCTTTTAGATTACCTTCATCATCCACAATCGGAAGTTTTTCTTTTCTTGATTTCCACAGAATCTGCTTTGCTTCCTCTAGTGTGATGCCTTCTTTCGCAGTAATCAGGCCCTCACTGGTCATTGATTCTTTTACTTTCTTAGTAAAATCTGTTTCAAATTTAAGGTCACGGTTTGTAATAATACCTACCAACTTCTTACCATTTACAGTAATAGGAACACCCGAAATACGATACTTTGCCATCAAGTCACTGGCATCCTGTAGTGTATGTTCAGGAGATAAATAGAAAGGATCTGTTATAACACCGCTTTCCGAGCGTTTAACTTTATCAACTTCTTCTGCCTGTTGTTCAATTGACATGTTTTTATGAATAACTCCAATGCCGCCCTGTCTGGCCATTGCAATCGCCATCCGATGCTCGGTTACAGTGTCCATACCGGCACTCATTAAAGGAATATTAAGTCTAATTTTTTTTGTTAATTGTGTACTTAAGTCCACTTGATATGGTAGCACCTCAGAATATGCAGGTACTAATAGCACATCGTCAAAAGTAATGCCTTCACCGATGATTTGTCCCATACTATTGTCTCCTCACTTTCCTATAAGCTCATTAATAGTAATTATATTTCATTATTATTCTGCCTGACTAGTATTATACATTATGGTGAAATGGATAATTCTACTATAACATCAGGTTATGATTTTTAAAAGTATAACGAATATTACCACCCTTGTCAATAGTCAAGTTTTCATTTTAAAAATAAAAAAATAATCGCAATTATTATTTATATGATTAGTTTAGTCGAATTTGCTGATTATTATAAATAATGGAGCTGCATACCATATATTAGTATGCGAGCCCCATTCACTTACACATTCTATCCATTTTTAAAATTAATAAAGGGTAACCTTTCTAGGTGCCTTTTGCTTGATCATCTTAAGCATTTTTTCACTTGGTTCAAATAAAATCTTCGTTAATTTCCCATCTTTATTAGCAATAATAACGTAAGGTTTACTATCCTTTGCACGGGATGAAAAATCTTTCTTTTCCAACTGCTTATGCGTATATCCGTCCAAAGCATGAGAGTTAGCTGGTGCCATGATTTCAACCTGGTCAAAGTCAATTCTAAGTAATGTCTTACGTTTAGCCTTACCAGTAATCTTATCAAAATCTATCTGACCATCTACATAGATATACTCATAATCAACATTTAGTTTAGGAAAAATAAAACCTAATACAATTACTAGTACAATTCCAACAATACTTAAAATACCACCGGTTAACATAAATAGTATACCTAGTGCAATTCCAAGTATAATTAAAACGCGTAATGCCGTGGAAGCTGCTGTTTCCTGCCTTTTTACACCTGCTTCCGCATATGCTTCATTCATTTACATAACCACACCTTTCTTAATAGCCTATTTTCTATTATACATGAAGCAAGGCCTAAACTTCAACTATCCAATTATGATTATTTTTAATTCGTCCCATCTGAATTCCAGTTATCGTATCATAAAGCTTTTGACTAATCGGACCAATACCGCCATCCTGCACTTTCATGATATGGTCTTTCCAACGTAATTGACCAACAGGAGATATAACTGCAGCCGTTCCGGTTCCGAATACTTCTTCAAGAAGCCCCTTCGAATGAGCTTCATAAATATCGTCTATAGATATCTTGATTTCTTTAACCGGTAATCCCCATTCCTTACACAGTTCGATGACAGAGTCTCTAGTTACACCAGGCAAAATACTTCCATTAAGTTCCGGTGTTACGATAGTACCATCAATTTTAAAGAAGATATTCATGGCACCAACCTCTTCGATATACTTTCTATGTATACCATCCAACCATAGCACCTGAGAATACCCTTCTTCGCGGGCTTTTACCTGAGCCTTCATCGAGGCAACATAATTACCGCCAGTCTTTGCTTCACCTATACCACCCTTTACTGCTCTTACATACTCATCCTCAATCCAGATTTTTATCGGATCTAAGCCTTCTGGGTAATATGCACCTACCGGTGATAGAATGATTATAAATAAGTAATTATTCGCAGGCCTTACACCTAGGAAAGAATCTGTAGCAATTACGAATGGGCGAATGTAGAGCGATGTACCTTCCTGTGTAGGAATCCAGGCTTCATCTATCTTAACAATTGCTTTTAACGCTTGTAGAAAATCTTCTTCCGGTATTTCCGGTATACATAATCTACGATTGGAGCGGTTCGCTCTTTCTATGTTCTTATTCGGACGGAATAGCAAGGTTCTGCCGTCCTCTGCTTTGTACGCTTTTAACCCTTCAAACATCTCTTGACCATAATGAAATACCATAGCAGAAGGTTCAAGACTTAACGGTTGGTAAGGAACAATTCTCGGATCAAACCAACCTTTCCCGTTCTCATAATTCATAATAAACATATGATCCGTAAAAATAGTGCCAAACAACAAAGGATTATCTGCACTAGGTAGCTCCTTAGGTGTAACCGTTTTCTCAATTCTAATATTCAACATTCTTATCTCCTTCCATATTCCTTTATCGAAACCTTTAATACATTACTGTAGTAAATTATCTATTATTTATATAGTAGACTTACTGTCATACTTTTTCAAGTATTTTTTATTAATATAAGCATAGTAATTAACTCAGTATAGATTAATTCTTTCTTCGTTCGTATTTGCAGAAGGTATAGATAAGGTCATGATATGTCTGCTCTTCAGATTCACCGGTAAGTACCCATTCCTCATTCTCATCTAAATTAGGGAAATAAGTATCCGCATTATAAGCATAATCAATCTTAGTAACATGGGCCGTATCGCATAAATTAAGCATTTGCTCATAGATGGTTGCACCGCCAATTACGTAAACATCCTCGGTTGCGTACTCTTTTGCTACATCCACCGCTTCTTCCACACTATGAACCACAACTGCATCCTTTACCTTATAGTTCTTATCCGATGTGATAACAATATTCAAACGCTGCTTTAAAGGTAATCCATTAGGGAAGCTTTCCAATGTTTTTCTACCCATAATTACTACTTTATTAATTGTCTCATTACGAAAAAACCTTTGATCCGCAGGAATTCTTACAAGAAGTTTATTCTGATAACCGATACCCCAGTTTTTATCCACTGCTACAATAAGATTCATCTTTATCCCGCCTTTCTATCAAGCCTATTGATAATACTCCCTTTAAACTAGAGCCGATTAAAGGCCCTTAATTAACATTTACCCCAACTACAGTATCGTATAGAGCTAGGAATTACTTGTATTATTAAATTGCTACAGGAATATTCTCTACCTTTGGTCCAAATTTATAATTTCTTAATTCAAAATCTTCTACCTTAAATTCATAAAAATCCTTTACCTCTGGATTTATCCAAAACTCTGGTGCTTCATAAGTAGGACGTGTAATCAACTCCTTAATGATTGGTATATGCCTGTCATAGATATGGGCATCTGCAATTACATGAACCAACTCTCCTACTTCATAACCACAAACTTGCGCTAGCATATGAATAAGCACCGCATATTGACAGACATTCCAGTTATTCGCTGTAAGAATATCGTTGGAACGTTGATTCAGGATACCATTTAATACCAGCTTGTCCTTATCGTTTCGTTTTGTCACATTAAAAGTCATACTATAGGCACAGGGATATAAGTTCATCTCACTAAGATCCTGATGCACATAAATATTGGTTAAAATTCTTCTGCTATAGGGATTATTCTTTAAATCATAGATTACCCTGTCTACCTGATCCATCATTCCTTCTTTATATGAATGCTTTACTCCCAGTTGATAGCCATATGCTTTACCAATGGAGCCAGTTTCATCTGCCCAACTATCCCAAATACGACTATTTAATTCATTAATATTATTTGATTTCTTCTGCCAAATCCATAGCAATTCATCGATGCAGCTTTTAATCGCTACTCTACGTAATGTCATTGCAGGAAATTCCTTTGATAAATCATACCGGTTTACTACACCAAATTTCTTGATTGTATATGCATAGGAGCCATCCTCCCATTTGGGCCTTACTTTTTCACCCTCTGTACTGGTTCCATTCTCTAGAATATCCTTGCACATATTAATAAAAATGTTATCCGCTAAGCTCATAGCACATCCTCCTATCTCATCTATTTATTGTACCTTACTGAGCGAATCTAAGCAATAAGCAAAATATCTTAAACTCTGTCTGTGGGCAAAAAGTCTTCACCTATATTTTCAGAATAAAAAAGAAACCCACCAACTTAAGCCATAGGCGAAGGTGGTGGGTTGTACTTATCTGCTTATCAGGAGTTTACAGACGAACTAATTCTTCTGTAAATTTCTTGATATTTGATGCATTGACATATTTCTTAACTTGTCCATTCCTTATCTCTACAAGGGTTGGTGCCTGCATGATACTATATTTACGTGTCAAATCCACTTTTTCTTCTGCATCTATTACCGTATAAGGTACACCTTTTAGGTATTCCTTTGCAATATTACAGTTTGGGCATGTCTTTGTTGTAAAAAGGAATAATCCATCGCCGTCCACGCCTAATTCTTTATCTGAAGTAACTTGCCGAAATTCACTAACAGGCATGGTTCTGGAGCGCTCTACATCATATAGCTTACGATGCTTATATTCCTGCGCCTTACCATCATTCCAATTTTGAACAGGACGATAGTATCCAGTAATACGGCTATATACTTCTGCTACTTCTCCACAATGTGGACAATTAAATTGTTCTCCTTCTAGATATCCATGCGTCTTACATACGGAATATGTCGGCGATAGCGTATAATAAGGAAGTTTATAATTTTCTGCTATAGTTCTTACCAACTTTGCTGCAGCCTGCCAATCCGGTAGTTTTTCACCCAAGAAAGCATGGAATACGGTTCCTGAGGTGTAAAGAGTCTGAAGCTCATCCTGAATATCCAATGCTTCAAAGATATCCTCCGTATAGCCAACAGGTAAGTGAGAACTATTGGTATAGTATGGAGTCTCCTCTTTATTACCAGCCGTTATAATTTCTGGATAGAGCTTTCTATCATGTTTTGCAAGACGGTAGGAAGTAGATTCTGCTGGAGTCGCTTCCAGATTATACAGGTCTCCATACTCCTCTTGATAATCGGAGAGGCGTTCCCTCATATGATTTAATGTTTTAATTGCAAATTCTTGAGTGGCAGTATCGGTCATATTCTTACCTAACCATTTTGCATTCAATCCTACTTCATTCATACCAACAAGACCAATGGTTGAGAAGTGGTTCTCGAAGGTTCCAAGGTAGCGCTTGGTATATGGATAAAGCCCTTCATTTAATAGCTTTGTGATAATATTCCTCTTAACCTTTAGGGATCGCGCAGATATATCCATCATACGATCTAAGCGTGCAAAAAATTCCTCTTCATTGGATGATAGATAAGCAATTCTTGGTAAATTAATCGTTACAACACCAACGGAGCCTGTACTCTCACCGGAACCAAAGTAACCACCGGTTTTCTTACGAAGTTCACGTAAATCCAGACGAAGTCTGCAACACATGGAACGGACATCACTCGGCTCCATATCACTATTGATATAGTTAGAGAAATATGGAGTACCGTATTTCGCTGTCATTTCAAATAGCAAACGATTATTCTCAGTATCGGACCAGTCAAAGTCTTTCGTAATGGAATAGGTCGGAATTGGATACTGGAAGCCTCTACCGTTGGCATCTCCCTCGATCATAATCTCGATGAACGCCTTATTGACCATATCCATTTCTTTCTTGCAATCCTTGTATTTAAAATCCATTTCTTTACCACCAACAATACATGGTAGCTCCGCAAGATCATCGGGAACCGTCCAGTCTAAGGTGATGTTAGAAAATGGTGCTTGCGTTCCCCAACGGCTTGGTGTATTAACACCAAATATAAAGGATTGGATACATTGTTTGACTTCTTTGTATGTTAAATTATCTACTTTAACGAATGGTGCAAGATAGGTATCGAAAGAAGAAAACGCCTGCGCTCCTGCCCATTCATTCTGCATAATTCCAAGGAAATTCACCATCTGGTTACATAGAGTAGATAGGTGGCTTGCTGGCGTTGATGTGATCTTACCAGGAATACCTCCCAATCCTTCTTTGATTAACTGCTTTAATGACCAACCGGCACAATATCCAGTCAGCATCGATAAGTCATGTATATGTATATCCGCATTACGATGCGCATTAGCAATCTCTTCATCATAGATTTCAGACAGCCAGTAATTCGCTGTTATGGAGCCAGAGTTATGTAGGATCAGACCACCTACAGAGTAGGTAACAGTTGAATTCTCTTTTACTCTCCAATCCTCTTCTCTTACATAGCTGTTAACCAGTTCTTTGTAATCTAGAATTGTAGATTTCATATTACGGATTTTTTCTCTGTTCTTGCGATATAGGATATATGCTTTCGCAACTTCTGTATAACCTGCTTGCTCAAGTATTTTCTCCACACTATCCTGGATATCCTCTACGTGCACCAAATTATCTTTAATCTTATCTTGAAAATCTGCTGTTACACGTAATGAAAGTAAATTAATAATATCATCGGTATAGTACTTCTCTGTGGCTTTGAAAGCCTTTGTAATCGCATTACTAATTTTGCCCAGGTTGAATTCTGCAACCTGACCATCTCTTTTCGCTACGTTAATCATAGGTAAACTGTCTCCCTTCCCGCTTTTCATACTTGTAAATTCTCCGATACATCTTATGCAATAATAGTACCATAGCAACAATTGGCAAGTCAACAATAAAATACCATATATATACGCACTTTTTTAATCTGGCACAACATCTAGTGTTTGATATAGTAATTAATACCCATGCAGATATTCCAGTAAATGCCGATATATCCCATTGTTTACAGAATATATCGACCTTAACTTTATTAACCTTTGACTCTATAGATATCTAACATATTTTTAGTTATAGACTGTTTAAAATATCATTCGGTATATATGCTTTTATATAAATACCATCCTGCTGGTATTCTTCCTCTAGCAATTGACCATATTTTCTTATGATCTGAATCTTACCCGCATCCTGATAGGAAATTACTTTTTCCACTAGAACTTTCCGTTCATTCAATACCTTTTCAATTAATTCTAGTAGTTTTGTAAGTCCCATTCCGGTTTTCACTGACATTTTCACTGTGTAATCGGCATGAAAATCTTTTAATATTTGTTCCTCTTCTATCTTATCCTGCTTGTTAAAAGCAGTAATAATCGTCTTATCCTGTATACCTAAGTTTTTTAATGTATCATACACGATATGCATCTGGTTATAGACATCCGGATTGGAGCTATCAACCACATGGAGGATAATATCCGCATATTTAGCTTCCTCTAGGGTACTACGGAAGGCATCGATTAAATGATGGGGAAGTTTACGAATGAATCCAACGGTATCCGTAAGTAGAATCTGTTGTCCACTTTCCAAAGCCAAATTTCTTGTTGTTGGATCTAGAGTGGCGAATAACTTATCCTCTTCTAATACCCCAGCATTGGTAAGCCTGTTAAGTAGCGTGGATTTACCTGCATTGGTGTAGCCAACTATCGCGACCACAGGAATTCTATTCTTACTCCTTAAAACCCTTTCAGTTTCACGGGTTTTCTTAACATTATTTAATTCTCGCTTTAAAACAGAAATTCTTTCCTTAATTAAGCGGCGATCCATCTCCAGCTTCTTCTCACCAGGCCCTCTTGTTCCAATACCACCACCCAGTCTAGATAGCGAGTTGCGAAGACCTACCAATCGCGTGGAACGGTAGCGCAGCTGAGCTAATTCCACCTGTATCTTACCCTCTTTCGTGGATGCACGGCTGGCAAATATATCTAATATGAGTATTGTACGATCCAGTACTTTCGTCTGTAATGCATCCTCTAAATTTCTAAGTTGCGCGGGAGATAACTCGTCATCGCAGACAACTCCGGTTGCATCCATCTCATCTATCAATTCTCGAACTTCATCTATCTTGCCTTTACCAATATAGGTACCAGGGTGTATGCTTCCCCTATTCTGTATTACCATCCCTACGGTAAGAGCCCCAGCAGTATTCGCCAATTCCTCTAGTTCATTCAATGATTCCTGTGTATCATCATTATCGGATAAGGCAACCCCTACTAAGATAAAACGTTCCTGTTCTTCCTTAATCTCTATCAGTTCCGCCATGTTCTACCTCTCTTCACCTTCATTGCTTTCAGTCGAAATAATTCTCGTCTTTATAAAGGAATTTTCTCTTTGCGCTTCCAGATTATCTGGAAAAAGCATCAGATATTCCTGCATCTTCTCCGATGCTATTTCAAATTCACCCAATTCCTCGTATGCAATAATCTCATTCTTCATCAACGCCTTCTTGGTACCAGCATGATTCATTGCAATTCCTTTTTCTAGATATGTGACCGCTTTCGAAGGATCTCCCAGCTTTATAAAGCAATAACCCAGTTGGTTATATACCGAAGGGCTTTGCAACATCCTTTCTTCCAAAAATATTTCATAGTAATATATTGCCTTTAGATAATCCTTCTTTTCTCGATATATCTCTCCAATATAAAAATACGCCTCCACAAACCCTTTTTCATAACTCTCTTCCAACTCGGCAAGAGCTAGATCTAAGCTACCCTGGTAATAGTGAAGCTTAGCTATATTAAACAGATCTTCTTGACCATCTTCTGCAATAGCCGAAGCCTGGGCAAGTATCTCTGCTGCTTCCGTGTCCATGCCATATTCCAGCAACAAATTATATTTACCGAAATAGCAATCATAATTATCAGGCTTCAAGGTAATTGCTCTATCATAATCCTCGAGGGCATTTTCATAAGCACCGATAATACGATAGCTATATGCTCTCTCCAATAGAGCGGGCACATTCTTCGCATCCTGGGAAAGAATTTCATCATAAACTGCAATTGCCAAATCATAGAATCCAGTTGCCATTAAGGAATTCCCTTTGTAATACAATATATCCAGATTCAAATCTGACCATTCGCTAATCTGAAGTGCCAGGTCAAATTGTTCAATCGCTTTCTCATACTGCTTGCTATGATAATAAGCAATCCCTTTGCCTCGTAGAATTTTTTTATTATTCTGTTTAATTATTTTAATATCCTTGTCCCGGTATGCTTGATCAAACTGAACGATTGCCTCATCGTAACGACCAAGAGCAATCAAAGTCATACCATAATCAATATAGTAATCTGTTCGGTTGGGATTTCGATCGACTGCCTTCAAAAAACTCTCTGCAGCTTCCTCATATTTTCCATTATCAAAGTGCTTTTTACCATCTTTACTGTACTTTCCAGCAGAATTACAAGCAGTTAAGGTGAAAATAACCAATACCATCAAACCAATGGAAAGCAATGTCCTCTTCATATTATTTATCCTCCGTGATTTATAAACACCAAAATACCATTTATAAGACAATTCCATTTTGGCATCAATTCTTTTGTTATCAATCCTATAGTCTCTAGGTAAATTGTACCTTGTTACAATTATACCTTACCAAGAATAAGAAAACAAGAAAATCGCAGTCTAAACTCCCTCCTTACTACTGTACCTATTGTTTAATTAATAAAGAATTTTTATTATTTCTCTTATATAAAGAACGAGATACTTTCTGATGTGAGGAATAGAAAGTATCTCGTTCTTTTACTTAATTATTGGAACTGCAAACTCACACTACTTAAGTGAAAGCTTATAGTTATAGTTAATTAACCAAATAAGGAGAATGCCAAGAACAAGGTTGATGTTAATGAAGCCACTAGAGAAACCACCGTAATCTGCGTATTAATCGATGGTCCTGCTGTATCCTTGAAAGGATCTCCAACAGTATCACCAACAACACCATTTTTATGCGCTTCAGAGTTCTTTCCGCCGTTGTTTCCGGCTTCAATATACTTCTTGGTATTATCCCAGAGACCACCAGAATTTGACATGAATAAGGCGAAAATCAAACCGCTAATAATGTTACCAGTGATAAATCCACCAACCGCATGAACACCACCAATGAAGCCTACCACCAAGGTGGAAATGATTGCAAATAATCCCGCAGCAATCAATTCTTTAAGAGCACCATCTGTAGCGATTTCAATACATTTGTCATATTCCGGCATAACACCTTCTTTGCCTTCCTTAAGTCCTACAATCTCTCTAAATTGACGATGGATTTCTTTGATCATACGCTGCGCATTTCGATCAACTCCAAGCATGAGCATAGCTGAGAAAACTGGAGGGATTGCCGCGCCAACGAGTAATCCAAAGAAAACAACCGGATCCATTACATCAAAGCCCTTAATATATGCTTCCCCTGCAGCAACCTTACCCATATCTAATGCAGCTATATTAACTTCACTGATGAAAGCACCGAGCAATGCGATAACCGTTAATCCTGCAGCACCGATGGAGAAACCTTTGGTAACAGCCTTAACCGTATTACCAGCACTATCCAATGAGTCAGTAATCTCAAGGGCTTTATCACCCAATCCGCCCATTTCTACAAGACCACGGGCATTATCAACGATTGGACCATAAGCATCGTTAGAAATAATCATACCTACGATGGAAAGCATACCAACTGCTGCCATCGAGATACCAAACATACCATAACCTTCACCCATATAGTAGTCGCATACTTTATAAGATCCAAGAGCAGATACACCAATACCAATCATAGCTGGTAAGGTACTTAATAAACCGTAGGAAACACCTGATAAAATCGTGAATGCCGGTCCTGTCTCACAGGCTTTTGCTACCATGTGAACCGGTTTCTTATTATCGTCTGTAAAATAATCACTGGCAATACCAATAACTACGCCAACTAATAAACCAATTGTACTTGCAAACCAGATTGGCCATTCTAAACCAAAGGCCCAAGTCGCAATCGCGGTTAATATACCATAAATAGCGGTTGTAACATATGTATTCGAATTCAATGCTCTTGTAGGACTGCCACCTTCCTTCATATTTGCAGTGAATACACCAATAATTGAGGACAGCAAACCGATTGATGCGTAGCAGAATACCGTTGAAGTGTTTAAATTGCCACCGCTCGCCTGATCAAGGCTAGCTGCCATAGTTAGCGCCGCTGCCATAGAAGCGACATTGGAGTCAAATAAGTCAGCACCCATTCCGGCACAGTCACCAACATTATCCCCCACGTTGTCAGCGATAACCGCTGGGTTTCTTGGATCATCCTCAGGAATGCCCAGTTCAACTTTACCAACTAAGTCTGCGCTGATATCGGCAGTCTTAGTAAAGATACCCCCACCTGCTTTGGCAAATAGTGCGAGTGAGCTAGCACCAAAGCTAAAACCTAATAGCGCTGTTGTATTATTGGTAATCATTAGGACAAGTACAACACCTAATAAACTAGATCCAACAACAGCCATACCCATTACGGCACCACCGCGATAACCTGCCATAAAGGAAGGTTTAATTCCTTTTGTTGCAGCCTCTGCCGATTTCTGGTTGGCAATGGTTGCGATATCCATACCAATCTTCCCAGCAACTGCAGAGAAAACCGTACCGATTAGGTAAGCAAGAGCCATAATGATATTTTCTAATACATTTCCATTCCAGATTGGTTGTGGAAGGAATAGCAATATTAAAATTGCTACTACGGAACTGAACACAGCCAGTGTCTTATACTCCTTAGCCAAGAATGTATTCGCACCGTCTTTAATTAACTTACCCACCTCAGCAATTCTTTTGTTGGAGGATGGTTGTGACGCAACCCATTTGTAAAGCCAAAAGGCAACCCCAAATGCCAGGATTGAAATTACAATGGATGCAATTTGGAAAAAACCTAAGTCAACTCTCAAAATGCTCATCTCCTTTTATTTATTTGGTAACAAGACATTGGCAAGCCAATGAAACTTGTTAAGCAAAATACGCTTTGCATCCAATCTACCATATTTATGAAAATTGTGCAATATAAAAGTATATTTTTTTTATTCTTCAACCTTTCTCATATATACTTTTGCATTTGTTTCCAATCATATTGTGCAACTTGTACAATATCCACTCGTATTCTGCGATATTTTGTCAAGTGCAACATTTATTTTGTCACCTACCTTACCGAACATCTTTTTGGTACATCTTCTCTCCTATACTTTCAATCCTCTCATTTTATGTACACACCTAATTGGCCTATAGAAAAATACCAAAATAATCAAACTAGGATTGACATGCTTAGGTAATATGAGATAAAATAGAACTAATTTGGTTATTGTCATACGCATATCCTTTTGGGATAAAAACCAATGACAAAAACACTCTAAGGAGGACTATATTATGGAATTTCTTTTGTCAGGTTTGTTGGAAATAACTTGGCAGCAATGGCTTATGTTTGCCATAGGTGGTATTCTAATTTATTTAGCCATCATCAAGGAAATGGAACCTTCCCTTCTACTTCCGATGGGTCTAGGTGCAATTTTGGTAAACATACCAAATACGGGGGTTTTAGGTGAAAACGGTATTATTGAATGGCTCTTTAACATTGGAATCGAAGAATCCGAAGCATTACCTATCCTTTTATTTATCGGTATCGGAGCTATGATCGATTTTGGGCCACTTCTATCCAATCCGAAGATGTTCTTGTTCGGCGCTGCTGCCCAGTTCGGTATCTTCGTTGCAATCGTTGTTGCTGTACTTCTAGGTTTCGATATTAAGGATGCGGCTTCTATTGGTGTTATCGGAGCTGCTGACGGACCTACCGCAATTCTTGTATCCAATATTATGGACTCAAATTATATGGGACCGATTGCCGTAGCCGCCTATTCCTATATGGCATTAGTTCCTATTGTACAACCTGCCGCAATTAAACTTGTTACTACCAAGAAAGAACGCTTGATCCGCATGGAATACAATCCTAAATCTGTTACAAAATTAACCAGGATATTATTCCCTATTATCGTTACCATCATTGCTGGCTTAATTGCTCCAGATTCTGTAGCTTTAGTAGGTTTCCTGATGTTTGGTAACTTGATTAGAGAATGTGGCGTATTAAACTCCCTATCGGATACTGCACAGAATGTACTTCCTAACTTAATCACACTCTTACTTGGTATCACAATTGCCTTTAAAATGACTGCAGAAGATTTCGTTAACTGGCAGACATTATTGATCATGGCAATTGGACTAGTTGCATTCGTATTCGATACAATTGGTGGTGTTTTATTCGCTAAGCTACTAAACCTTTTCTTAAAACCTGGTAAGAAAATCAATCCAATGGTAGGTGCAGCGGGTATTTCAGCATTCCCAATGTCGGCTCGTGTTGTTCAGAAGATGGGATTGAAAGAGGATCCTTCCAATCACTTATTAATGCATGCTATTAGCGCTAACGTATCCGGTCAAATTGGATCCGTGGTTGCTGGTGGTGTAATCATTAAAGTCGTTATGGACATCCTATCTAGAATGCCTTAATAGAAAGGAGTTTATCATGGATCAAGATTTAATATATGCATTAGAAATTATGGGAAAAGGTATGTTAAGTATCTTTGTGGTTATCATTTTATTAATGATAATTATAACCTTTATACCATGGGTAACTAACTTATTAAGTAAGAAGAAGGAAGATCAATAATACAATTTCCTATTAGATAAATATAACGCCTAGGATGCTGGTTCCTACCAGTACCTAGGCGTATTTTTACCCAACAATTGATTGGTGTTTCCATACAGAGTTGCCAGTTTTTAATTCTAGCATTAATATTTATTTGTGTTAGAATATAATGTAGATTTTTGTAATTGTTTGTTAGTATTAGGGGGATTAGATTGAAAAAAATCATACTTATATTCTTATCATGCGCAGTTTTAATTATTGGCGGGCTCTTAGGAAATGCTTATCTTAAGAAAGAAACTGTAGAACTATCCTACCCTGCTTTTCTAGAAGCTATCGATGAAAGACAAGTCGTTAAGGTAGTTTTACAAGAAAACAAAAACACCATTCAAGTAACACTTAAAGAAAGTCCAGAGGTCGTCCACCTTGTACCTAACCCTCATACAGAAGATTTTACGGAATTCCTATTACTAAACGGAATTACGGTTGACTACGGCCAAGACTCTGGGATTGTAACCTTTGGGAAACTGGTATTGGTCATTGTAATCGTTGGCGGTATGGTATGGTTTATTCGTAAAGGAAATTCATCAAGTAATTTGATTATAAATGCCAATAAAAAGAAGAAAAAAGAGGATCTCATAACTCTATCAAGGGTTGCAGGTAATGCGGAAGCGAAATCCATGGTTCTGGATGTAATCGAATTCATAAAAAACCCGGAGAAATACTCCTCAGTTGGAGCTCGAATGCCAAGAGGCTTACTATTTTACGGTCCTCCGGGTACTGGCAAAACCTTAATGGCAAAAGCCATTGCCGGAGAGGCAAATGTTCCATTCTACGCTATGAGTGGTTCCGACTTCGTCCAAATGTATGTCGGTGTAGGTGCCAGTCGTGTTCGAAGCCTATTTCAAAAAGCTAAAAAAAACGAAAGAGCTGTAATATTCATCGATGAAATTGATGCTATCGGCAAAAAAAGAGCCCGCAGTGTATCTGCAAGTAATGATGAAAGAGATCAGACTTTAAATGCATTACTTACGGAAATGTCCGGTTTTCATGATAATTCTGGAATTATTGTAATCGGTGCTACCAACCGTTTGGATACCTTGGATGAAGCTCTGCTACGTCCTGGTCGTTTTGATCGTCAGATCGAAATTGGCCTACCAGATATTAATGCAAGGAAACATATACTTTCCCTTTATGCAAGTAAGAAACCACTCTCCGATGATGTGGATTTGGACGCCCTTGCGAAATCTACAGTATACTTTAGTGGTGCAATGCTTGAGAATTTGTTGAATGAAGCTGCCATTATCACAGCTAATGAAAAGCAATCAATTATTCGTAAGGAACACATAGATAAAGCTTTCTATACTGTCATTGCAGGTGCGCCTAAGATGGACCGGAGCTATATTACGAATAAGGATCGTAAAATCACAGCCTACCACGAAGCCGGTCACGCATTAGCTACTACTTTGCTACTTCCTGATCATTATATATCAAAGGTTACTATTATCCCCAGTGTTCGTGGTGCTGGTGGATTTAACCTAAGTATTCCTAAGGACACCATGTTTCAAAGCCGTACGCAGCTTCTAGCCAATATCCAAGTACTACTGGCGGGAAGAATTGCAGAAGAGCTAATCTTTGGTCCTGAGGAAATAACCACTGGAGCAAGTAATGATATACAGAAAGCCTCATCATATATTGTTGACTATATTAATAAATTTGGAATGGATCCTGATATGGGATTATTTAATATTGAAGTCCTAGAAGAAGGCCTTGATACCAAATTGATTGAACGCTGCCGTTCCCTTATGAATGAACTTTATACGAGAACCAAAGCACTATTAAAATCCAACCTACAATCCCTTGAGAATATTACTTCTGAACTTTTAGAGAGGGAATCGCTAACCGGAGAAGATATTGAATGTATCTGTAGTGCAAATAAATCTAATAGATAAAATATTTCTATGTAAAAATAAGTCACAAAAGAAAGCTCATTAGCTCGTAAACAAAGACTACACTGAAGGACAAACCCTTTAGTGCAGTCTTTCTTTTATATGTGAATAAGATATTTGACTAGCTACTAGCATCTTCTGTATCTTTATTAGCTATCCTTGTAGTTGCGATCCGAATCAAAAAGACCCCGGACATCCAAAATTGGTTCTACAAATAAAATTCCATTTCCGGGGATATCCATTTGAAGCTCTTGAAACAAATCATTCACGACTTTATCTATTAAATCGCTTGGCATAAGAATCATAACCAGTTCCTTTTCTGGTTCTATTTCCATACCGAAAAATTTAGCCGCAAACTCCGAACCTGTTCCTCTACCGTGCAGGATTGTACCACCCTTGACGCCAGATTTGCTTGCAATATCCATTACATCTTCCGCCATACCACGATTGACAATTACCGTCAGTTTTTTGAACATACTCTCTCCCTCCATAATTTGCTCTGTATTCCAAGCGCCATGCTTATTGTTAATTATCTGGCCTGCGGTTATTACAGGCGTAGTATAGGCAATTCCATGACCGGGTTTATGAAGCTGGAATTCTTGGGTTAAAAAATCTAGAATTTCTTTTGCTTTTTCTTTTTTGATTAGAATATTTATAACTTCCTTTTTCTGATTCTTTATTCCCAACAAGTTTAAAATAGCTTTATTTACTGTACCTTTACCAATTACTATTATCCCACCGCGAATCTCTTTCTCTTTGGCAATATGAACAAATTTCTGACATTGATGTTCACTTAGGATGAGTGTCATTTTCAGAAACATCTGTTCGATGGCTAAGTCTTTCAATTTCTTCTCCATGATTACCTCCTATTGATCGCTCTTTTGAAATAGCAGCATTGGATGCCTTACGCAATTTTGCTTGATATAGTGCGCCAAGCAGCTCAACTGCTATAACCGGCATCATTGCAACGATTGCTATCATACCAAATCCATCTGCTACCACATCAGCTGTCGGGATTTGCTCAGCGATTCCCTGAACAAAGGCAAGGGAGAAGGTGGCTGTCATAGGTCCTGAAGCAACACCTCCTGCATCAAATGCCATACCCACAAACAAGTCAGGTACAAAGTAAGCCAATATTACAGCGAGACCAAACCCAGGTAGCAAATACATCCATAACTGTATACCAGGTATGAGAATCCTTAAAGCAGACATAAAAATCGACATACCAACTGCAATAGAAAAAAAAATGAATACCAAAGTTCGTTTAACTGATCCTCCAGTGACCTCTTCCACCTGATGGGTTAATACATGAACAGCTGGCTCGGCTAAAACAGTAGTAAGACCAAGTATCAATGCTACAAAGAGAACCGGAACACTCGAGTCCAGCGAAGCAAGCTGTATTCCCAACCGGGCACCCACTTCCATAAAACCACCATTAACGCCTAATAAAAATACTACAAGCCCTATATAAGTTAAAACTAAGCCTCGGGCAATATCAATTACCTTGTTTTTTTTGTGTTTAAAGAAAAATATCTGAAATATGATATATGCGATAATAATAGGTAGCAGTGTCAAAAAAGACTCCCATGCAATACGAAACAGTTTAGAAACATATGTATTCAATAGATTAGTGCTAGTTATGTCTGCTTCTGGCAAAACGCCATTTAGTTTGCCATTTTCAATAAATAAGCCTACAATCAACACACCGAGGATTGCACCTGTAGAAGAAATGCCTACCAAGCCAAAGCTATCAGCTTCACTCAACTTACTATCTTTTTTCAATGAGGAGACCCCGGCAGCCAATGCCAGCATAAAAGGAACTGTAATTGCACCTGTCGTAGCTCCTGATGCATCAAATGCTATGGCCAGAAAATCAAAAGATGAGAATAATGACAGAATAAAGATTAAGCCGTATGCACCTGTAAACACATATTTCAATCGGATATTCTTTAGGATGCGCAACATTCCAAGAGTCATCATCGTTCCAAGTCCAACAGAGACCGCAATTACCATCAAGGTGTTATTAAACTGACCAGAGGTCACGCTGTCTACCTGTTTAGCAAGAATGTGTATATCCGGCTCTGCGTAGGAAATAAAAAAACCCAAAATCAAACTAACTGTAATTATCACAGCGTAGCGATTTGACTGAGTAAGTGTATTTCCAACACCATGTCCAATTGGTTCAAGCCCTTGATCTATTCCGAACAGGAATATAGTTAAGCCGATAATTACTAGAGCAGAGCCGATGAGAAAAGCATATATCAAATTCGCTTCCAGTGGACTTACGGTAAAATGGAGTATCAATACAATAAATGTAATCGGTAAAACTGATGCAAGTACTTCTTTTAGTTTGCCAGTTAATTCGTTCAAAACATCCCCCCCTTTGAATATTGTTCTATCCTGTGTCAATTTTAAAACTATCACAATATAATTGACTGTGGAATTACTATATTGAATATCCTTTTTTAAGAAATTGTGTAAACATTGAAAACTTTACCTTGCTAAAATTTTATTATATAATGAGATTGAAAACAAGATATAAATGTAAAATTTATCATATTTTTTTATAAGTGTATAATTCACTTAACAATTTCTATATATCTATACCATATAAGAAAAATCGGCATATCAGGTAATACACACCAGTCCATGCCGATTTATTACTGATTAAAATACCTAAGACACACACTTACTCGTTTCTTTTTAAATTTATATTATGTTTCGAAAGGTGTTTTCCAAGCATAATGCTCCAAAACCTAGTGTTCTATTAGGATACACATCTTCAATTCGCAACTGCCTAGCCCCATCTATTAAGTAAGCCTTCATTTTCTCGCCGTATAGATAGGGATCATTCCCTCGCACAATTCCCCATTCCATAAGAAGCGCAGCTGAACCTGTAACAAATGGCGTTGCCATGGAAGTGCCAGAGCGCATGGTATATCCCCCTCCAGGGGAACAAGACATAATATTTACCCCTGGTGCCACAATATCAGGCTTAATTACATTCGATCTGGTAAATCCCCTGCCGGAGAAAGGCGCCAAACTATCCGTATTACCATCATAAGCACCTACCGAAATGGCTCGATAGGCTGTAGAGGGAACCGTAAGGGTAATGTACTCTGAAGATAAAAGGAACCTAGTTCCTGGATTTTTCACACCACCCGAAGGAAGCCACATATCATAATTACCCACTACAATATATCTAGGGACCAGTTCAATCCTCCAAATTCCAGAATTAATATAATTACCTACAGGAATAAATTCAATATAAATTTCTTGTTGCGGATTATATGGAGTAGGGTCACCATAATAGATAAAAAGTTCCGTCTGCGCAATCCGGAATTGCTGTGTTCCTAGAATTCTTGGTATCGGTCCAACCCTCATACCATTCGGGGCAACTATGGTAATATCAAAATGGTCAAAATAATTCTTCCATATTTGCATATTCAAAGAAAATTCAAAATCACTAACCGCTAGTTCAATCGTAGATATATTATTCATCTGTAGTATTCCCCCGGCATGATTTCCTGCTGCACCTTCATTACCAGTACCAATAATAATATTATTCTTCCAAAGATTTGCGGCATCATTAATATAGCTTTCCAGAAGAGAATCACCGGTGTGTGAACCGTAATTTGTACCAAAACTGATATTGATTGCTATAGGTTTCCCCACCGCTATGGCATATCTAATTGCAAAATCAATACCCTGCATAAGCTGTGTCGTTTTTGGAAAAGAATCCCCTACCGAGGATCCTAATTTAACTACAACTAACTCACTTTGAGAAGCAACTCCCCGATAGCGTCCCCCACTTGCTCTACCATTACCTGCCGCTATTCCAGCAACATGAGTGCCATGTCCACTAGAATCACTGCTTGGAACAATATCTAACCGCTGTGGTATCGGTGCATCCAAAGCCTCATTTAATTGTTCATTGGTATATAGGCTACCAATTTCATAACCTTCCGGAGGAGCCCCCGGTATTGTCTGATCCCATAAAGCTGCAATTCGGGATGTACCATCTTCATTGCGGAAATCCGGATGAGCATAATCTATCCCTGAATCGATAATAGCTACAAGAACTCCCTCTCCGAATAAATTATAAATTCCACTCTGTAGCGGATTAATACAGGAAATTGTTCTTCCTCGATTTACTTCATAAAATATCCGTTTCGGTTTCTCAATAAATTCTATCTCTTCAAACTCTGCAAGGAGATCAATCAAATTCTCCGGTATAGTTATAATTGCGTACTCATTAAACAACTCAACTACCGAGATACCAAGTTCCTCTCGTACTCGGTCGAGACTTCCACTATATTTAACAATAAGTTCCCATGTATTTGTCTCTGGAGTATATCCAACATTAAGGTCAATTGACTTTTCCCTGGTCGCTTCCGGCAAATCAAGAGCTAGGTTTAAAGGATCTTCCGTTTTTCCAATAGGCATATCAATCTCCATATAATATGTATTCGTTTCATTATATGCATTTGTTCCTTTTTCAATATCATACAAATATTTTAAATCAACTAAAGCGTTATCATGTCTTATTTATAGTTCATTACATCTAGATTTTAAATCATTAATCCATACATTTTTTCTCAATCAACATAATATCCTATCTTTAAAAAGGGTGCTGCAAATTACAGCACCCTTAATACTTTTACTAGTAAATCATATTCTAAATTAATTCTGTGACCAGAAAGCTACCTGCTTCTGAATAATTTCGGTTAACATTTCTACACCCCAAGCTTTTACTACGGCTTTTTCTACTTCAGTATACTGTGCTATAACGGATGCTTTACTTTGGGTTGTATAAGTATTCCCGGTAGGGTCTTCCACGCCATTACCGTAAGCAGGCCAAGGATAATTGTGGAAGCCCACACTAATATAATGGAATTCAATCACTTCAACTCCTATGTTTTAGGATATTCTTAGGAATTCATCCTTACCGGTTCACACATAAATGGTATGATTGAGACTCAACTTCTATTAGTTCTTCCAATAAATTTCAATCCACGCACCCATGAAGGGTGCGACA